>JALEWQ010000094.1 GCA_022783305.1 Trueperella sp. | reverse complement strand
CAACACCAGAGCGCCGCAGCGCCGCTACAACAGCCCTCTCATCCTGGGGTGAGCCAACTGCTCGACAGCAGCACGCGCGTCAGACGCGGTTTGCGCATCCACCGCATAGGCAGCCATCTGTTGGCAGGTGGCGCGCGAGTGCAGACGCAGGGCCGCACGCACGGCCGCCACCTTCGGCGGTGCCATCGACAGCGAGCTCACACCCAGTCCGACCAGCACCAACGCGAGCAGCGGATCGCCTCCCGCCTCGCCGCACACGCCGATCGGCTTGCCCGTGGCGTCGCCGCCCTTGCAGGCGAACTTGATCATCTGCAGCACGGCGGGCTGCCACGGTGAGAGCAGGTCAGACAGCGCGCCCTGCATGCGGTCCGCAGCCATCGTGTACTGCGAGAGGTCGTTGGTGCCCAGCGAGGCGAAGTCAGCCACCGAGAGCAGGTCCTTGGCCCGGATCGCCGCGGCGGGAACCTCGATCATGATGCCAACCTTGGGCAGTCCGCGCTCGCGGGCACGCTCCGCGAACCAGGTGGTCTCCTCCATCGTCGCCACCATCGGCGCCATCACCCGCAGGTCGGCCTCCTTGCCGGTGGCCTCGTAGGCCGCGGCAAGCGCGTCGAGTTGGGTGAGCATGAGGTCCTCGCGGGCCATGGACAGTCGCAGGCCGCGCCGGCCGAGCGCCGGGTTCTCCTCCTCGCCGAGATTGGCGAAGCTCAGCGGCTTGTCCGCGCCGGCGTCAAGCGTGCGTACGACGACGCGCCGGGTGCCGAACGCCCGAAGCACCTGTGCATACGTCTCCGTCTGCTCCTCAAGGGAGGGCGCCGAATCGCGGTCAAGGAACAGGAATTCGGTGCGGAACAGGCCGGCTCCCTCCACGTCGCCCGCGGCGGCGTGTTCGGCGTCGGCCGCCGTACCGATGTTGGCCAGCAGCGAGACGGGGTAGCCGTCCTCCGTCATTCCCGGCCCGACCGACTGCGCGAGGACCGCTTCGCGCATCTTCGCCCGCGCCTCGAACGTCTCGACGTCTTCCGCGGTGGGGCAGACGACCACTTCGCCGGTGCCGCCATCGATCGCGACGACGTCGCCTCCCTCGATCTCCATCGCACCCGGCACCTTGACAACGGCAGGGATGCCAAGCTGGGCGGCGAGGATCGCCGTGTGGCTGGTCGGCCCGCCTCCCTCGGTGATGATCCCGGCAATGACCTCGGGGTTCAGCCCCACGGTCTCCGCTGGGGCGAGGTCGCAGGCGAGGAGGATCGCCGGCTCGCTGACGTCGGGCACGCCCGGCATGGGCATGCCGCGCAGCATGCAGATTGTCCGGTCGCGCACGTCGTAGAGGTCGGTGACGCGTTCGGCCATGTAACCGCCGAGGTTGGCCAGCAGCGTGGCGTACTCTTCAACCGCGTCGTGGACGGCGCGGGTCAGGCCCGAGCCGGCCTTGAGCTTCTTGTCCGCGGCCTTGGCCAGCGCGCGATCCGAGGCGAGCTGGGCTGTGGCCTCAAGGATGGGGCGCGCGGTCTCCGATGCGGTCTCGGCGCGTTCGCGCAACGACGCCGCCACCGCGGCCATCGCCTCGCGTACGCGCACGCCGTCTCCGGCGGGGTCCGTGCTTGGCGGTTCGTGAGGGTCGAAGCCGGGGGCTTCCATCACCTTGACGACCGGGGCGGCAGCAAAACCGGCCGAGACGCCAATGCCAAAGAGTGTTCGACGGCCCGCCATTACTCAGCGTCCAGGTCTCGCTCGAGCATGGCTGCGAGCTCAGCGAGGGCTGCCTCGGCTGAGTCGTCCTCACTTTTGAGGGTGACGACGTCACCGTGTTGGGCGCCGAGGGTCATGACCTCGAGTAGCGAGCTGGCATCAGCTTCCTCGCCGCCAAGCGAGATGGTGATGTCGAGGTCGGTGCCTTGCACCGCGGAGGTGAAGAGTGCGGCGGGGCGGGCGTGTAGGCCGACGGAGGAGCCGATCGTCGCGGTCTTGGTGATCATGGTGTTTTCCTTTCGGTGGGTATCCGCGCCGGCCTCCGGCTGTGGAGGCAGCGTTGGGCTTGCGTTGTGCGCAATGCGTGAGACGTGGAGGGCGAGGTAGGACACCTCGTCCCCGGTGAGGGGCTGGTCGAGCCGGAGTTCGATGAGGGAGGCGAGTGTGCGGGCGCACTGGTAGGCCTGCGGATCGGCGTCGCGGATGGCGATGCCGATGGCCGAATGCCTGTTTTCGAGTTGGTTGCGTTGATGGATGCGCACGAATAGGTAGCGCAGGTGGGTGATGAAGCGTCCCACCGAGACGGTGGCGGCGCTGAGGTTGACCCCGTAGAACTCTTCGATGACCTCGATGAGCTGCTGGAGCACGCCCGTCATGCGGTAGGTGAAGGAGAGGTCGCCGGTGGAGAAGCCGGCGTTGACGAGGTGCATGGCGAGCGCGGTGGCCTCCGCCTCGGGCAGAGTCGTGCGCCCCTGCTTGCCGAGTGCCGCGTTGAGGTGGGCCAGGATCTGGATCGCCTGTTCGTATTCTTCGGCATAGAGGGTGGAGACCTCGCTTCGGAACGGGTATGCGATGTGGAGCCCCTCCTGTGCTCGCTTCATGGCGAAGCCGATGTGGTCGGCGAGCGCGATGAGGAGCGTGGCGCTCCCGGCGAGGGAGTCGGGCAGGCCGGCACGTGCCAGCACGTCGGTCATGAGAGTGATGTTCTCCAACGGGATGTCCGCCAGGAGCTCGGCGACGTGGTCGGAGTCGCGCCCGTCCGTCGGGACGAACACGCGCACCACTTTCGCCGGGTCCACGGCCATCCCGGCCTTGACCTGAAACCCGACCCCGCGGCCAGTGACGATCACTTCGCCCCCGCGAGCCGGGTCCTTAGCCAGGACCACATTGTTGTTGAAGATTCTCAAGACCTCCATGTTTAGAGCGCCGCGCTTTCGATGGCGATGACGGGATCACCCGCGTTCACCGACGCCGGGGCTCCGGGCTTCACGGTGCCGAGGGCTTTCGAGTTGGTCACCGTCATCAAAACGGTGGTGGCGTAACCCGCGGCTGTGACGGCGTCGAAGTCGACGGTGACGAGCAGGTCGCCCGCCTCGATCCGCTGGCCTTTGGCTACGGCTACGTCGAAGCCCGCGCCGTCCATTTTCACGGTGTCGATGCCGACGTGGACGAGGACCTCGACGCCGTCGTCGGTCTTGATGCCGAACGCGTGGCCGGACTTGGCCACCGTCCGTAGCGTGCCGGAGACGGGAGCGACGATCGCGGACTCGGCCGGGATGATGCCGACGCCCTCCCCTAGGGCTCCCGAGGCGAAGACGGCGTCCCCAGCGTCGGCCAGTGTCACAACCTCGCCAGCGACGGGTGCGCCCACCGCGGTGGTCGTGCCCACCGCGTGCTCGGCGCCGGTCACCTCGCCGGCCGCCTCCTCCTCGGTGGCGAGGGTGATCCCGCCGGCGCCAACGCCAACCGCGGCGTCTGTGCCCTCGGCGTTCGCCGAGGCGCCGGCGCGGGCGGCCTCGCGCTCCTCAGGCGTGCGGTAATCGGTGAAGATGATCGCGGTCATGGCAACGACGAAGGCCACGGCAATCGAGACCCCGTAGACCCACATCGGGTTGAAGACGGAAATGGTCAGCAGGGAGGTGAAGGCGAAGGCGTGGGTCTGGACTCCGTTGAACGGGGCGGACAGGAACGCGATCGTCAGGCCGCCGGCGAAGCAGCCCAGCAGCAGGCGCGGGTAAATGCGCTTGAAGCGTAGGTGGATACCGTAGAGCGAGGGCTCTGAAATGCCGCCGAAGAGGCCCGCGGCGAGGGCACCGAAAGCGGTCTGGCGCATCCGCAGGTCGCGCTCGCGCAGGGAGATGACGAGGACGCCGGCGGTGGCGCCGAAGCAGGCGAAGTTCCACACGCCCATCGGGCCCTGGATGAAGTCGTAGCCGAGGGTCTGGATGTTGATGAGCATGAGGGCGTTCAGCGGCCAATGCAGTCCGAGCGGCACGAGGAACGGGTAGAGCATCGGGATGAGGATGGCGAAGACAAACGGCGCATTCGTGTTCATCCAGGCCAGACCGCTTCCGATGCCGGTGCCCATCCACACGCCGAGCGGGCCGATGAGGAAGGCGGTCACGGGGATCATGACGAGCATGGAGAAAAACGGCACGAACACCATCTGGACCGACGCCGGGAAGATCTTCTTCAGGCCGTGGAAGACGAGGGCGAGGACCGCCACCATCATGAGCGGCACGAAGACCTGCCCTCCGTAGTCGTTGAGCTGCATCGGCAGGCCGAAGATGTTCGAGGTGCACGACGTCGTGCCCAGGGTTTCGTTCGTCGTACACGTGGTCTCGGAGACGACGTTGGGGTCGGAGAGGCTGATGAAGTTCGGCGTCATGAGGGCGGCCATGATGGTGCCGCCGAGCCAGGGGTCAACGCGGAGCTTCTTCGCCGCGTTGTAGGCGACCATGATCGGCAGGAAGTAGAACACCGCCCGCCACATCGCATCGACGAACACCCAGGTGGCCGACTTGTCGGCGGCGCGGAAGTCGACGATGTGCAGGGCGTCGAGGACCGCCGTCGTGGCGATGATGAGCGAGGCGCCGAGCAGGACGCCGAGGATCGGGCGGAAGGAATCCGAGAGGTACTCGAAGAAGTTGTCCAGCCAGGAGAAGCGTCCGCGGGCCTTCGAGCGTGCCTGCGCCTTGATCTCGGCGTCGGTAGGCTGGCCCTTGCTCGCCATCTCCGGCAGGGCGTTGATCGCCGAGAACATGGACTCCACGCCGCCGCCGCAGATGACCTGCAGGCGGTCCCCGCTCTGCGGCACGACGCCGAGGACGCCGTCCACGCCGTCCAGCGCCTGGGTGTCGGCCTTGCCCGCGTCAACGAGCTCGAAGCGAAGTCTGGTGGCGCAGTGGGTCAGCGAGCGAATATTCTCCACCCCGCCCACGTTGTCGATGATTGAGCGTGCGCTCGTGGCTGTCGACGTCATCGTCTCCTACTTTCGTTTTGTGGCTGATACCGCCGGCACTGGCGCCCGAGAACAAAAAAGACCTAAGGCCTCTCAACGACGCCTTAGGTCTTGCCTCAGTGAGTAACAACCCCAAGTGAGTGAATTCGAGACCATAGTAACCACACCGATCAATCCGTGACAAGCACCCGTGCCATTCTAGGGTTTTTCCGCCGTGGCGCGTGTGCTTTTAGCACATCGCGGCTAGCCGCCTGATCATGGCAGCGCGGGTCTCGACGTCGGCGCCGGCCGGCACCTGGATCTTAACCCCGCGGTAGTCCTCGCGCCCGCCGCCCGCGCCGATGAAGCCGCGCACGCGGTCCTCGGTAAGAAGGCTGGTGGGCATCGCGGCGTAGGCTCCGACGATCATGTGGACTCCTTTGCTCGGGTGTGTGATCGGTTGGAAATCAGCGGGGGCGGATCGAGAAGGCGTAGTCGCCGGTGGATTCGCCGGTGACCATGGTCGGGTGCAGGTCGCGCATCCGCAGCACGCGCCTGCGCCCGACGAGCATGTACATGGCCGCCATCGAGACTACGGTGATCATGACGAGCACCGCCAGCGAGCCCCAATACTGGGTGTCCGTGCCGCCGGAGATCGCCACGCGGAAGGCGTCCACCGAGTAGCGCATCGGCGCGATCGAGGACAGCCCGCGGTAGAAGGAGTTGAGCACCTCGGTGGGGAAGGTTCCGCCCGACGCCGGCAGCTGCAGGATGAGCGCCACGAGGAAGACGGCGCTCTGCGGTGAGCCCAGCCACAGGCGCACCGCGTACCCCAGCGACATGAACGCCAGCACCGCCACGATCAGCAGAAGGATGAAACGCCACGGGTGGACCGGGTGCAGGCCGAGCAGGCCCCACACCCCCAGCCCCATGATCAGTGAGGAGGCCACGCCCATCACCGCGAACGGCGCAAATCCCTGCAATGTCATGGCCAGGGTCCCGGAGCGGGAGAGCAACGCCCGGCCCGGTAGCGTCCGCATGACGAGGAAGAATGTCACCGAGGAGATCCACAGCGCGATAGAGAAGAAGAACGGTGCCAGGCCGCGGCCATACGTTTCGGCGTTGTTGTCGATGATGACGTCGATGCTGACCGGGGAGGACATGATCTCAGCGAGGCGGTCGACCTCCGAGTCGGTCAGTTCCGGGATCTGAGCCACGCCCTGCTCGAGCCCGTCGGCAAGGGTGGCCGCGCCGGAGTCAAGCTGCTGCATCGCAAGGTCGAGCTGGGAGACCCCGCTGACCAGCTGCTCCAGGCCTGCGATCGCCTCGGGCAGCTTGCCGCTCAGGCCGGATAGCAGGGTGTTCAGCTGGTTCTTGCCCTCGTTGATCTGGTCAACGCCGGTGCGGATGTCGTTCGCCGAAGAGCCGAAGTTGCGCAGCGCGGTGTCCAGGTTGTCAAAGGAGGAGTCGATCGCCGCCATCGCCGAGTCCGCGGCGTCCACCGCGGATTTGGTGGCGTTGTAGTCGATGTTCGCCTGCAGGCTCGAGGTCAGGGAGAGCTGGCCGGAGACGCTGGCGGACAGGTCGCCGAGCAGCGAGGAGGACGCGGCGATGTCCTCTTGGAGCTGGGCGAGGAAGTCGGGGTCGTTGGCCAGGTCGGGGTTGACGGCGAGTTGGAGGAGGGCCTTGTTGACGGCGTCGAGGGCGGAGTTCGTCCTCCCGATCGTCGAGTTCGCGCTCCCGGATAGCTCGGCGCTGACCCCGGCGAGGTTGACGGCGTCGTCCTGGAGCTTGGGCAAGTTGTTGTTGACGTAATTGCGCAGGGGCTCGAGCGCGGCCTTGACGTTGTCCTTGCCGACCTTCACGCCGTCCGCGACGTTCTCCAGCCCGTAGACCGAGCCCGTTGCCCCGGAGACGCCGAGCAGCACGCTCGTGGCGCCACGGTTGAGGGTGGCCATCGCGTCCGAGAGCTGTTTCATGTCGTCCTGCATTTCGGGCACGTCGAGGCCGGAGAGCCCCTCGTTGAGGGCGGAGACCCCATCCGCCGCCTGGCTGAGGCCGTCGGAGAGCTGGCGGGCGCCGTCGGCGGCGGTGTTCATGCCGTCGCGGATCACGGACAGTTGCCCGAACAGAGTGGAGAAGTAGGCCTCCCCCACCGCCGCGTTGACCTGCTCCTGGATGAGCGCCTGCATCTGGGACAGGAGGGAGCCGGCGATGAAACCGTTGGCGTCGTCGCGGTGGAAGGTGATGGTGGCGCGTTCGGGCTGGAAGCGCCCGGCGGCGACGAGGTTCGCCGAGAAGTTCTCGGGCACGGAGACGATCATGTAGACCTCGCCCTCGTGCAGGAGCCGCTCGGCCTCCGCCTCGTCGTCCATGAACTGCCAGTCGAAACCCTCCTGGTTCTTGATGGCCTGCACGAACAGGGAGCCGGCGTCGATGGTTTGTTCGCCGTATTCAACCGCCTTGTCGCCGTTGACGATCGCGACCTTGACCTTGCCGATCTCGTTGTACAGGTCCCAGTTGGCGTGCAGGTAGATGCCGCCGTAGAGGGTGGGGACGATGAGGATGAAGACGAGGGCGATGACGGGGATTCCGCGGAAATGCTTGAATTCGAGGCCCGCGGCGCGCAGCGGCTTGATCATTATTCCTCCGTGCCTTCCTCGCCAACCTTCGCCACGACGGTCTCCTCCAGGTCCGGGTCGAGCGGCTCGACTTCCTCCGGGGCCACGGTGGCCTCGTCGATGGCGACGGGCGGCTCTTCGATCTTGTGGACTCGCGAGAGCTTGGTGGGCGCGAGGTGGACGCGCATCGCGCCGACGGGCGCCGCGTTCGCGTTCGATGCGCTGAGGATGACGACGTTGTTCTCCATGGTGGCCAGGCGTTGCAGCGTGGCGAACAGCGTGGCGACCTGGTGGGCGGGCACGTCGTGGTCCGCCTCGTCCACGACGACGACGGCCGCCGGGCGCAGCATCGCGAGCCCCGCACACAGCATCGTCTTCTCGGCGGCGGGCAGGTCCTTGTATAGCGCGCCACGGTCGATGCGGTAACCGAGGAAGTCCTCGATCTCTTCGGCGCGGTCAACGGCCTGGCTCAGCCTGATGCCGTCCTGGACGGCGCGTTCGCCGATGAGTTCGCCCACAGTCAGCCGGTCATCGGGGGCGGCGTACTGCCCGATGCGGCCAACGCTCGCGAGGGAGAGCACCGCGCGGGTGTCGAAGGCGGCGTCGTGCCCGGCAACGAGCAGCTCGCCCGTCACGCGGCGAAGTCGGCCGGCGAGGGCGAGCAGGAGGGCTGAGCGTCCCGACCCGGAGGTGCCGTGCACGATGCAGAGCGTGCCGGGGGTGAGGGTCAGGTCGAGGGGCCCGAAGATCGGGCCGTGCACCGACGTGGCGGCAAGGCGCGTTGCACGAAGCACGCTGCCGTCGTCGTTG
>JALEWQ010000045.1 GCA_022783305.1 Trueperella sp. | reverse complement strand
GTGAGGATGATGTCACCCGGCAGGAGCGTGAACATCGACGAGGCGAGCGCAACAAGCTCCGGGACGGAACGAGCCAGGTCGGCCGTCGTGCCCCTACCCTTGACCTCGCCGTCCACCGACAGCGTGATCTCCAGGTTCGAGATATCGAGATCTGTGACGATCACCGGACCGATCGGGCAGGAGGTGTCAAAGCCCTTCGCCCGCGCCCACTGCAGGTCGGACTTTTGGGTGAGACCATCGGCGACGTCGTTGCCCACCGTGTAGCCGAAGATCACCTCGTTGGCACGCTCGACCGGAACGTCCTTGCACAGGCGCGAAATGACGACGGCGAGCTCGGCCTCGTGGATGATGTTTCCCGACCATGCCGGCGCCACGATCGGCACGTTTGGCCCGACGACAGCGGTGTTCGGCTTCAAAAAGGTGGTCGGAACCGTGGCCGGATCCGGGCGGTAGTCGGGGCGGTTGTAGTTATCGCCGAAGCCGATCACCTTCGAGCGCGGGAGCATGGGCGCCACAAGGTTGGCGTCGCTCGCGGAGACGACCTGTCCCGTCGGGTTGATCCCGGCATACAGAGGGTCGTCCGCAAGCACGTGATAGTTGCCGGTGGCCTCGTCGACGACGGCGAAGCGAGGGCCCTGATCCAGAGAAAGTCGCGCGATCTTCATACGCCCATCCTAGCGCCGCAGCATCCCCCAACACCGGCCCTTCGGCGTAGTCTCCATCCCGCCGCCTGTGTCGCGTGCCCCACGCCGGCAAATCACCCCGCACCCCACGTCTAGTTACGGTAACGTAGCCTTTAGTTACGCTGGCGTAGCATTCGTCGACTGAGGGGGAAACATGGTCAAGAAGCGTCGAGGCGGTATCGTCTCCGGGAAGCGGTACGTCACGCCCGAGCCCTGGATGAACATCCCCTGGCTCCTCACCCGCCGCCAGGAAGCCCATCCGGACCAGATCTGCATCGAGCGGCAAAGCACCCTCGGCGTCTGGACGCCGATGACCACCACCGAATACCTCGCCGACGTTAACGCCGTCGCCCGCGGCCTGGTCGCCGAAGGACTCAACGAAGGTGACGCCATTGCGATTTTCGCCGCCACCTCCTACGAATGGAGCCTCGTGGACATGGCGGCACTCAGCGCGGGCCTCGTCGTCGTGCCGATCTACGAATCCGACTCCGCCGAGCAGGTGCGCTGGATCCTGGAAAACTCAGCCATCCGCTTCGTCGTCACCGACACGCACGCCCAGCAGGCACTCGTCGAATCGCAGCGCACACCCGCCCTCGGCCGGGTCCTCGCCTTCGACCAAGACGCCCTCGTCAAGCTCTACGCCCAGGGTGAGACGATCGACCAGTCCGAGATCGACGGGCGCCGCAGCCGCCTCACCCTCGACACCCTGGCCACCGTCATCTACACCTCCGGCACCACGGGGCGCCCCAAGGGGGTCGAGCTCACGCACGGCAACTTCGTGGATATCACGTTGAACACCATTCCCCACATGCGCCAGGTCATCGACACCCCCGAGACCCGCGTCCTCCTCTTCCTCCCCCTCGCCCACGTCATGGCCCGCTCCGTGTTCTTCTTCACTATCGCCGGGCGCGGGGTCGTCGGGCACACCCCCTCCATCAAGAACCTGATCTCCGACCTCAAGACCTTCAAGCCCTCCGGCCTACTCGTGGTGCCGCGCGTGCTAGAGAAGATCTACAACGCCGCCGAAGCCAAGGCCGGCTCCGGCCTCAAACGCAAGATCTTTAGGTGGGCGGCCAACGTCGCCGTCGCCTACTCCGAGCGCGGGCGCGGCCCCATCCGCTCTCTCAAGCACGCGGTCGCGCGCAAGCTGGTGTTTTCCAAGATCACGAACATCATCGGCGCGGACTGCCACTACGCCGTCGCCGCCGGCGCCCCGCTGGGCAAACGCACCGGACACTTCTTCCGCGGGATCGGGCTGACGGTCCTCGAGGCCTGGGGCCTGACAGAATGTACCGGCGCCGCCACCGTCAACCTCGTGGACTCGATCAAGATGGGCACCGTCGGCGTGCCGATGCCGACCACCGAGATCAAGATCGACGACGACGGCGAAATCCTGGTTCGCGGCCCGCAGATCTTTCGCGGATATCAGAACGACCCCGAGGCCACGGCGGAGGCCTTCGATTCCGAGGGCTGGTTCCACACCGGCGATCTCGGCACACTCGACCGGCAGGGCTACCTCACCATCACCGGGCGCAAGAAGGAAATCATCGTCACGGCCGGCGGCAAGAACGTCTCCCCCGCCGCGCTCGAGGATCCGCTCAGCTCCCACCCGCTCATCTCCCAGGTCATTGTGGTGGGGGACAAGAAACCGTTCGTCGGCGCCCTCATCACGCTAGACGCCGAGATGCTGCCCGGCTGGCTTGGCGCCCACGACCTGCCAGCGATGGACGTCACCCAGGCAGCCCGCCACCCCGAGGTGCTCGCCTCACTCGAGCGCGCCATCAAGAAGACCAACAAGCGGGTCTCCCGCGCGGAGTCCATCCGCAAGTTCACGGTCATCTACCCCGACCTGACCGTAGACAACGGGATGCTTACCCCCTCCCTCAAGGTCAAGCGCGAGGCGGTGGCGCGGCGCTACGCGCGTGAACTCAAGGCGCTTTACGGGGAAGGGTAGGGCGGCAAACGAAAGAAGAGTGCGCGAGGCGGGACTTGAACCCGCACGCCCGAGGGCACTGGAACCTAAATCCAGCGCGTCTGCCAATTCCGCCACTCGCGCTCAGCAGAAGTGTATCCTCGCCGCCACCCCATTCCAAAAACGAGGTGGCGGCGAGGCGGCCGATGAATGTCTAGGCGGGGTCGATGCCCAGCTCGCGGCGCAGGCGCGCCACGTGCCCGGTGGCCTTCACGTTGTACAGCGGCAGGACAACCTTGCCGTCCTTACCCACCACCACGGTGGAGCGGATCACGCCCTCCACCTCCTTGCCGTAGTTCATCTTCTTGCCAAACGCGCCGTAGGCCCTCATGACGGCCTTGTCCGGGTCGGAGGCGAGCGGGAAGTTGAGAGACTCCTTGTCCACGAACTTGCGGATCGAATCCACCGAGTCGGGCGAGATGCCAATCACCGTGTAGCCGGCAGACTTCAGCGAGTTCTCGGAGTCGCGGAAGTCGCAGGCCTCAGTGGTGCAGCCGGGGGTCATGGCGCGTGGGTAGAAGTAGACGATCACGCCCTGCTCGGCGCGCTCAATCTCGTGGGACAGGGTGACGGGGCCGTCGACCGTATCCAGGGTAAAATCGGGGGCCTCCTGGCCCACCGTGAGCCGTACGTCAGACATGTTTCCTTCTTTCTGTTAGTTGTTCAGGAATAGCCTCAAGGTGATGAGCAAGATAAAGATGATGAAGCCGACGATCATCGGCACGATGCCCGCGACGGTGGGCAACAGGAGGCCTGCTCCGAGCGCACCTGCGCCCACCCAATAGGCCGAGTCTTGGCGCCACCCCCACACGCCGGCGCCGACCGCGAGCGTCCCGAGCACGGCAGTGGCGATGAGCCCGGCCGAGAAACCGGCCATGGCGACGCTCACCCAGCCGATCACCAGCATGACGACGCAGAACACGAGCGCCACGCCCATCACAGGCCTTTCGTATTTCTCCACGGTTCCACTTTGCCACACCCCCGGCCCGCGCGCTCGGGTGAGGCGTTCACCAGTGGCAAATTGTCCGAATCAACGCGGATTCTTCGCCTCGATGCTGGCACAATCGAAGTATGAGTGACGTTGCATCTTCCGACATGGGACCCTGGTTATCGCCCGAAGACCTCGCTTTTGTGCGCCGTAAGGTGCCGATTCTCTACGTCGACGCCGTGCCCGTTCGCCTTCACGACGACGGCTCGCTGGCCTCCGTGGGCCTGCTATTGACTGTCACCGACGAGGGCCTGACCCGCTCGCTCGTCTCCGGCCGCGTGCTCTACCACGAGAAGATCCGCGAGGCACTACGCCGCCACCTCGAAAAGGACCTGGGCGAAATGATTCTGCCCCAGCTTCCAACCTCGCTGGTTCCCTTCACGGTGGCCGAGTACTTCCCGACGCCGGGCGAGGGCTGGCACGATCCGCGCCAGCACGCCGTCTCCCTGTGTTACATCATCCCCGTGCTCGGCGATTGCAATGTCTCCTCCGACTCCCTCGAGGTCAACTGGTTCACCCCCGGCGAGCTCCACACACCCGAGCTTCAGGCCGAGATCCTCCCCAAGCACCTGCCCGTCGTGCGCCAAGCGCTCGCGCTGCTCGGGCACGTCTAAGACTCCCACGGCGCCGGGCAAAGCGCGCCCGAGTGGGTTGGCCAGCGCCCGGTCCGCGTTAGAGGATCTTCGCGATGTGCGGGGCCAACGCGGCGAGCGCTCGCGCCCGGTGCGAGATCGCGTTCTTCTCCTGCGGGGGTAGTTCGGCGTTTGTCACGCCGTAGCCCTCGGCTTCGAAGATCGGATCGTAGCCGAAGCCGCCCTCCCCGGCGCGCTCGTAGCGCAGGCTGCCACGCATCTGCCCTTCTTCCACGACGACGCTGCCGTCGGGCATCGCCAACGCCGCCGCGCAGACGAATCTGGCACCGCGCTGTTCAGGCTTGACGTCTGCTAGCTGGGCGAGCAGAAGATCGAGATTGGCGGCGTCGTCACCGTGGTGGCCGCTCCAGCGCGCGGAGAAGATTCCAGGTGCGCCGCCCATGATGTCCACGCACAGGCCGGAGTCGTCTGCGATGGCCGGCACACCGAGTTCGCGCGCCACCTGAGTGGCCTTGATAATCGCGTTCTCTGCAAAGCTGGCGCCGTCCTCCACCGGTTCGGGCAGGCTTTCCGGCACGGCTTCAAGTACGAATCCTTCGGGCAGCAGCGGCGCGAGGATTGCCCGCACCTCTGTGACCTTGTGGGCGTTTCGGGTGGCGAGGATCATGCGAACTCCCCCAGCGTGACCGGGCCGTCGGATTCGAGCGCGGCCCTCTGCAGCTGAGCCAGCTCGGTGTTGCCCTTCGCGGCCAGGTCGAGAAGCGCTCCGAGTTCGGAGCGCGAGAACGGGGTTTCCTCCGCCGTGCCCTGCACCTCCACGAACTCGCCCGAACCCGTCATGACCACGTTCATATCCGTCTGCGCGCGCACGTCCTCCTCGTATGGGAGGTCGAGGCAGGGCACCGAGTCAATGATGCCCACCGAAATCGCCGAGATTGAGTCGCGTAGCACGGGGGTGCCGCGTCGCGGCTTGATCCAGCCCTGTTCGACGCCGAAGGTGACCGCGTCGGCAAGCGCCACGTAGGCGCCGGTGATGGATGCGGTACGGGTTCCGCCGTCGGCCTGCAGCACGTCGCAGTCAAGCACAATCGTGTTCTCCCCCAGCGCCGCGAAGTCGACCACCGCTCGCAGCGAACGTCCGATGAGGCGCGAGATCTCCTGCGTGCGTCCGCCCACCTTGCCCTTGACCGATTCGCGCTGGGAACGCGTGTCGGTGGCGCGCGGGAGCATGGAGTACTCGCCCGTCACCCAGCCGAGCCCGCCATCCTTACGCCAGCGCGGAACGCCCTCCGTCAGCGATGCCACGCACAGCACCTTCGTGCGCCCAAATTCGACGAAAACCGAGCCTTCGCCCTGGTCGAGATACTTGCGGGTAATACGGATCGGGCGTAGCTGATCGGTGGCGCGCCCGTCTTTTCGACTGAATTCACTCATGCCTCAAGCCTACTCCCCACCTCCGACAAATCCGCCCCGACCGGTCCGGCACCAACACCCGACGCGAACACTCGCCGCGCGCAGCCCCCGGCGTACCGGCCGAGCTAGATCTTGTAAACGGCCCCCGCGCGCACGGCCTCCACGTCGCCGTCGTAGACGGACCGGGCGTCCTTGACGGTGCGCACAGGACTCGTCCACGGCTGTAGGTGGGTCAGCAACAGCCGCCCGACCCCGGCCTCGCTCGCCAGGACGCCGGCGCGCCGGCCCGTCATGTGGATCCCCTCCACGAGGTCGCGCCCCTCCTCGAAGGCGGCCTCGGACAGGAGGAGGTCGACCCCGCGGGCCGCGTCCACCACGCTCGAAATATAGTCGGTATCCCCCGTGTAGGTCAGGCTCACGCGGCGCTCCGGATCGGCCTCGGATGGGCCGGTGATCCGCATCGCCACCGCAGGAACGGAGTGGTAGCCCGCGAAGAACTCCACCTCCATCGGTCCAACCTTGACCGAGTCCCCCGGCTTGATCTGCTGGAACTCGAACTCGCTGGCGTAGGTCTCCTCGAGCGGGTCATCGGCGATCCCGCGGGTGCGGGCGGCGCCGTCGCCGGGAGAAAACACCGGGATCGGACCCAGCGCACCCTCGGGATACCAGCGGCGGTAGACCTGCATGCCCACGATGTCCGCGCAGTGATCGGCGTGCAGGTGGGAAAGGAACATGCCATCTAGGCGCGCCGGATCTACGTAGCGCAACAGGTGCCCCATCGCGCCTGGCCCGAAGTCCAAGACGATCGACCACACCCGCTCCTGACCCGCGTGATCCACGCCGGTGGCCTGCAACAGGTAGGCGGAGGCCGGCGAATCCTTGCCCGACATCGACCCCGAGCACCCGATAATGGTCAGTTTCACGATGCTTTCCCCCCGAGCTGTTGAACGCTCGCCACCTCTGGGCCGAGGAATCGGCGAGCAAGTGTTTGGAATTCGTGGGCGTCGCCCGTGGATTGGAAGGTGTGGGTGGGCGCGGGCGCGCCGGGGTCGCGCAGCAGGGCGCGCGCGGTCAGCTCCCGGTAGACGTCGCGCGCGGTTTCTTGAGCGGATGAGACGAGCGCGACGTCCTCACCCATCACGTAGGAAATCACGCCGGCCAGGATCGGATAGTGCGTGCACCCCAGGATGAGGGTATCCACGCCCGCCTCCTTGATCGGGGCCAGGTACTCCTCGGCCACCGCGTGCAGCTCGGGGCCGGTGGTGATCCCGTTTTCCACGAACTCCACGAAGCGCGGTGCCGCCCCCGCCGTCAGAGTGATGCTGGGGACCACCGAGAAGGCGTCCTCGTAGGCGCCGGATTCGATCGTGGCCCGCGTGCCGATGATGCCGATGCGGTTGTTGATCGTCACGCGCACCGCCGCTCGCACCGCCGGATGGATCACCTCCACCACCGGGATGCCCTTGGATGCGGTGTAGCGTTCCCGCGCGTCGTGAAGCACCGCCGCCGACGCCGAATTGCACGCAATGACCAACATCTTCACGCCGGAGTCAACCAGCTTGTCCATGATTTCCAGCGCGAGCTCGCGCACCTGCGCGATTGGCCTCGGGCCGTAGGGATTGTTGGCGGTGTCACCAATATAGGTAATGGATTCGCCGGGCAACTGATCCATGATCGCACGCGCGACCGTCAGCCCGCCCACGCCAGAGTCGAACACACCTATGGGTGAATCGTCCATACGGTGAATACTACCGGCGCAGAGCCTTGTTCCTCACGGCGGTCACCAGTGAATCTTGCCACCAGGTGCTCATCGAGTACACGATCGCGAGGACGTCGTCCGTGCTTGGCTCGGCAGAACTCTCGCCATGCTGGAACGGGCGCACGCGCTCAGCGACAGCCTCGGAGGACTCCTCGTCGTTGATCCCGAGCCGCGCCGCGAGCACGATCCGCACGTCATTAAGCGCGCTCATCCACGCGGGCGCGTCCTCGTTGGCCACGAGCACATCCCCGCCTCCACGCGCCGACTCCAAACCCTGGTAAACCGTCACCAGATTCTCGATCTTCTGCGAGGCCACCGACGTCTCCGTCAGCTCGCGTAGCGCGGCCGCCTCGTCCGGGTCCTCGCTCATGTCGGGCAACAGTTGCTCGACGACGACGTCGTACGGGGCTCGCGCCCGCGGCTCGCCCTCCGTTGCGATCGCGTCGGCGATGTCCACGACGTCGGCCTCCAACTGCGCGAGTGGATCATCCGGGTCGACCGTCTGGGAGCGGCGCTCGGCCTCGTGGTCGACGTCCGAGCCGAGCAACCAGACCGTATCCTTGACCAGCCCGGCGAGGACCCGCCGCTCGTCGTCGTCGATGTGGGCGAGGTAGCCGCCGCGCGCGATGCGGAACGCTGTCAGCATTCGCCCTCCTCGATCGTGGCCCGCAGGCCGTAGGTGTGCATCGCCTGCGCGTCGCGTTCCATCTGCTCTCGCTGGCCAGTGGAGACAACGGCGCGGCCCGCGTTGTGAACCTCCATCATCTTCGCGTACGCCAGGCGCGTGGGCATGGAGAAGTAGCTTTCAAAAACCCATTGAACATATGTCATGAGGTTAACGGGGTCATTATGCACCACGGTGCGCCAACCCGAAGCGGACTGTTGCGTGCTCGGGCGGGGGCTCACCATCGGTCTTTGGATTCTCTGACTCCCTATTTGCACGCTTTCCATAGTAGACCACCGCGCCTTTTTGGGTGAGTAAAACAGCAAGCCGAGCAAAGGTGCAGAAGATTTTTGCCAAGAGAGTTACCGTTAAGACATGACACCTAAGACTAGCACTGCCTTGCTCACAGACATGTACGAGTTGACCATGATCGAATCGGCGATGCAGTCCGGCACCGCCAACCGCCGCTCCGTCTTCGAAGTCTTCGGCCGTCGCCTTCCCGGCCACCGCCGATACGGCGTGGTCGCGGGCGTGGGGCGCGCGCTTGAGGCCGTGAAGAACTTCCGCTTCGGGCCCGAGGAGATCGACTACCTGCGCCAGGCCAACGTCGTCTCCGAGGACACCCTGGCCTATCTGGCCGACTTCACCTTCACCGGCGACATCTACGGGTACCGGGAAGGCGAGCTGTACTTCCCCGGCTCGCCCATCATGACAGTGGTGGGCACGTTCGCTGAGACGGTCCTGCTTGAAACCGTGTTACTGTCCATCCTCAACTACGACTCGGCCGTGGCCACCGCCGCCTCCCGCATGACGATCGCGGCACACGACCGCCCCTGCCTCGACATGGGGGCGCGCCGCACCCACGAATGGTCCGCGGTCGCCGCCGCGCGCGCCGCCGTCATCGGAGGCTTCACCGGCACGTCGGACCTGGAGGCCGGGCGCCTGTACGGTATCCGGCCGATCGGCACCGCCGCCCACTCCTTCACCCTTCTGCACAACTCGGAGGAAGAGGCCTTCCGCGCACAGATCGCCACGATGGGCACCGACACCACGCTCCTGGTAGACACCTACAACGTGGAAAAGGGCGTAGAGCTGGCCGTCCGCGTGGCCCGCGAGGCCGGCGGTGAGCTCGGCGCGGTCCGTATCGATTCGGGCGACCTCGTGGCTCAGGCTTTCAAGGTGCGCAAGCAGCTCGACGATCTGGGTGCGACGACGACGAAGATCACCGTCACCTCCGACCTCGACGAGTATGCGATCGCGGCCCTCAATGCGGCCCCGGTCGACTCCTACGGTGTGGGCACCCGCCTCGTCACCGGATCCGGCCAGCCCACCGCCCAGCTCGTCTACAAGCTCGTGGCGCGCGAGGGCGAGGACGGCACCATGGAGGGCGTGGCGAAGAAGTCCGACTCGAAGACCTCGGTGGGCGGGCTGAAAGTGGCCGGGCGCACCCACGACGAGACGGGCCGCGCGCTCGAGGAGATCGTGGTCGCCGCAGACACCTGGGAGGCGGGCCTGGCCTACCTTGCCGAGCACGAGGCACGCCCGTTGCAGGTCAAGCTGGTCGAGGACGGGACCGTTGACGAACGGTACATCGCCCGCAACTCCCTCGCCCACGCCGCCGAGCAGCACCGCAACTCCCGTGCGGCTCTGCCTTACCCGGCCTGGCGCCTGTCCGAGGGCGACCCGGCCCTCCCCACCGTCATGGTGGACATCACCCGGCGCGAACAGCACACTGAGCGCGGATAGCACAGGGCTAGGGCACGCAGTTCGCTGAGCCCATCAGGACGCGTCCAAGCACGCGAGGGCGCCGGATCGGATCCGGCGCCCTCGGCTAGTTTCGACCCACAAACCACCGCTGGATCTTCACGATCCTAGCCTCGACCTCTTCGAGCGAGGCGCGAGCCACCTCCGGCCCGCCACAGACTCGGCGCAGGTCGGTGTGGATGAGCGCGTGCGGGCGGTGCGTCTTTGCGGCGTAGGCGGCCACGAGGCTAGAAAGTTGCTTGCGGGCCTCGCGCCGGCGTCGTGAATCCATGACGGTGCTGCGCGCCTCGCTGGCCTTGCCCGTGCTCTTCTTTTGCTCCGCCTGACGCTCACGCAACAAAGTGGCCACCTGGTCCGGCTCGAGCAGGCCGGGGATCCCGAGGAAGTCCGCCTCCTCGTCCGAGCCGACGGCGGCCCAGGATCCGAAATCGTCCCCGTCGAAGACCACCCGGTCAAACGTGGCGTCTGCCGACAGCGCCGCGTATCCCACGCCCGCCAGCTCGTCGGAGGCCCTCTCGGCGCGGTTGGCCGCCTCCAGCAAGTCCTCGGGGTCGTCCGAGGGAACGTAGAGGGCGTGGTCGCGCTCCTTTTCCAGCTCGCCCGCGAGGGCCAGCAGGTGCGGCACCGAGGGGAGGAACACCGACGCCGTCTCCCCGCGCGATCGCGAGCGCACAAAACGGCCGATCACCTGGGCGAAGAAGAGCGGTGTGGAGGTTGATGTGGCGTACACGCCCACCGCCAGGCGCGGCACGTCCACGCCCTCCGACACCATGCGCACGGCCACCATCCAGCGTTGCGTGCCACCGGAGAATTCGGCGATGCGGTCCGAGGCGCGGTCGTCGTCGGAGAGGACCACCGTGGGATCCTCGCCCGTGATTTGCGCGAGGATGTCGGCGTAGGCGCGGGCCGTCTTGTGGTCCGTCGCGATGACGAGGCCGCCCGCGTCGGGCATACCTTGGCGGACGACCGTCAGCCGATCATCCGCGGCGCCGAGCACCGCTTTGATCCAGTCTCCGGACGGGTTGAGCGCCGTCTGCCAGGCCTGGGCTTCCATGTCCTTCGTCATGGCCTCGCCTAGCTGAGCGTTCATCACTTCGCCGTGTTTGGTCTGCCAGCGCATGCTTCCCGTGTATGACAGGAACATGACCGGGCGCACCACATGATCGGCCAGCGCCTCGGCGTAGCCGTATGTGTAGTCCGCCTTCGAGCGGGGCACGCCGTCGGCGTCGGGTTCGTAGGTGACGAACGGGATCGCCGCCGAATCGGAGCGGAAGGGCGTACCGGTGAGTGACAGGCGCTGCTTCGCCGGTTCGAAGGCCACACGGATGCCGTCTCCCCAGCTCAACGCGTCGCCGCCGTGGTGGATCTCGTCAAAGATGACGAGGGTGGAACGCGCCGAGGTGCGGTGGCGGTGGAAAAGCGGGGAACGGGCCACCTGCGCGTAGGTGACGCAAGCACCGTTGAAGGAGGCTCCTAGGTTGCCTTGCGAGTTCGAGAAGTCCGGGTCCAGCTTGAGGCCGACGCGCCCGGCGGCATCCGCCCACTGATACTTCAGGTGCTCCGTGGGGCATACCACCGTCACCTCGGTGACGATCCTGCGGGCCATGAGCTCGGTGGCCACCCGCAGAGCGAAGGTGGTCTTACCCGCGCCCGGGGTCGCTACCGCGAGGAAGTCCCGCGGGGTATCCGCGAGGTACTGTTCGAGGGCCGCCGCCTGCCAGGCGCGCAGAGACCCGGCCGTTCCCCACGCAGCACGTTGCGGGTAGACGGGAGGGAGGTTCTGGGCTGCCGATACTGAAACAGAGCGGGGATGGGGTGAGCGGGCGCTCACTTGCCGTCTCCACCCGGCGGGTTCGGGCCGAACGGCCATGCTCCCCCGCCGTTGCCAAGGTTTTGGTAGATCGCCTTACACGTGGGGCAGATCGGGTACCGATCCGGGTTACGCACCGGGGTCCACACCTTCCCGCATAACGCCACCACAGGCCCGCCTTCGATCGCGGACTGCGTGTAGCGATCCTTGCGCACGTAGTGAGCGTAGCGATCCTCATCGCCTGGCTCGCGCTCTTCGCGCGTGCGCTCCAGGGTTGCGGTAGTTGATTCCGGCGCAAGCGAGGGCGCGTCCGGCTGGGCCGGCCCGCCCGGGGCCTGTGGATCAGAATGAGGATCGATAGACATGCCTCCAGTGTATTGCTCCCCTCCGACATTTTCGTGCCAAGGTCGGGTGGGAGATACCACGTCGGCTCGGCGCACCGTGTAGAATCGAGTCGGATTTGCCGATGGCGTTCTTGGTGTGTTCTTGATATGAGGAGTGCGTAGTTCCGGTGTCGATGTGATCTCCACTCAGCGCTGCTGAGACGTGACCATAGTTTCTGCTACGTCCCGGAGATCACCATGCCCGCAATTATCCTCGATGCTGTTTCCTTTTCTTACGGGTCCCGACCCGTCCTTGACCACGTCAGCCTGTGTGTCTCTAGCGGTGAGCGCGCCTTCTTGGTCGGCCCGAATGGGGTCGGCAAGTCCACGCTCGTGAGAATCCTCGCCGGAGAATTGACTCCGGATTCAGGGCGAGTTGTATCTGGCGTCGTTCCTCAGCGACTTCCCGATCCAGAATCCTTCACCGGCAGCGTCGCCCAATTCCTCGACTCGGTTCTGATGCCGCTGAAAAAGCTGCTCGCGCGTTTCGAGCAGCTTGCGCAGGCTATCGCTTCTGGTCGGGACGATTGTTCTTCGGATTATGACCATGTTCTTGCCCAGTTGAATTCTTTGGACGTGTGGTCATTGGATGGGCGGGTGAACCACGCATTAGACGGGCTGGGCCTGGCGGAGTTCACAGAGTCTGGAAGCGACCGGCTGTTGATGACACTCTCGCCGGGCCAGCGCGCGCGGTTGAAGCTCGCCGCACTTCTGATAATCCGACCCGAGGTGCTAGTCCTCGATGAACCGACCAACCATTTGGATAGGGAGGCGATCAGTTTCCTGACGGACGCTGTGAAGAATTGGGAAGGGCCGGTGCTAGCGACCAGTCATGACAGAGCCTTTATCGAAGATACCGCGACCGTGATTTACGACTTGGACATCTCTGTGTGGCAGGAGCTCGCGAAAAATGACGGCGAGGAAATGGTGGGCGTATACCGCAACGCGGGTAACTACTCGGACTACCTCGCTGCAAAGGCGACCGCCCGCGAGAAACACCAGCAGATACATGCGGCACAGCAGGCTGAAAAGCGGGGGCTGCGCGAACATCGGCATGAGAGCATGAAGATTGCTCGTGGCGGGGTTCGATTGGAAATGGCTGTTGGCAAAGAAAAGAAATTCTTCATGGATCGGGCGGCAGCGACGTCAGTGACAAGGACGCGTCACGATGATGTTCGATTAGCACGCCTCGCTCAGCGAGAACTTCGAAAACCCCGCCACTATGATCTTCAGTTCCCTGTTCTTGAGTCTGGCCCCGAATCTGGTCTGGCGGTGTCAGCGCGCGCCGCGACCGTGGCGGATCGGCTTGCGCCGGTCACATTCGATCTGTGTCGAGGCGAGCATCTCCTCGTGACGGGGGCGAATGGTGCAGGAAAATCAACGCTTCTGAACTGGATTACGGCGGGTAGCCCTCCAGCGGAGACGGTATGCAGTGGCACCATCACACGCGACGGCCCCATCGGTGCGGTGCCACAACGACTACCCGCCGAGTCAGACCCAGGATTCGGGGAGAAAACATGGACCGCCGGGATTGGCGAGGCCGGGAAGGGAATCCTTCATCCTTCCATGTGGAGCGTGAGTATCCCTCACCTGTCTGCGGGCAATCAACGCCGCGCCCAACTATCGATCGCGCTGGCCGCCCGCCCAGCCATTCTGGTTATCGACGAACCGACCAATTACCTCGACCTCGAAACAATGAACGCGCTCGAAGAAGCCCTTCGAACCTGGCGAGGAACTTTGATCATCGCCAGTCACGACCGTTGGCTGATCGATCATTGGCACGGTGATCGTCTTCACCTCGAACCCGCCGCCCGTCACATAGATGGCCCGATTGACGTAACACCGCCGGGCATGAAAAAGCGCCCCTCACAAGGGGCGCCCTTTCGGAGCTGAGACTACTTGGCAACAGCCTTCTTCAGGGTGGAGCCGGCCGAGATCTTCACGCCGAAGCCGGCGGGGATCTCGATCTCCTCGCCCGTGCGCGGGTTGCGGCCCTTGCGGGCGGCGCGCTCGGTGCGCTCAACGGACATGAGGCCCGTGATCTTGACGGCTTCGCCAGCGGCGAGGGAGTCAACGAGGACGGTCTGGAGAGCGGAAATGGCCTTGTCAGCATCGGTCTTGGTCAGACCGGACTCTTCGGCAATCTTGGCAATAAGCTCGGTGCGGTTGAGGGACATATATCTACCTCTCAGTTTGTTCCTTCGATTCGGCTCGGATTGAACCGCTAGCAGTCAATTTAGCTGAAATACCGCCGCAAACACCAACTCTGCCGGGCTTTTGTACGAAAATGGACGCGCTTTTCACTCTCAGATGATCTCAACATTCACATGTACCCCATTTGCCACAGCACGCGGCGCTCACCGCGGCGCCGCTAGAAGGCGAGGATGACATGGACAAGGAGGATCTTCGCGATCATGGACAGCGCGAACACGGAGGCGTAACCAGCCTCGATTCGCTCGTCGGCCTCCTTCGAGGACGCGAAGGCGAGGATCGCAGGCTGGCCGAGCACGCCCGCCATTACGCCGGCGGTGCGCTGCGCGCTCACGCCCAGGACACGCCCCATCGCGAGCGTGACAAGCAACACGACGACGGCGATCACGCTACCCATCGCGAGCGCCTTGAGACCGACCGGGGAGAAAGCCGTTTGCGCAAAGGCCGGGCCCGAGGCGATGCCGACCGCGGCCAGGAACAGGAGCAAGCCGAGCTGGCGGATGGTCTGGTTCGCCGCGCCGGGCAGCTGCCACACGAGGGGCCCCGTGCGGCGCAGGTAGCCCAGGATCATGCCCACGATGAGCGGGCCGGCGGCGGCTCCGAGGCTGAAGGATCCCCCGTTAGACAGGCTGATCTTCACCATCCCCAGAAGAAGGCCGAGCACCATGCCGAGGCCGAGTCCGACGGCGTCGACGGTGGAGACTGTACGCTCGGAGTTGCCAAAGAACTCCTCGATCGCGTCGTACTCGCGGCGCGGGAAGGCCACCATCACGCGGTCGCCGATCTCGAGGCGCTCTTGGCTGCCGGCGAGTAGCTCGGCGTCGCCGCGAAGGATGCGGGTGGCGACGGCGCCGAAGCGCCCGGGCAAGTTGAGCTCGGCCACGGTGGAGCCGGCAAGTTCCTTGTGCGAGACGGTAAAGGAGCGGAAGTCGACGCGCGATCGGTCGTCGGCGAGGTGCTCGGGCAGCACGTGGCCGATGGCGTCGATCGCTGTGGCAACGTCGTTTTCCCTGCCTACGACGACGATCTGATCCTCTGGCTCGAGCTCCTCACCCGGGCTGATGACCCGCGTCTTACCGTTACGCATGAAGTAGGAGACGAGGATATTCTGCTCGAGGTAGCCGGGGACGGCCCGGAGCGAAACGTCGCGTTCGACGACGGCGGTGTTCGCCACGATCGACTGGCCCGCCACGGAGGGCGTGTCGTTGCCTCCCGGCCACCTGCGCGAGACGACCATGGAGACGATGATGATGCCGAAAAAGACGCCCATCGGGTAACCCAGTGAGTAGCCGACCCCCGGCTCGGCCGATCCCAGCGCCGTGTTCGCAGCGGCGAGCGCGGGGGTACTGGTCAGGGCGCCGGCGAAGAGGCCGACGGAGAGCTCGGAGCTCAACCCGAACAGCGGGGCCAGCCCGATCGTGGCGATCGCCCCTACGATGACGGCCAGGACCGTGCCCAGCATGAGCTTGTAGTGGCGCGCCAGGTCGGCGAAGAAGGTCTGGCCGGCTGACAGGCCCACCATGTAGACGAAGAGGGCCAAGCCGAGGTTTTGCAGCAGGCCGAGCTCGGCGCCAAGTTCGGGGACGATATTCCCGATGAAGAGGCCCACGAACAGGGCGGCCGCCGCGCCGAAGCGAAGCTTGCCGAAGGGAATGATGCCGAGCACTCCTCCGAGCGCGACGACGAGGAAGACTGTCATGAGCGGCGAGGCGCTCAGCAGATTTGCCACAACAAACCTTTCATTGACGAGTGTTGACCGCTACAATTCTAGCCGTTTGGAACCATTCAAGCTTGGCCGGGCTACGCCGACCGGGAAGCTAGCGCCACCAGGTGTCGTCGGGCTCGACGGGGGTGGTGCGCTTGTGGCGCGCCCGCACCCACTTTCCTTCGAGGTTGGCCGCCGCCTCGGAGGAGATCTGCTTGCCCTCCAGATAGTCGTCGATCTCGTCGTAGGTGATCCCGAGCTCGTCCTCGTCGGTGCGCAACGGGCGCCCGTCGAGCAGGTCGGCTGTCGCCACCTTCGTCCACAGCTGCTCCGGCGAACCCAGGTGTTCCAGCAGTGAGCGGACCTGGCGCTTGTTCAGGCCGGCCAGCGGCAGGATGTCCGCGCCACCGTCGCCGAACTTGGTGAAGAAGCCGGTGGTGTTCTCGGCCGCGTGGTCGGTACCGATCACGAG
Source organism: Trueperella sp. (assembly GCA_022783305.1). GTDB lineage: Bacteria > Actinomycetota > Actinomycetes > Actinomycetales > Actinomycetaceae > Trueperella > Trueperella abortisuis. The sequence continues at coordinate 31,024 of JALEWQ010000045.1, read as the reverse complement.
CAGGCCCAGGTCGCCGGCGATCGCGTATTGGGCGATCATGCGCTGGCGGGCCTTGACGTTGCCCTTGTTAAAGTCCGAGATGTCAACGCCCATCGCTTCGCGGTAGGCGCGCTCGACGCCGTCGGTAGCCTCCTTAATGTTGATCGTGACCTGGTGGTCGGCGCCCACCCAGGCCATCGCGGCTGCGGCGTCGGCCTCGTCGGCCTGAACGCCGTAGGGCAGGCGCACCGCGTAGAAGGTTGCCTCGTGGCCCTCGGCCCGTAGCTTGTCGACGGCGAGCTGGGCCAGCCGCCCGGCGAGCGTGGAATCCACCCCGCCCGAGATCCCGAGCACGAAGCCCTTCGTATGCGTGGCTAGCATGTAGTCGCACAGGAACTGGACGCGTCGCGTCACCTCCTGGGCAGGGTCAATGACGGGCCGCACGCCCGTGGTCTCGATAATGTGCTGCTGCAAAGGATGGAACATAGGCCTAGTCTAGCCACCTCCCCACCTCGCCTTCCATGGCCCTTCGCCTTCGAGAATGCCCCCGCAGGCGCGGCGAAGGCCCGGAGCCCACGCATCGAGCGCGTGGGCTCCGGGCCTGGCGTACCCTTAGGCGGCGTGCCTTAGGCGCAACGACGCCGTAGTGCCACTCCGCCGACGAGGAGCGCTCCGGCCACCATCGCGATGACCTGCACCGAGGCGCCGGTCATTGGTAGCTTCTGGCGCGTGTTCTGCTGCTGGTCCGGCGCGGGCTGGGAGGCGTCGGGCCGCTCGCCCCCGGAAGGGGCTTTGTCCGAACCACCCGGCTCCTGGCCGGGAGTGGGTCCGGGCTCGCCGCCCTGGCCGGGCTCGCCACCCTGGCCGCCCTCGCCGCCCGGGTTGATCCCCGGCGCAGAGGCGGAGGAGGTGCCAACCGTCCAGTTCAGCGTGAAGATCTTCGCCGGATCAATCACGCCGTGCTCCTCACCCCAGGCGATCATGAGTTCGCGGATGGCCTGCTGCTCGTCGTAGACCACCTTGGCCGTAGACACGTGCGGGTAGAACGAGCCGCCGGACTGGCGGTAGTTGTTGACGGCGAGGATGAAGCGGTCCTCGTCGCCAACGGCCCGCCCGTCGGGGTAGGACAGCCCCTCGATGCGCTCGCCCACGGGCTTGGAGATGTTGATGTGGTAGTTCACCCCGGCAAGCATGTCGTAGCTGTAGTCCGGGATGCCGCGCGTTTGCCCCTCGTAGAGAGCGTTAATGACCGTGGACCAGTCCTCGATCGTGGCGCCCTCGGGCTGTTGTGCGTAGTAGCGGGCCGACCACTCGAGGTAGTCCTTGATCTGCGCACCCGTCATTTCCACGCCAAGGAGCGTGTTGTCGAAGGTGTAGAGTCCGGCCATGTCGGCGATCGTCACGTCGCCCTTGGTGAAGCGGGCGCTGGCGGAGAACGGCGAGGCCTGCGAGAGCACGGGGATGCCGGCATACTGTGTGCCCTCAAGCGCCTTGGCCACCGTCTCTCTTTGAACAAGGTTGATGAAATCCACGATCGGGGTGTCCTCGTAGCGGGCGCGCTCGGCCGTCATGTCGTCAGTGGCCTGAGCGACCACGGTGGAAACCCAGGCAACCGTCTTTGAATGCCAGGGTTCGACCGCTTCGCGCACGCCGGCGTCCTCGCGGCCGAGGTAGTTCGAGGCGTAGAGCGGGCTCGCCGACGCCTTGCAAGTTTCGGTGTTGACCACGGTGGGTTCCTCACCGTCAAACGCGATCGGCACCTCGACCTTCGACACGGAGCGGGCGTGATAACCAGGCTGGGTGACGAGCACGCTCTTGCCCGCCGCGTTCGTCAGGAATGTCTCAGCGTTGTCGGTCACGTGCGAGTGGCCCGCGACCACCACATCCACGCCCTCCGTCTGGGTGGCGATCGAAGCGGCCACGTTCTCCGTCAGGTCGGCCGGGTTCCACGCGTACCCTTTCGCGTCCATACCCGTGTGCGCGAGAACGACGACGACGTCCGCGCCCGCCTCACGCACCGTCGGCACCCACGCCTTGACCGCCTCGACGGCGTCCTGGAACTGAAGGTCCTGCGTGGAATTGCGGTCCCAGATGCGCACGCCCGGCGTCACCACGCCGATCACGCCCACCTTGACATCTTTGCCGGCCACCTTCTTGTCGATCATGGTGTAGGGCGTGAGGTAAGGCTTGCCGCTGGCCTTGTCGATGACGTTCGCGCCGAGCAGCGGCATATTGAGGGAGTCGCGGTACTGGTTGAGGTCGCCCTTGACCCCGTCCTTGTCCAGGTGACCGTAATTAAACTCGTGGTTGCCGACCACCCCGGCGTCGTAGCCGAGGTAGTTGAACACGGAGGCGATCGGGTCAACCGAATCGGCGGTGCGATCGGCGTGGTAGACGATGTTCAGCGGGCTACCCTGGTTGGCGTCTCCGTTGTCGAGTAGCACCACGGAGTCCTTGCCCTTCTCGGTGCGCACGTCGGCGATCGCGGGCGCGAGCAGCTCAAGTCCGCGCGTGCGGTTGCGCTGATCAGCCTTGGCATCCGTGAACGGTTTGCCTGTGAAGTAGTCGTAGTTGAGCGCCGTGCCGTGTAGGTCGGTGGTGGCGAGGATGGTCAGCGTCTGCTCCTCACAGCCCGTGGTCTCCGTCGCGCTGGCGGCGGCGGGGCTGAGGAAGAGCAGACTCGCTGCAAGGATAGATATTGCGGTTTTCTTCATTCGGTATTCCTTTTTCTGTGGTGACACGATGAGTACACGCGTGTGGGCCCACATTACAAAAGAAATGCCGAGGTGCGGAGCGTTTTTCTATAACTCCTGTTGGCTGACCTGGAAATACGGGGAAAAGTTCCCTATTGCTCCCCCAACCCCATATCGAATCCCTGGCCCTCAACGTAGCGGAAGAAGTTGACGGACGGTCCGGGCATGGCGATCCGCGCGACCTGGGTGGTGAAGGCGTCCACGCGGCGGTTGGCCTCGCGCAAGTCGTAGTAGGTGTGCATCTCGGCGTCGTAGTCGTGCAGGGCATCCATCCAAGAATCAGGTTCGCGGTAGACGTCCGTCATCACGCGCAGGCGGGCGGGAATTCGCGGCTTGAGTTGCGGGGACTGTGCCGGGTAGCCAAGCATCATGCCGAGCGCGGGGAAGGTGTAACGCGGCAGGGCGAGCGCCTCGATGAGGCGCCCGTAGTCGTTGAGGATCGAACCCAGGTGCGTCACCCCCAGCCCGAGGCTCTCGGCCGCCACGGACATCGACTGGATCATGAGCACCGCGTCCGTAAATCCCTCGCGGAAGACCGCCGCAGATGCCGCCGGCGCCGGGTCTAAGCCCTGTTCCTCGCGGATGCGCACCGAGCGGCGCGCGTCCACGATCCCGACGATCAGCTCCGGAGCCCGCGCGATGTAGGGCTGCTTGCCGATGCTCGCCAGCTCCTCGCGCTTGGCCTGGTCCTTGACTCGGATGAGCGCCGCGTGTTGCAGCCCCCGGGAGGTGGAGGTGCGCATGGCGACCTCAAAGAGGGTATCCATGGTCTGTTCGGGGATCTGCTCTGCGGTGAATTCGCGGATGGAGCGATGGGCAAGCTGAGTCTCAATCGTCGTGTTCATGCCCCTAAGAATAGGCACAAACATCATCGACGATTGTGAGCGGTGCTACGTTATGGGTATGAGTATTCGCATCAGGGCGGCGACCGCGCTCGACGCCGCCGCCGTCGCCGACGTACACCGCGCCTCCTGGAAGGACACCTACCGCGGCATCCTTCCCGACGACGTCATCTCCCGTCACACCCTCTCAATGGACGGGGTGTGGATGGCGCGCCTTGCTGACCCGGGTGCCACCACCACGTGGGTCGCCACCGACAACGACGCCGTCGTCGGATTCATCCTCGTGGAGGCGATGGGCCCTGGCCACCCCGCGCCGCTACGGGTGGGGGCGCTCTACCTGCGCCCCGAGGTCAAGCGCCGCGGGTATGGCACGGCCCTGCTTGAGTACGCCATCGCGGACGTGCCCGCGTATACCGAGGTCGCGGTCTCGAACCGCGGGGCCATGGACTTCTGGAATCGCCTTGGCTTTACACAAACGGGCGCCGAGTTCGACGAGGCCTTCGGCGCCGACATCGCCACCCTCGTCCGGGAAGGATAGATATGCGCCCGACACGCACTGACCTACGTCTTATCCCCACCAGTGAGTCTGACCGCACCTACATCGCGCGGCTGAACTTCCTCACCGACACTTTCGGGGACGAGCTCGGGGACCTGCCCGAGGACTTCGACCAGTGGCACGACTACTACGTCGGTGCGTGGAAGCCGGAGGGCGGCGGGCTCATCGCGTGGAAGGGCAACGTTCCCGCCGGGGGCTCCTGGCTCATGTGGGGCACGGAGACCTACCATGGCTTTGGGCACGTGGCAGAGGGGGTGCCCGAGCTGGCCATCGCCGTCGAGCGCCGATACGCGGGCCACGGCATCGGCCCCCGCCTCATCGACGGGGTTAGCGAGATCGCCCGAGATGCCGGTGCGCCGGGCATCTCGCTGTCGGTGGCCCGGCTCAACGAGCGAGCCCACCGTCTTTACCTGAAGATGGGCTTTGAGCACACGGGCAAGGTGGTCGAGGACTACTCGGTCATGCTCAAGCAGTTTTAGCCCGCCTCGACAGCCTCGACAAGGCGTGCCACGCGCCGCCGGGTTTTCCTCACCGCGCATCTGAGGGACGCATATGCCGCCGAGCCTGAAGACCTCGACTGCTTATGCCGTGGAGAGACGTCAGGGGCGGGCGGCTTTCGCCGCCCGCCCCTCTAGCTAGGCGCTAGCTAGGCCCGGCTCTTTCGCCGGATGAGCGCGCCTGCGACGAGCAGCGCCCCCGCAAGCGTGGCCAAACCGGTGACCGCCGCGCCCGTGTAGGACAGCGCCCCCTTGTTCGGCGACTTCTGGCCGGCGGTGGCGCCGTTGTGGGCGCCCGGTATCGGGCCATCGGTCGTGCCGACCTTGCCAGGAATCCTGGTGTCTGGGCCGTTGGTATCGGGATCGATGAGGTCGTCCTGATCGATGCCCGGGACGAAGTTGTCGTCCGGGGCCTCGCCCGGAGCGGGAGCCTCGCCCGGCTTCTCGTTGGCCTTCACCTCGAAGGGGACCTCAGCCGAGGAGGCGTTGCCCGCCTTGTCGGTGGCGTCCACGACGATCGTGTGCTCGCCGACCTCGAAGTCGGGTCCGACCTCGAAGCTGAGCAGCGTCACGCCCTCCTTGGGCCCGGTCTCACCGGCCGTGCCAGTTTCGCCAGCCGCGCCGACCTCACCAGCCTCACCGTCCGCGCGGGCCGCGCCGACCTCACCGGCCGTGTCAGCCACGTCCGTATCGCTGGCCTGATCGATCCCTGCCGCACGCATCGCGGTCGGGCTCGGGCGGCCTCCGACCAGGTCGGAGCCCTGCTCGCGGACGATCCCCGCACCCGGCGCCTGCGTGAGCACGGTCTGGCGAGCATCAACGGCCTTGCCGTCGAGGTAGACGGCGGCATCGGCCAGGTTCTTGTCGGTCACTCGAATGTTGACCACCTTCGTCTGGTCGGCCTTCATGACCGTCCCAGGTTCAAGGTCGACGTCGATCGCCGGCTTCTCGCCGTCTACCACCACGGGGATGAGCTGCATGAAGGCGTTGCCCAGGTGATCCTCGAGAAGCACGAGGATCGTGTCGCCGTCGGCGGCCTTGACCGTCTTGCTGAAGTCGCGGGCGTTGACCGCGGCGCCCGGATCATCAATCGTGAAGAACTGCTCCACGTGGTCGCCGTTGATGGCGAGCGAGTAGCCAAAGGCGTTGTCGGACACGGTTCCCGCGAACTCGACGTCGCCGGCCTCGCGCAGGTAGAGCGCGCCGTCGGGGTTAACGTCAGGCTTGTCCATCTTGATCGTGGGGGCGGTGAGGTCAAGGAGGACCTTGACTTTGTTGTTGACCAGCACCTTGCCGTCCACGTCCGTGATCGTCACGTTGAATCCGGTCAGTCCCTCGCGGAGGGTGACTGGCGTCGTAAACGTGCCATCCTCGGCCACCTCGACCTTCTGGCCATCCACGGTGAACGAGCCCGGCACGCGGTTGAACTTGCCGGAGTAGAGGTAGGTGTAGGCGCCATCCTCGCCGGGGCTCAGCGCCTCGTCTTCCGCGCCGACCACGTTGAAGCTCTTGTTGAAGCCAAGGTTGGCTTCAAGCTTGAGCGGCGTGGCGGCGTCGGCAGCGGCGAGCACGATCGTGCCCACGCCCTGGTTGCCAGCGGTGTCGCTGGCGTAGACGGAGAGGTTGAGCTGTCCGGGGCTGACGGGGACGGTAACGGAGAAATGTCCGTCGACGACGGGAACCTGCTCGCCGTCGACCGTCACTTTAACATCGCCGAGGTTGTCGCTCACCGTACCCTCAACCGTGACCTTGCCGGCGGCAACCTGAGCCGCGATCTGCTCCCGATCCGTCGGGGAGGTGATGGTGACGACGGGCGGAACCGTGTCGCACACGAAGGTGTAGGTCTTGGTGGCCACCACCTTGCCGTCGGCGTCCAGCGCCTCGACCTTGACAGTGTTCTGACCCTGCTCGACCGACGGTCGGATCTCGAAGCGGCCCGAGGCCGGGACCTCTACCTCGGCGTCGCCGGCGCGAACCTTGGCCACCCCGCTGCCGGCGCGGCCGGTGAGGACGAGCTTGCCGTCCTGGATGAGGAGCTCACCAGTCTGATCCGATTCGGTCTTCGCGTTGATGGAGTCCAAGTTGGCCAGTGTCGGATCCGACTCGATGACGAGCTTCTCGCCAAGCGTCACCGTCTGACGCACCACGTTGATTGCCCGGTCAGAGGTGTAGAGCTCGAAGTAGCCCACCGCCTCGGCAAGCGTGCCCGGGATCTTGAGAGTGTAGACGTCGTCGCTGGGCTTGCCGGCGCTGATCACCACGGACGAGGGCCATGTGAAGCGACCCTGCACCGCGTTGATGCCGGAGAAGTCGTCGGTGACCTTGACGCGAACCACGTAGTCGCCGTCGTCGTTCTTGTCCGTGGACAGGATGGTCATCTCGGGCGCCACGCGGTCGATGCCGAAGGGCATGTCGATCGTCTGCGGCTTCCACTCCTTCCCCATCGTGGCCGACAGGCGGTAGGCGTACTTCCCGTCGGGGAGATCCTCGAAGGAGGTCGCCTGCGGGTTGTAGACCTTCCCGTTAAAGCGGATAGAGGAGAAATCGGTCTGATTCTCGGTCAGCTTCCCGGCGAGCTGGTCCTTTATGGTCAAGCGGACGGGCTCGTCCTCCGAGCCAATCTCGCGCACCACGTTGCCCTTCTCGTCAAGGATCGACATCTCCACCCGCTTGGGGTTGCGCAGCAGCGCGGCCCGTGCGAATACGACGTCGGAGAGCCCGTCCCCGTTGGGGGAAATGAACTGCTCGCCATCTCCGAGGGTGTAGAGCCCGCCGTTGATGAGGGTGTAAAGCGATGTAGCGTTGGCTACGCCGATCTTGGGCAGGATCGGCTCGTCGAAGCCCTGGTAGCTCGGGTTGTCGATGATCCGTTCGGCGTTCCAGTTCCCGGCGAAGCCGAGGTAGGGAACCGACAGGCTCGGCTGACCCTCCTTCGCCGATTTGAAGGTGACCCAGCCCTGGGTCCAGTGGTCGTCTCCGGAGACCTTGAGCGTGTAGGTCACCTCGGCACTACCGCCCGCCGGGACGGTGACCGCCTCGTTGGAGGCGGCGATCGAGTCGGTGGTGGAGCAGAACGTGGTTGCCTTCTCCTTGACCGAGTTGTTCTCGTTGACCACGCACGTGGCGCCCGCGGTAAACGAGCGATCCTCGTCGGCGTCATTCTTGAGCGTGACCGTGAACGACGTCGACCCGTCCACTTCCTTCAGCGCCACGACGGGCGAGCCGTCCACCGTGGCATACACGTCCGTGTCGAGCGCGTCCTTGACCTGGACCAGGCCAGCACCCACCTGCCGCGGGGCGTAGGGAACGCCGTCGTGCTCGAGGATGCGTGCGGTGTTGGACAGCGCGACGCGATTACGCAGCACGACCTCCGCGCGGGAGAGGCCAGAGGAGGCCTTCTCCGCGTTCTGAATCATGAGCGCGGCGACACCCGCCACGTGCGGGGCCGCCATCGAGGTGCCGGACTCGGTCTGATAGTGGTTGTCGTTGATGGTCGAGTACACGTTGCCGCCGATGCCAGCGATCTCCGGCTTGAACCCGAGCTCGGGGCCCGGCCCCCACGAGGTGAACGTGGAAGGCGTCATGACGGAGGGGTTAGCCTTGACGAGCGCGTCACTGGTGAGGGAGACCGTCGTGGTGCCATGATGGATCATCTCCAGTAGCTTCACGCCGTCGGAGTGGCCGATGAAGGCGCCGGGGACCTTGACGTTCTCGATGCCAGCCATGCTGAGGAAGTCGTCCCCGCCCTCAGCGTGGTTGTAGATGATGACGCCGGCCGCGTGAGAGACCTGGGCGTTCATGAACTTGTCAGCGAAGGTGACGTCGCCGCCGCGCTGGATGAGCACGTACTTGCCGGAGAAGTCTTTGTTCAGCGTGTCGTCAATCTTGCCGTACCCGGCGTCGACGATCTCCACCGGCTTGCCGTCCGCGGAGCCAGCCTGCAGCTGGTAGGCGAACTCGTGCTCACCGGCGTCGTTCTTGGCCAGCCCCCGGCTGTTAACCGTGGTGGCATTCTCGATCGAGGCGACGGCCCACGCGCCGGTACCCGTGGAGGGCGAGCCGACGGTTGCGTCGTCGAGGAGACCGAGCATGTCGTCGTTCACGCCGGTGGCCGAGCCGTTCTGGCCCTCGTTTCCCGCGGCAACGATGACCTCGACGCCGGCGGCGCGGGCCTGCGCGATGACGCGCTGCTCGCCCACCGACTGACCCTCGTGGCCGTTCGGGGCGCCGAGGGAAAGGTTGATGACGTCGGCTCCGTGCTTGACGGACTCCTCGACGGCGGCCATGATGTCGTCGGCCGCGGCGCCCTTGCGAGCCGGGTCGTTGGAGAAGACCTTCATCGCCAGCAGCTGGGCGTTGGGCGCGACGCCGTTAACCCGTCCGTTCGTCGCGACATTGGCGTCCTTCCCGCCGTTTGCCGCCACGATGCCGGCCACGTGCATGCCGTGCTGGGAGGTCGTGGTGTCCTTGACCTCGCCGTTGTCGTCGGCAAAGTTGTAGCCGTAGGGAACCTTCGCGGTGAATCCCGCCTCGGGGGTAAGCTTCGTTTTCACGCCCTCGTCCAGGCGCATGTCCTGGTGCTTGATGTCGATGCCCGTGTCGACGATCGCGACGACGAGGCCCTCGCCGTCCACGCCGTACGATTCAGCAGCCTTGTCCGCCTGCGTCAACGTGACGGCTGACTCCATCGACGGATAGTAGACTCGCATCCGGTCGACGGAGGCCACGCCCTTTTCGAGGGCGAGGTCACCGATCGCGCCGGCGGGGATATAGGCCGAGAAGCCGTTGACCAGGTAGGAAAACTGGCGGCGTAGCGTCATGTTGTACTTGGCCGCGAGGTCCTGAGCGATCTGGTCCACCTGAGCGGCGCTTCCGTCCGACTCAAGCGTGACGATGACGGGAACGGTCTTCTCCGAGCGTTCTGCCGCCGTGGACACTGGTGCGGGTGGCGGTTCTGGCGTGGCCATGGCCGGCACAGAGGCCAGGCTCAGCGCAAGAACCGCAAGTCCTGCGAGTAATTTCTTTTTCATTCGATATCTTTCGTGCGGTGTTGTGTGAACAGATATATTTGGCCACGAGTTGGGCACCGTTCGCATACGCGCCCGCATGGTGAGCATGCAGGTGGGAGGTCGTGTCGACACGCTACCGGCACGCCGACCACGGGCCTGAATCCTGGGTTTAGCGGGCCGGTAGGTTCGAGCGAACTGGCGCCAGGTAGCCCACACACCCCCACACCACGTTCACAACATCCCGAGGAACTAGCCCTGCCCCTCCCCTGGCCCGTCCGCTGGAGACTGGCATCGCAGGAGCTATTTCCTGAAGCTGCCGAGCGTGAGGTCGAGGTAGGCGCCGTAGATTCGGGCCAGCTGTTGGCGCGGCATCGCGGCAAGGCCTTCCATCTCATAGACATAACGGGTAGCAAAAAGCCCGAGCGCCTGAGAAAAGGCCATTTCGATGCGGAGCCGGGCGTCGGGCACACCCAGCCGCTCCACGAGCGGGGTGAGCATCTGCTCATTCATCCATGCCCGGAAGACCTGCAAGGACAGGTCCGAAGAGAGCACCGAGGTGACCATCACTCGGAAGTTCGCGCCCGCCTCCGATTCCTCCCACAGTTCCATGATCGCCAGCAGCACCCGCTCACCGGTGCCCCGTCCGCCATCGCCGAAGGCGTCGGAGATGAGCTGAACCGGGTCGGCGGGCAGCGACATCGCCTCGCGGAAGATCCCGGCCTTCGAGCCGAAGTAGTAGGAGACGAGGCCCGGGTCGCATTCGGCCCGATCCGCGATGGCGCGAATCGTCACGCTCGGGAAGTCCTGCTCCGTGAAGAGCTCCTTGGCCGCCGACGCCAGTCGCTCGCGTATCTCGCCTCGCGAGGCTGCCGGGCCTCGTCGTCCTGCCACGCTTGCCTCCTCGTTCATGCGCATGTGCGCGCCGTCGCCGCGCATAGGCGCGGATCTGAAACCCGCGTTGCGTGCCACTCTACCCCCAAATTTCAACATGGCCGAAATTAAGGCGAAGATCATCGGCGCCCGTCGGCGCCCGCAAAAAGGCGAGTTCTCGCGCGGGCAATCGCCTCCGCCCTCCCCCGCAGTTCCCTAATTTCATTGCTGTAGAAAATTCTCTTGAGGGGCCCTACGCTCACTAGTGGTGGGCACAGTTGCCCCTTCATCAGGAAGCGAGACCATGGTGCAGGCAGACTACGGGACAACGACACACGACGCGACGCTCGGGATTGACGTCGGCTCGACCACTGTTAAGGCCGTCCTCCGGCGTGACGACGAAACCCTCTTCGCGGACTACCGCCGCCACCACGCGGATGTGCGTACCGAACTCGCCCGCCTGCTCGACGACATCGCCGAGCAGTTCCCCGCCCTGCGGGTGAAGGCCGCGATTACCGGCTCCGGCGGGCTCGCCGTCTCCCAGATTCTTGAGGTCCCCTTCGTCCAGGAGGTCATCGCCGGCACCCAGGCCACCCGAACGTTCTACCCGCAGGCCGACGTCGTTATCGAGCTGGGCGGCGAGGACGCCAAGCTCACCTACCTCCACCCCACCCCCGAGCAACGAATGAACGGCACGTGTGCCGGCGGGACGGGCGCGTTCATCGATCAGATGGCCACCCTCCTGCACACCGACGCCCCCGGCCTGGACAAGCTGGCGTCCCGCTACGAGCGCCTTTACCCCATCGCCTCCCGCTGCGGCGTGTTCGCCAAGTCCGACCTCCAGCCCCTCATCAACCAGGGCGCGGCCCACGAGGACCTGGCCGCCTCCATCTTCCAATCGGTGGCCACCCAGACCGTGGCGGGTTTGGCCAACGGGCGCCCGATCCGCGGAACCGTGCTCTTCCTCGGCGGCCCACTCCACTTCCTGCCCGAGCTTCGCGCCGCTTACGAGCGGATCCTCTCCGGCGCCGACGAGTTCATCACCCCGCCCGACGCCCAACTCTACGTAGCCCTCGGCGCCTCACTACTGGCCGGCAGGGAGGACACCCCGGCCGCCCCGATCGGACGGATGGGCGACAGGCTCCGCGAGGCCGACTCGCTTGGCGAAACAACCATGCGGATGCGCCCGCTCTTCATCGACGACGCCGAACGGGCAGCCTTCGACGAGCGTCACGGCAAGGACGCCATCGAGGTCATCCCCACCGAGCAGGCGAGCGGGGATCTTTTCCTCGGCATCGACGCCGGCTCGACCACGATCAAGGCCGCCGTCATCGATTCTGAGGATCGGATCGTCTTCACCCACTACGCATCCAATGAAGGGGACCCGGTGGCAGCCGCCATCGAGATCGTGGCGCGCATCCACAACGAGCTTCCCCAGGGCGCGCGAATCGTGCGCTCGTGCTCCACCGGCTACGGCGAGGGGATCGTGCAAAGCGCCCTCGGGGTGGATGAGGGCGAGGTGGAGACGATGGCACACTACCGGGCTGCGAACCACATCGCCCCCGGGGTTTCTTCCGTCATCGACATCGGCGGCCAGGACATGAAGTACCTCAAGATTCGCGACGGGCTGGTGGATTCCATCTCCGTCAACGAGGCCTGCTCCTCCGGTTGCGGCTCCTTCCTGCAGACCTTCGCGGCCACGATGAACACCGATATCGCCTCCTTTGCTAAGCTCGCCACGCAGGCGAGCGCGCCCGTGGATCTGGGCACGCGCTGCACGGTGTTCATGAACTCCTCCGTCAAACAGGCGCAGAAGGACGGCGCGAACGTGGGCGACATCTCCGCCGGCCTGTCCTACTCTGTGGTGCGCAACGCCCTGTACAAGGTCATCAAGCTCAAGGATCCCTCGGATCTGGGTGACAAGGTGGTGGTCCAGGGTGGCACCTTCCTCAACGACGCCGTTTTGCGCGCCTTCGAGCTACTCACGCACCGCGAGGTCATCCGGCCTAGGATCGCGGGCCTGATGGGGGCCTTCGGCGCGGCCCTGACCGCGAAGAGTCACTTCGATCCAGACCTAGCGGCGCGCCACGCCGAGGCAGAGGGCCGTAGCCCCGAACGGCTGACTAGCCTGCTGACGGTGGAAGAGCTCGAGGGCCTGACGGTGGAGACGTCAATGAAGACATGCCGCCTGTGCCAAAACCACTGCCAGATGACAATCTCCACGTTCTCCACCGGGGAGCGCCACGTAAGCGGCAACCGCTGTGAGCGCGGGGCTAGCCTGGAGCGGGTGCCGAAAAAGTCGCCGATCCCGAACATGTATGACTGGAAGTACAAGCGCGTCTTCGGTTACCGCCGCCTGACCGAGGCGGCCGCCACCCGCGGCGACATCGGCATCCCGCGCGTGCTCAACATGTACGAGGACTATCCCTTCTGGTTCACCGTCCTATCTAAGCTCCACTTCCGCGTGATCCTCTCGGGCCGCTCGAACCACGACCTGTTCGAGAAGGGCATGGAGTCGATCCCGTCGGAAAACGTGTGTTACCCGGCCAAGCTCGCCCATGGCCACATTGAGTCCCTGCTGGATAAGGGGATCAAACGAATCTTCTACCCGTGCGTGTCCTACAACGAGAAGGCTTTCGAGGGCGCGGACGATTCGTACAACTGCCCGATCGTGGCTACCTACCCCGAGGCGCTGCGCAACAACATGGGGCGCATCGTGCAGGAGAAGGCCGAGTTTATCTCACCCTTCCTCTCGCTCGCCGACCGCCAGCTACTGCCCAAGCGCCTGGCGGAAGTCTTCGCCGCCGACGGCGTGAGTGAGGCCGAGGCTCGCGCCGCGTGCGAGGAGGGCTGGAAGGAGATGGAGGCCTTCCATGAGGACGTGCGAGCCAAAGGCGAGGAGGCCCTTGCCTACGTGCGCCAGCACAAGATCCGCGCGATCGTGCTGGCCGGACGCCCCTACCACCTCGACCCGGAGATCAACCACGGCATCCCCGAGGTCATTATCGGGCTGGGTGCCGCGGTCCTCACCGAGGACGCCCTGGCGCTGGGCAACCTCGAGCGGCCGTTGCGCGTGCGCGACCAGTGGGCCTTCCACTCCCGCCTCTACGAGGCAGCCGAGACGACTGCCGAGGATCCGGCGATCTCGCTAGTCCAGCTCGTCTCCTTCGGCTGCGGCCTCGACGCCATCACGGCCGACCAGGTTCAGGAGATCCTCGAAGCCAAGGACGACATTTACACCTCGCTCAAGATTGACGAGGTCTCCAACCTCGGTGCGGCCAAGATCCGACTGCGATCGCTCACGGCCGCGATCGGCGAGCGCGAGAGTCGCCCGCTTGAGCACGAGGAGGTCCCCACCCACCTCGCCCCCGGCCGGATGAACAACGACGACGCCAGGCGGCCCACGCACGTCACCCCCGCGGTGGCCTTCACCCGGGAGATGAAGGACGCCGGCTACACGATCCTCGCCCCGCAGATGGCGCCGATCCACTTCCGGCTCTTCACGCCGGTGCTGCGCCGCGCGGGATACAACGTCAAGCTGCTTGAGCGCACCAGCAAGGAGGATATCGAGGTTGGCCTCAAGTACGTCAACAACGACGCCTGCTACCCGGCGCTCGTCGTCATCGGCCAGCTGCTCGCGCGCTTCATCGAGGGTTCGGAGGATCCGGACCGCACGGCCGTCATGATCACCCAGACGGGTGGCATGTGCCGGGCCACCAACTACGCGGGCCTGCTACGCAAGGGTTTGCGCGACGCCGGCTACCCGCAGGTGCCCGTCATCGCCGCGTCCCTGCAGGGCTTGGAGGACAACCCGGGTTTCAGCCTCACCGCCCCGATGCTGCACCGCTTCATCCAGGCGATGACGGTGGGCGACCTGCTGCAAAAGGTGGTGCTCCGCACGCGCCCCTACCAGATCGAGGGCAACGTGGCCGCCCTGTACGACAAATGGGACCGGGTATCGCGGGAGTTTTTCGAAAACGGGGGCTACTGCCCCACGTTGGGGAGGAAGATCGGCTTCCACGCCCTACTGCGTTCCATCGTGGCCGAGTTCGACTCAGTCCCCCTCCAGGACATCCCGCGCAAGCCGCGGGTGGGGATGGTCGGCGAGATCCTCGTCCAATACCACCCGGACGCCAACAACGACGCCGTCGGCACGATCGAGGCTGAGGGGTGCGAGGCCGTCCTCCCCGCGCTGTCGCAGTTCTTCCAGCAGGGTTTCATCACGGCCGACTGGAACCGCGCCACCATCGGCAAGGGAACGAACGTCACCCGCTGGGCCTCGAAGTTCGGGCTGTGGGCGCTGGAGCAATACGAGAAGCCGATGCGAAAACTGCTCGCGGCCTCGGAGCGCTTCGAGGCCGGCGCCACGGTGCGTGAGCTCATGGAGAAGGTTCAGGAGATCGCCTCATTGGGCAACCAGGCAGGTGAGGGCTGGTACTTGACCGCCGACATGATGGACATGATCGAGAACGGCTGCCCCAACATCATCTGTGCCCAGCCCTTCGCCTGTCTGCCCAACCACGTGATCGGCAAGGGCATGTTCCACCCGCTTCGCGAGAAGTACCCGCAAGCCAACATCGTGGGAATCGATTACGACCCGGGCGCCTCGGAGGTTAACCAGCTCAACCGAATCAAGCTCATGATCTCCACCGCGCTCGAGAACCACAACCAGGGCGACCCGATCCTGCACATGGATCCGTTAGCTGGCTTCACAGATCCGGTGGCCGACGTCGCGAGCGAGGTCAGTCGTCGGCTGGTGCCCGTCACCATCGGGCGCCGTCCGCCACTTGGTGCGATGCGCTAATGGCCTCTGCTTTCTTCCTGAATGGCCACCAGACGTTTGGTCCGATATCCAGCACCAGTCCAGGGATCAGGAGCGTCCTCACTATCAGGGTGTCAACCAGCACACCGAACGCCACGATAAACGCTGTTTGCGCCATCATGACCAGAGGAACCACTGCAAGCGCCGCGAAGGTGGCAGCCAGCACGATTCCAGCCGAGGTGATCACCCCACCGGTCACAGCCAAAGAATGCAGAACTGCCTTGCGAGTCCCCATGCTCGGAGTGTTCTGCCTGGCTCTGGCCATCAGGAATATCGTGTAGTCGATTCCCAACGCGACCAAGAATACGAATCCGTAAAGCGGGACGCTAGGGTCGGCTCCGTCGAACTTGAATACGTGGTTAAACACCAGAGCAGATACCCCCATGGCAGTCCCAAAGCTGACAACTGTTGCAACAATGAGCAGGATGGGAAGCAGAACTGCGCGTAGCAAAACCATCAGGATGACCAGCACCACGACAAGGACCAGGGGGATGATGACTTGGAGGTCGCGCCTGGCAGAATCGTTGGTATCGATTGCCGTGGCTGTCGTGCCGCCGACTAAAGCTGAGTCATCGATACTCCTGACCTGATCTCGGATCTGGGTAACGATGTCCTCGGCCTCGGTGGAATCGGCTTCTACCTCTAGCGTTGCTTGCATCAAAACATCACCGTTGACGACCTTTGCCGGTTCATCCATCGGCGCAACGCCGGCAGGGGCGCCGCTCGAAGAGGTCAGAGTAGCAGTCGCGACGCCGTCGATCCCCTTGACCACACGAAGAACCTCATCAGCCTTGCCCTGCGAGACAACAATCGTTGTCGGAGAACCAGAACCGGCGTCGAAATGCTCGTTGAGCAGTCGCTGGCCCATCTTGGAATCCGTATTGCCAATCACCCACTCGGAATTGGCAAGGCCGTCAGCCTTGAGGGTGGGCAGCCAAGCAGCACCCACAGCTAGCAGGACAAGGGTGCAGAGCCATACCGCCCGAGGCCTGTGGCCTACCCAGTTTGAGATCTTCCACCAAACACCGTGCTCATCTTCTCCACTGGTTGCTACCTCGCCCTGGTAACGGACTTCGGAAGGCCAGTATGCCGCCCTGCCGAACAGATACAGTAGCGCTGGCAACATGGTGAGAGCCGCTGCCCACGCAAACGTGATGCCGATGGCCGCGATTGGCCCAAGAGAGCTGTTGGACTCCAAGTCGGAGGCGAGCAGGCACAGCAAGGCGAGCACAACTGTCAAGGCAGAAGCGGTAATCGCAGAGAACGATCCACGTACCGCCTTTTTCATGGCGTCGAAGACGGACTTGTTGGTGTGTAGCTCTTCTTTGTGACGCGCGACCAGCAAAAGGGAGTAATCTGTGGTAGCTCCAATCACAAGAATCGACGCGATTCCTTGGGACATCCCATTGAGCGCGATCACGTCCCATTTCGCGAGATAGTAGATGGCGATGATCGCTCCACACAATCCAGCCATTGCGGTGAGGAGAACGAGTATAGGGAGCAGGATTGAGCGGTAGACAAGGATCAGAATAACGAAAACTACAGACAGCGTAACCAGAAGAAGCATGCTGTCAATGCCGGAGAAGGCTTCAGAAAGATCCGCCGCAAAACCGGCTGGACCCGTGAGATGAAATTCTAGACTCTTGACATTCTCAGCCCCGAAAACAGAATCGGAGTCGTCTGCTATCACGCTGCGAATCTGATTCGCCACATCAACGGTATTGACGCTTTCGGCATTGATGAGCGTGATGTACTCAACCGCCTTGCTGTCATGGGATGGAATTGGGCCGACGACCTCGTCAACCCCTTCAATTTCCTTTAGCCTCTCGGCAACTATCGCGAGGTCAGCTACATCCTTGTCCGCGAACTGTTGATCGGCCGAGGCCACAACGATTGCTGGCACCTGGGAAGAATCCGTAAACTCTTCAGCTTTCTTAGCGGCCTTAGTCGATTCGGAGCTAGCCGGGAGAAAAGTGGATCTGTCGTTAGAGCTCACTTCGGATATCGTGCCGAAGGTGGGCCCACCCAATCCACTGGCCACGAGCCATATGCCGATGCAAGCCAGGGCGATCAGGATTCTGATTGTCTTCATGGAACCAACATAACAGATACTTAGATAGTCAAACTATTTTACAATCTAACTACTGTTAGTATCTTTGGTATGCAGAAGATGTCACCTCATCAGGAAACGAAATATGCGGTGGTCGATGCCCTACGAAGATTCAGCGAAATTGCCGAGCAGGCGATCGACATGGGAGCGGCGGGGAAGCATATGCACAGAACCGACATGCGAACACTGTCAATTCTTCAACGAAACTTCGCGAACGGCACGGAGGTGACCACGTCGTCGATAGCCAGGGCGCTGGGGATATCGGCGGCTTCAGCCACGTCACTCGTAGACAGGTTGGAGTCCAGAGGCCACGCTCAAAGAAAGCGCTCCACGATAGATAGGCGAATTGTCAACGTCTTACCGACCACCACCGCCCTCCAAGAAGCCAGAGATATCTTCTTGCCCATATCACAGGCCATTCTCGAATCTTTCGATGGTTTTTCAGAACAAGAACTGACAATTGCGAGTGAAGTCCTTTCAAGCGCGGCTAAGGCTCTTGAAATACACATCGGCAGATAACCGTAAATTATCCAACGCCGACCACTGTCACGAAGCCTCCAACGTGAACTATCAGGTGCTTTGCCGGTCGGATAGCTTCATTCTGGCGGAGGTACGACAGTAGTGTCCTATGTGCAAGTTCATGGGGCATCGAGCCCGAAGTACTACGGGCGGGCTGGGTTCTGAAAGCGCGCAGTGTCTAGGATACTTCCATGAGCGCAGATAAGAACACGGCAGAAGACCAGGGTGCGCAGTTCAACGAGGCTACGAACGAAAGATTGGCGGCCGCACGCCAATCTGGTGTGGCCGTCGCCCTAAGGATTGTGGCTTCCGCGGGCGTATCCTTCGTCCTGCTCATCGTAGTGTATGCAGCCTTGGCGCGCAGTTTCGGGCGCAGCCAAGAATGGGCCGATAACTTCCTGAAGCTGCTCGATCCGCAAGGCCAACCCTTCAATCCCCGCTGGTTGCCCCTCGCAGAAATGGACGGCACCACGCCGGTGCTCCACCGCGCTCTCGCCGTCATGATCAGCTTGGGTATCGCCGTCGCCGTCGCCATGCGCTCCCTGAACGACGCCCTCAGTAAATCTGTTGACGCGGCCGATCCGGCTGGCAACAAAACCGCCACCTCATGGGTAACCATCCGCCAGATGCACCTCTTCGCCTATTACATTGCCGGCATGTTTCTGTATTGCGCAATTATCGGCGCTGTCGCCGGCGATCCGATCAGCGCTATCCTCGCCGCCCTCGCCTGCTGGTTCTTTCGCATCGAGATCCAACGGACGGACCTGACCGTGCAACTCTCGAAGGTGCCGCGTATTCAGATCACGCGCGCTGAATACGAACACCTACGCCATTCCATTGAATACGAACTCCTCGCGCCCGCCCGCGCCGAGCACTTCTACACAGCGGGAAGCGCGCTGCTTGTCTTGGTGGCGGCCATGATTGCCACCCATTTCGGGGCCAATATCGGTGGCGCGATCGGCGGGCAGGGTGCCGCCGATGCTCTCAGCGGCTGGGGCTACAGCTTCGGGATTCTCCTGGCGATCATGGCCGTCTTTGTTCTCGTGTGTATGGTATGCGCGAGCCTGATCGCGGAAGTCATCCGCACCGTCAGGTGCGGCGATAAGCTCGCTGAACAAACCTGCAGCATCGCCATCAGCCTCACGCTCACGATCGTCGGGGCCCTGGCCTGCGGCTATATTGCAGAGACCCTCACGTTCATTTCCCTGACGGGGACTGATACGTCGAACCCAACGATCCAGGAGGGCTGGCTCAACAACACGTGGGGAATCGCGCTCAGCTCCATTCTCGGCTTCGCTGTCATCTGCTCGTTCGTCAAGGGCCTGCGCGGGCGTGGCCCGATGCGCGGCTACCTTGGCCGGACGTATGCTCGCTTCGCCGACGACCCGATTCTCCGCCTGCGTTCAACCTCTCCGCGAAACGCGCTTGCCGCTGGTGGCTCGCTCGCCCGTCGTCGTCACAACATGACACCGCCTCAGCAAGCCGACGTGTTAGCGAAAGACACGCGATTACGGTCAACCATGGTCGTTCCCTGCGGCCTGCCTCGGCGAGTCCTGTACTGCCTTCTGGCCGTCGCCTGCGTGGGATTCTTCCTATGGGAGGGGCCAGGCTTCCTTCGCACGTCCGAATCCGCGTGGGCGCTGCATTCGGCTGGCCAACTCTTCGCGGCGCTCGTCGTGGCCGCGCTCGGCTATGCCGCTTTCGCCTTTGTGACCGTTCAAGGAGTGCGCCTCAACGACTCGGCATTTAACGTGCGGCACCTGTGCGTCATTTTCTTGTTCGAATGTATCGCCCTCGCGAAAGTGCTCACGACGTCGTACAACCCGTCGCATCCGGCGCTCGCGGTCACCTGGGTAGCGTTTCGTCTTTTGGCGGTCCTCGGAAGCGCGATCCTGGTTACACTGGCACTTCTGCGCCCGCTAGAACCCACCACAGTGGAATCCGGCGACGGCCGTATCGAAGAGTGCGAACAAGCGTCGTCGTCACGGCTGGCGCCGGGCTTTGTGGTGTTATTCAAGCTTGATCGCTTCTTCGCCAGGATGAGCTTGAATATCGACGAACAAAGGTGGGCCCTGTGGAATGAAGTTACCGCCGGCCCACACGGCGAACGATATGTGGCGGTCAATAGCTATGAAGGTGCGCTTGCGGCGCTTTTCGATACCTGCGCTTTCACCCCAGACCAGCAAGTAATACCAACGGAGGACAAAGCAGAGCACTAAGTATTTCCCGCCGCTGCACGGGCAGCCGGGCCCTGCGGGAGGACCCGGGGGCTCGGTCTGGTTGTTCAGGGCGATACAGACTGTGGGGAGCTGAACTGCCCCGCACACCTCAACCCGACAGACACGGTTTGGCCCGGCACTAGTTACTATTCGTAGGTAGTTCGCTACCGCGCACTGAGGTTCTGATGCTGGGCTGAGGTCAGCTCAGCAACCAGGTGTTGAAGGAGTATCTAGGGCCGTTCACTGGGTGGCGGCTCCTCCTTGAGTTTCCGTGGACGATGCGCGCGCTCGGCGTCGTATGCGATAACAAGGAGCGGGTAGCTGGGGCGCTTTTAGTGACGACACGCTACACCGCCTCAATGCCAGGATCGGCTAGCATCTTGCGCATATGAACACGCTGTTGACTAGCTAGTGATTCTACTCAGATTGGCCAGGCCGCCGAAAGCAAACGCGCCACTCGTGGGGACGGCGCAGCCGAACCTCGCCCGTGTCCTTAGCCCACTTCTTCTCCAGCAAAGGCTCCCCGCGGGCTGAACCGATACGGTGGACTGCGGAGTCTGATATCGGTCTGGCCCGCGAGGAGTCCTGCCACTGAGTCTTGGCCGACGGCCTCCGGTGACCTTTACAAGGGTTTCCACGGCGCTAGCGCCGGGATAATCCCGTACCGGCGCCAGGATTCCGGTTAGGCGTGGGTCGAGGCCGTGTCGCTTACGTCGTCGGGCCGCGGAATGAGTGTGGAGAAGGCGAGCGAGCACAGCACAAGGAACGCCCCGCCCGCGATTGCCCACCGGTAACCGGCGAGCACCCCCGCGCTCTGGCCAACGAAGGTGTTGATGGCGTAAAGGATCGCGAAACTCAATCCGGCACCCAGATTGAAAGCGCCGGAGTTCATGCCCGGAAGGTACCCCTGGTTATCGGCCGGGCTGAGCACCACGCCCAAACCGTTGAGCATGATGTTGACCATGCCCGCATAGGCAATACCCACTGCGATGCAGATGAGTAGCAACAGCAGGCGCGACGGCCGGTCGGCAACGAAAACGGTAAAGAGGAGCAGTGCGCTGGTGAGAATCAAGCCGGCCTGCAGGACCCGCTTGAACCCAAAACGGGAAGCGAGTTGCCCACTCACGGGGCCCATGAGCAGACCCGCAATCGCATACGGCGAGAGCGTCCAGAAGGATACCTCGGCGGCGCTGATACCCGGGCCCACGCCACCGTCCTGCGCCAGACTCGGCACGAGGCCGTTCATGACGGCGAATACGCCGGTCATGGTCAGCAGAGTGGTGCCGAGGAGCGCCCAGGTGCGGCGTTGCTTCAAATACGTGGTGGTGACCAGCGGGTGCGCAACCCTGTTTTCGACATTCCAGAAGACTGCGAAGGCAACAATTGCCACCACGATCAGGCCCGCAAACACCAGCCAGTTCGCTTCTGCCAGCTTGCCGGCCTCGTTGAAGGCGAAGTAGAGCGCGCCCAGCACAACAACCAGTGGGAACGTACCCTTCCAATCCATGGGCACTCGTTCGTCGCCGCGCGATTCCACAGTGCCGAAGCTAATGGCGACGACGGCGATCACGCACACCACGGCCATCGTGAAGAATACGGACTGGAAGCCCCAATGCTCTGCAAGCCAGCCACCGGCCAGCGCATCCACGCCCGCGATTCCGCCGTTGACCGCGGTCAGAACGGCCATCAGTTTTGCATATTGGCGGTTATCAGGAACCTGAACGTGCAGCATAATCAGTGCCATGGGAACGATCGGCCCGGCCACGCCCTGTACGACGCGACCGACCGCCAGCATGGTTACCCCGCCCACATAGGCGGAAAGGCCAGAAATGATGCAGCCGATCGCGGTGATCGTGAGTATCCACAGCATGATGCGGCGGCGGCCGATCAGATCACCCCAGCGGGGAAGGAATAGGGAGAACAGGGCGGCAGCGGCGAAGAATGCCGTCTGGGTGAGCCCGATTTGGCTCGCATCGACTCCGAGCTGATGTTCCATGGTCACCAGCGCGGGAGAAAGCATGGAGGCATTGAGCTGGAAGGCGAAGATTGCGCAGATGAGCGCAGTCATAAGAACCGGAACGCTTGGGAGGCTATTCTCGGCCCTTCTGGAAGTTGAGGTATTCATTGGATGCTCCTCGTTGAGTTAGCTGGAATATACGGGGGCGGGCGGGCCCCTCGGTGTGTGGTCCCGCCCGCCGACATCTGTGTTCTTAGTTGTCTTCTGTGAGTTCGCCCTCGCGGGGCTCGGTTGCCCCCGGCGAATAGAGCACTCGGCGGGCGAGTCCGTGGCCGTCTTCGGTCGCCCGCACCACATCGCGGTGACGCAAGTATGAGGCAAGGAATCCGGCGTTGAACGCGTCGCCAGCTCCCGTCATATCGCGCGGATTCTTTACAGGACGTACCGGCACGACGGCGTGCAGCTTGCCCTCGGTAAACACCTTCGTGGCGTCCTTCCCGGCCCGGGCGAGGAGTGTCGTGCCCGGCAAATCAGCAAGGAAGTCTCCCGGTTCGTCGCCGTTGGCCAGATCCATGTATTTTGTTTCGTCTTCATTGGCAGAAACGAAATCGGGGCGCAGTTCGCGCATGAGATCTTTGAACCTGTCGATACCAAAGAAATCGATCATGCCCGTGGAAGAAACGTCAAAGGAGAGCATTTTGCCTTGGGCTTTGACAGTCTGTGCCGCTTCGATCACCGACGTGGCGGTGGGGTCGCCCTGCAAGGAGTAGCCGGTAATATGCAGTAATTCGATCCCGTCGAGCCATTGCGGGTCAATTGAATGCAACTGGCCAGATGCTCCACGGGACGGGAACATGTTCCTCTCGCCTTGGTCGTTGATGAGCACCACGATCATTCCGGTGGAATCAGCTACCTGGCAGCGCACGTCCACGTCATGGCTTTCCATTTCCCGCGTGAGCGTGACCCCTGCCAGATCGTCACCGACGCAACCAATGAATCGGGTGGGATAGCGCGTGCCCGCGAAGGCGGCCACATTCGCGGCCGACCCTCCGCGAGTCATGGTGATCTCGGACCGAGTGTCAGTAGCCGGACGAACCGGCTCCTGTAACCAGACCACCACATCCTGAACAATATCTCCTATAACACCTAACATGACACATCAGTCTTCTTAGGAGACAAGGGCGGTTGCGATCTTGGCGGCCAGGCGGGCGTTGTTAAAGTACAGGGCCACGTTGGCATCCAAGCTGGCGTCCTTCGTCTCCTGCCGGATGAACTCGAGCAGGAACGGCGTCACCGCCTGACCCTCCACCTTCTGATCTTCGAGAGCCTGCCAGGCCTTCTCGATCACAACGTCCAAGCCCTTCGGATCGAGCTGCTCATCTTCGGGGACCGGGTTGCCCACGCAGATGGCCTCCGAAAGGCCCATATCACGCATGACGTTGTAGATAGTGGCGACCTCTTCGGGAGAGTCCACGCGGTTGCCCAGTTTGAATCCGGAATCGGTGACATAGAAGCCCGGGTAGTTATTCGTCTGGTAGCCGACGACCGGAACCGAAAGGGTTTCGAAGCGTTCCAGCGTGGCGTGAATGTCCAAGACGGCCTTGGCTCCCGAGCTGACGAGCACGATCGGATACTTGGCAAGCGCGACCAGATCGGCGGACTCGTCAAAGTTCTCTGAAGCGCCGTGGTGTACGCCGCCAAGGCCGCCGGTAGCAAAGACCTTAATGCCGGCCTTGTAGGCCAAGAACGTGGTGGCCGCAATGGTGGTACCACCGTTCTTCTTCGATACCACGCCAAGAGCGAGGTCTCGAATGGAAGCCTTGAAGACGTCGTCGTCCTCACTCAGTTCCTTGATCTGTTCCGGGCTCAGACCCACCGTGGGGACGCCCTTGTAGACGCCGATGGTGGCCGGGATGGCGCCGAGCGCGCGAATCGCTTCTTCGCCTTGAATCGCCACTTCGTAGTTACGGGGGCGGGGCAGGCCGTGGGTGAAAATGGTCGATTCGAGGGCGACGACCGGCTTGCCGGCGGCTAGCGCTTCAACGATGGAGTCAGCAACTTTGATGGAGGCCATGTTCTTTCCTTTACATGATTGGAGGGATCTCTTACTTCCCATCTAATGAGAGAATTGATGCTGGTACCAGACCGATTTGGCTATTTTCTGATAGGAAAGCCTTATGAAGTACACGCTGAATCAACTCCGCACCTTCACGGTTCTCGCCCAAACCCAGCACTTCGGTAAGGCCGCAGATATCTTGGGCGTATCGCAACCAACTGTCAGCAACGACGTCCGCAATTTGGAGCGGGCACTCGGCGTGGTTCTTTTCGAGCGTTCCCGCGCAGGATCGAGACTCACTGCCGCCGGAAAAGCCCTGCTAGACCAGGCCGAGTTAGTGCTACGCGAAGCCGAAAAACTGGCGGATCTGGCCAGCTCACAAGTGGCGGCTGAAACGGTCCGGTTCGGAGTTTCTCCCAGCATGGTCAACCGGTTAGCGCCCGCGGTGCTAGCCGCCCTCGATCGCGACGCAAGAACCGGCGGTCCTTCAGTCTCCGTGGAACTACGGGAAGTGGAGACCGGCGGATTGGAGAAACTCCTGATGCGGGACGAAGCGGATGTGGTAGTCGGACACTTCGTGGAAGCCCCGCCTGGAGCCCGCGTCGCAACGATTGGTCACGACGCCATTTGGGTCGTTTCTGCGCAGGGACGATACCGCACCGATACTCCGGTAGAAATAGCAAGCTTGCGCGATCGGAAACTATTGATCTGGCCGCGGGAGAACAGCCCGCGCTACTACGACTATTTGGTTGGTCTATTGCACGGTTCCGGAATCGATCCGGAAGTCTCACACGCCGGCCTACGAGTCTCAGGGGCCTATTCTTACCTGCTCACTACCGGTGAAGCCTATGCTTTGGTTCCCGAGGACTACGCTTTGGAGATCCCACAAAGCCTTTCGGCGGGTCCGATCTCCCCGATCGCCCAGATCCCACTCCACGTGGCCTGGCATCAACCGGCCTCACCCGGCGTCGAATATCTCCTCCACATGATCGTAAAAGTGCGCAAGAACCAGACCCGGAAGAAACACACTCGGAAAAGACGCCCCCGGTAGGGTGAGCAATCGCGAGGAAGCCACCCGGCTATAGGCCGGCTCCACAAAGGATCACGAGAGAGCGGCCGGTGCGCAAACTGCTAGGCGCCGCGCGATCTGTTCTCGGGCCGCGGGCGACACGAACGAGTCCCAGAGCTCCCCGAAAAGAGGGCCCCACGATGAGGGAACCGCCGGGACCGGGCAGGCGCCTGCTGACGCGGCGAGTGTTCTCCCCGACCGCGATTGTGCCAAGCGGGCCGGGCTACCACATCCGTGATAGCCCGGCCCGACTCGAATTCTTCTAGCTGTTCTTTCTGCGACGATCGGTCAACGCCGCGCCCACAGCAACAAGGGACAGGCCCGCGAGCGCCAACGGGGCGACCGCCGCGCCCGTGTTGGCCAGCGTACCAGACTTGTTGTTCTTGTCAGGCTTGGAGACCTGCGCGGGCTGCTTGCCGTGAGGGGCCTTGTTGGCGGGCTTGTCACTAGCCGTGCCAGGTTGACCGTCGGCCCCCTGGTCGCCGGCGCCCGGCTTCTCGCCCTGGCCGTTCGGATCCTCACCTTCGGTCTTGGCCTTGTACGCAGCGAGCGCGTCCTGCGCCTTGAGCAGCGCCGCACGAGCCGCCTGCGCCGCGGCCGCCGCTTGCTCGTATGCCTTCGCCGGCGCCATCAACGGATCGCGCTCCTCCGTGGCCTGCGCAAGCGCCGCCTCGGCCGCAGCAAGGATCGTGTTATGTTCCTCGACAGCCTTCGCGGCGCTGGCGGCCGCAGTAGCGGCGTCGTCGGCTGCTTGCTGCTTCTTGGCGACATCGGCCTTCAGCGCCGCAGTCTCCTCCGATTTGGCCGCGGCGCCCTCCACTGCCGTGTCGTAGGCCTTCTGTGCGGCGTCGCGCTCTTCGGTTGCCGTCTTGACGGCATCTTTCTGCGTCTCGACGCCGTTTTCTGCCTTCTCGAGGGCCGCATCGGCGAGTGCCTTCTTCTGCTTCGCGGCCTCGAGTTCCGCCTTCGCCGAGTAGGCGCCGGCCCGCCCCCTGCCTGACGCGCAGCCAATCCGGGTCCCAGATACGCCACACGACCGGACGCAGCCACGCCATCGGCAACTATCATTGTGCTTTGTGAATGAACAGACCCCTATGAACAAGAATGTGTGGAGCTATCCGGGCTTCACGAATGTCATGGTTGCTATTTTCGCGGCGTTTGGTTGCTGGGCGTTGTTGCTTCCGGTCATCCCGCAGGCGATCATCGAGAGCGGCGGCTCGGCGGGTTTGGCGGGCGCATCCACCGGCGTATTCATGGGGGTCACCGTTATTGCTCAGACTCAGACTCCGAGAATAATCCGCCGTTTCGGCTATGTGCCGACGATGGCATTCTCTGGCGTGCTGCTGGGCATCCCTAGCCTGATCCACATTTTCACTATGAGCGCGCCGGCCGTTTTCGCGGTTGCGGCACTGCGCGGTATCGGTTTCGGCACACTATGCGTTGCTGAGTCTGCCCTGGTTGCGTCTCTGGTGCCGCTCAAACTTCTCGGCAGGGCTTCTGGGACGCTTGGGGCGATGGTTGGGCTCGGCGAGCTGGTGATGCTTCCGCTCGGTCTGGTGGTAGCGTCGTCAGTGGGCAGTTACGCCCCCGTCTACATAATCGCGACCGTTCTTGGCCTAGCCGGAACGTTTCTCGTCACCAGAATTCCCCACATCGAACCGCCCAAGAAACACAGGCAGAAGATCTCCTCGGCGCGGGTGCCAACCTGGAAACTAGTCGCGGTTCCTGCCGCCGCGATGTGCTTCACCGCGATGGGGTTCGGCGGCATTTCGGCTTTCCTCGCTCCTGCCGTCACACATGTGGGAATTGAGCGGGCCGCGCTGATCGCAAGCCTGGGTCTGTCCGTGGTAGGGCTGGCTCAGATGATATGTCGTTATGCCGCAGGGATTTTCGCCGACGCAAAAGGCGCTGGCCGCCTGATCGTGTGGGCTTCTCTTACCTCTGCAATCGGGCTTGCCGGAATCGCCGCGATACTGATTACGGGCGCCAGCGGCTGGCTTCTGTTCTTTGCGCTAATCGCCTACGGGGCCGGCTTTGGGATAGTTCAAAACGAGGCGCTTCTGTTGATGTTCGGTCGGCTATCCAAGGATAGGAATGAGGTAGCCTCAGCCATTTGGAATGCGTCCTTCGACTCCGGGACGGGCATCGGATCATTCCTCCTGGGAGGCGTGGCCACCATCGCAGTCGGATCGAGCCAGTTCTTTTGGGTTTTCGCGGCTGCTAGCGCTCTGGTCGCTGTGGCTTTCCTCGTCACCCTCGCAGATTTGATTCTCGGAAACCACCGGATCGCGGAAGAAAACAACCTGCGCGCCGTGATACGGAGAATGATCGGAGCCTTGCACATTACGGCGATCCCGAAGCGCTGAAAAGGCACCAGCCAATTCAAGAATAGGGAATCTGACATTGGCTCGAACGATTCCGGTCACCTAGGTTCGATCCACGTGGTCGCGTGACGCGTTTGCGGATCCGACCCGGGGTGTCGATCCTTGACGGCAGTTGAGTGATCGGCCGCGGGCGGGGGCATCGTCGTCGTCTGAAGCCCGCGCGCCCGCCGCAATGAGTCACTTGCTAGATGCTAGGAAGCTCGAGGTCACGCTCCACAGTTATCGACCGTTCAAAGATCGTCTCTCCCTTGCGCACCGAGCGGAGCACGTGAGCTCGCTGGCGCACCGCCTCGAGGGCGTCAGGCGCGTCGAGAACGATGAAGTTCGCGTCCTTGCCCGTCTCGAGCCCATACATGTCTTGGATAGACAGCGTCGTTGCCCCATTGTACGTGATGAGGTCCAGCGCCACTTCCATCTCGTCGAACGACATGATCTGAGCCAGATGCAGCGTGTTGTCCAGCACGTTCATCAGGTTTCCGTTACCGGCAGGGTACCACGGATCCACAATCGAATCCTGCCCACACGATACGTTAATCCCCTCCTCAAGGAACTCCTTGACGCGCGTCAATCCTCGGCGCTTCGGGTACGTGTCTGCACGCCCCTGCAGGTATGCATTCTCCGTGCCCTGGGCCGTGAAGTTTATGCCGGACTTCTTAAACAGCCCCATCATGCGGAAGGCATACGCGTTGTCTACCGAACCGAACGAGCAGGTGTGCGACGCCGTCGTTCGCGGACCATAGCCTTCCGCGAGCACGCGCGCGTTGAGCAGCTCCACGAACCTGGACATCGGATCATCCGTCTCGTCGCAGTGCACGTCGATCAGCTTGTCGTACTTCAGCGCGAGGTCGACGATCTTGTGGATGGTTTCCTCGCCGTACTGGCGCGCCCACTCCGAATGCGGGATTCCACCGACGACGTCGGCCCCCATCTTCAGGCCTTCCTCCACAAGTTCTGCACCATTCGGGTAATTGTGCATTCCCTCCTGCGGGAAGGACACAATCTGGATCGTCACCAGATCCGCGAGTTGCTCGCGAAGCTCCAGCATCGCCCGCATGCCGGTCAGCTCCGGATCCGTCACGTCAATGTGCGTGCGGATGTACTGGACGCCGTGCATCATTTCTTCCCGGATACCTCGCAGCGCCCGGCGCTTGACGTCCTCAACAGTCTGGTTCTTCTTGATGTGCGACCAGCGTTCGATCCCCTCAAACAGTGTGCCGGAGACGTTGTCCGCCGCCTCGTCGTCGCGCCCGGTGCCAATGTAATCAAGGTGAAGATGCGAGTCGACGTACGGTGGTGCGATGAGCTTTCCGCCCAAATCAACCGTCTCGTTGGCCTCGCCGAGATCGGTGCCGATGGCCTTGAACTTTCCGTCCTCCACAAGGATTTCGTTCGCATCTGGCTGCTTATAGACGGCAAGATTAGTGAATTTGATCGCGCTCATGGCTACTCCTTACCGTTACATCGTACACTGACGGCGTCGTATTCTGATCGGTTCGCTACTCGTCTGTGAGGCTGTCGCAGGATTTCTTCGACGAGCACTTCCCTGACGGGCGACGAGCGCGCAAAGCATCGTATGTCCAGCCGAACTACAAGGCCTTGACAGTGGTGCCGTTGGCGCACAAAAGCTTGCACAGTATTCCTTTGATGTGCGAGGGGACCCCTCGCGGACGGCGTTTTCTTTTTGCCACAAAGCACTACCGCAAGCCCCGTGCCACCAGCGATTTCCTACCCAAATCCGCCCACAAAGACTGGCGAAGAGCCGAATCACAGCCTTTTGCCGAGGTGGGACACGTTGCGGTTTTCCTATTGCGCACCTGCGGGGCGAGCATGACTGAGATACATCAGCGCACAGCAGGCTAGCGCAACAACAATTACCCATGACGTTCCATAGGGCATCGCCGACTGTTCTTGCCCGCTATGAAATGCCATGCCAACAATTGATGTGGTTAGTGGAATGAACATTGTTGAGGAGAGCGACTCTACAATAACCGATGAGCTCGCTATTTCCTCAATAGAGATGCCGTCTGGGGTTGCTGGGTCCTCAAACAAAATATTCAATGTATCAAGGTAAGCTAAGCCCATACCGACTCCGGCAATGGTCCAGAAAACGACGAACATGGCAGTCGGCGATATAGGTTGCCAGTTAAGGAAGGTAAAAGCGCCGATCGCCGCTGACGATGCGGCGAGCAAGGTCACGCCGATCGTTGACCTTGCCCGGTACGTGCGTGTCGAGTTAGCTGGTTTCATCCCGCATAGCACACCAAGGACCGCCCATGCCAGGCCGCCGCCCGTGAGAATAAGGCCGAGAGAATCCGCTCCGGCACGATAGATGTCGTGCGCCGTCAAACTGACAAGTTCATTGGCCGCGAAATAGCTGCCAGTTAAGAAGAACATTCCTGCAAGAGCGGCCCTGCGTGAAGTTAGTTGAGTGAATGTTCCCTTGGGCATGAGCACAATGGCGACACGGCCAAGAAGAAGCATTCCCGTAATGAGCAGTCCAATTTTGATAACCCCGTTGGCCGGGATAATCGTGGCAGTAACCCCCGCGATAATCATAAGAAGTGCCGCATAAGAGAAGGGTGAATCCTTTCTACTGCCGTCAGTCTTGAGGTTAACCGCAACGATTATTCTGGCAATGACCAGGAAAGGCAGATACAGTAGCATCGCCCATCGCCATGACAACAGGTGTGTGACCCAGGCGGCGTACGTAGGACCAATAATTGACGAAATCATCCAGCTCGCAGACGCGAAAGCAAGTGTGAGTTGTCTCGCTCGCCCGGATAGTCCCAGCGCTACTGCCCCAATCGACGTCATAGCCAGAATAGAACCGGCAAGACCTCGGACCAGTACGCCGAAGACATATATCGCAATATGGGGCGCCAGCGCACTAGCGATCGAACCAATTACCAAAAATGCGGTCGCGCCAAGCAAAAGCCTTGATAATGGCACTCGATTCATCAAAGCGGCACCAATAGGCAAACCCGCCATTGAAGCGATCGCAGCGATGCCCAAGACCACCCCATATGAGCTTTGGGCGTTCAGCTCCTGAGCCATAATCGGCAAAATAAGCTGGTTCAAATAGGCCTGCATGCCCCCAATGAGCTCGAGAACAATAACAGCGACGGCAATCATGAGCCCAGAAGAACGTGTGTGCACAGGTACCTCCTAACAATGCGGGAGAGGGTTGTTAAGCGTACTGAGTTTTGTTCTGCTTCTTATACGGGGGTCAGCTTGGCTGACTGGGTTTGATTGTATCTTGTGATGACCTCCTCGGGGGTGGTGTAGTCGAGTGATTCGTGGAGCCGTTCAGTGTTCCACCAATGGACCCAGTTCAAGGTAGCCCATTCGACCTCGGTACATGAACTCCAGGACTGGGAGTAAA
>JALEWQ010000034.1 GCA_022783305.1 Trueperella sp. | reverse complement strand
AGTAGTAGTAGAACAGCTTGCCATCCGCCTGCTGAACCAGCACATCCGAACGGCCATCACCATTGACATCACCCATCACCGCAAGATCAACAACCTGGCTCTGAGCACACATCACGACGCCCTTATGGTAGAACCCACCCGTGCCATCGTTGACGTAGAAATGGATAGCCCCAGACTCATCTACCGACCACAAGTCAGCAAAACGATCACCCGTAGCATCACCCAACACGCCACTCCCGCGCGCCGGCGACACCGGACGATCCATCACCTGACACTGCCCCGGCACCAGCTTGGCGATCTCCTGCGCCGTCATCGGCCGCGTCTGAGACTCAGTGGTCACAACCGGGTCACCGGCAACCCACTTCTCACCGTCCCACACGTAGTCGGTGGTGGTCACCGTCCGTTCCTGATTAAACGTCCGATCCTCCACATTCGGGGTCGTATCCTTCCACTGCGAAACCTCAACCTTCGCCTCCGGCTTCTCCGGGCGCGGGACGTCAAGCGCGGACAGGGTGTAGCTATGCCCCGCCTCGGTGGAGAAGGAGACGTGGGTGGCATCGAGATTTGTAAGCGCGATGCGCTCTCCCGAGTCCGCATTCCCGTCAACGATCACGGACTTAAACTGGTCGGCCCCGTCGAAGGCGAGCACGGCGTCGCCGCCCTTGTTGGACGTCACAGCGACGGTCTTCACCTTGCCCCCGGCCCACGTGAAGTCGAGGTCGAAGTTGCCGCGCGCCTTCAGGCCCGACACGCTGCCGTCCGCCCACGCGCTCGGTAGCGCCGGCAACAGGTGAATGTAGTTGTGATAGGCCACTCCGTCCTTCTCAAATGTCGAGTTCGACTGTGCGAGCATCTCATTGACGCCCGACGTATTGCCAAAGTTGCCGTCAATCTGGAAGGGCGGATGAGCATCAAACAGGTTGGGATACATCGCGTTCTTCAGCTGCTTGGTGATGAGCAGGTAGGCGCGGTCGCCGTCGCCGGTGCGTGCCCAGGAGTTGATGCGCTGACCAACGCCCCAGCCGGTCGCGTCGTCGCCACGCTGGTTGAGTGAAACCTTCGCGGCATCCATGTAGGTGGCGTTGTCGACCGTGATGAGGTCGCCCGGGAAGAGCCCCAGCATGTGGGACAGGTGGCGGTGGCCACTCTGGTAATCCGAGATCGGCCGGCCGGCCTTGTCCTTGCCGAGGCCACCCTCGAAGAACCACTCCTTGATCTGGCCGTCATTGCCCACCTCAATGGGCTTCAGTAGGCTCTGAGCACACGACCACGAGCGGTTGGCGTCTGCCACGAACGCGCCGGAATCGTCCTTGCGCCAGTTGTCCACCGAGCACTGCCCCTCCGCATTCACGAGGTCCGAATCCACCCCGAGCGCCTTCGCGGACTCCTGCGCGTCCTGCAGCAGCTGCCACACGAGGGAGCTTTCGTAGGTGTTGCCGTCAGTGCCCAACGGGCCGTGCTCGGGCGAGTAGGCCACGCCCGTGGTCAGGCGAGGCTTACCGTCGGCGGCGTCAATGTTGCCCTTCTTGAGCATGTAATTGACGTAGAAGTTCGCCTCTTCCTTCAGCATCGGGTAGATCCGATCGCGCAGGGCCGCCTCGTCGCCCGTGTACTCGTAGTACTCGTAGACATTCTGCAGGATCCACGGCACCGCCGCCGGACTCCAACCCCACGAGAACGCCTCGCCCGGCGTCGTCCAACCGTATGCCGTGTTTTCGGTGTGGGCCATAAAGCCCGCACCCTCGCCGATCTTCGTCCCTGCCTCCGTCTGTGCACCGGCGTACACCTTCGCCGTGACACGGCCCGGCTCCACGAGGCCCTCCACGTAGTCAAGAAGCGGCAGCGCCGACTTCTCCAGGTTGGATGAGTAGGTCGGCCAGTAGTTCATCTGTAGGTTGACGTTGAGGTGGAAGTCGGCGCCCCACGGGGTGCGTCCGTGGGCGTTGTCGTCGGCCGTGGAGGACCAAATGCCCTGGAGGTTGGAGGGCAACTGGCTGTTCTGCCGCGACGACGCCACCGTCAGGTAGCGCCCGTAGTTGTAGACGAGGGTCTCCAGCGTGCGCTTCTCAGCCTTGCTCGCCCTGTCCTGCTTGTAGGCGGTCAGGAGCGCGTCAGTGGGCTTGGCGCCCTCGCCGAAGCTTGCCGCCTGCCCCAGATCCAACTTGACCCGCCCATAAAGCGCCGAATGATCCGCGACGTGAGATGCCCGAACGGCGTCGTAGCCCTTCGCCGCCGCCGCGTTCACGACGCCGGCCAGCCGCGTATCGAGCTGCTGTGCAGTTTCCCCGGTGCGGTATGCCGGGTAGCTCGCCTTGTAATCGGTGCCCGCCGCCACGTAGAGCGTGACCTTCGTCGCGTTGGACACCGTCAGCGCGTTATTACCCGCGGACGGCGTGACCGTGGCGTCATCTCCTTCGACGACCGCACGGATCTTCGCGTTGTAGAGTAGCCCGTTGTTGGCGAGCGCACCCGAGGAGGTGAGCGTGTCGCCGTCGACCCGCACCGACGCGCCCGACTTGCTCCACCCCTCGTTCAAAGGCAACGCCACGTCGAAGCCCAACCTATTGTCACCGACGGCCTCGAGATGGGCGACCATGACGTCGTCGGGGTTGGAGACGAAGTAGTCGCGCGTGTAGTCCGTGCCGTCGTAGTTGAAGTGGACGTTTGCCACGCCCGTCGTCAGGTCGAGTGAACGCTGGAAGTAGAAGACGTCAGCGTTGTCGGGGATGTTCGACGTGATCGTCAGGTCGCCCCAGTTCTGGAAGGATCCCTGCTGGCGCGCGTCGAAGCCACCGGTGAGACCACTCGTGTTGGCCACCGTGGTGGCGCCACCGTCAAGCTCCCGGTTGAGCGCGCGCAGGGCCGCGCCGTTGCGCCCGCGGCCGGCCTCGTTGCCGCCCACGTAGGTCCGCCCCTTGGCGGGTCCGCCCGTCCACAGCGTCTCCTCGTTGAAGGTGATCCTCTCCGAGCCGACCTCACCCCAGACCGTTCCCCCGACCTTACCGTTGCCGATCGGGAGCGTGGTGCGCTGCCAGCGGTCGTCCTTGCCGCCCGACTGAAGGTAATTGCCCGTGCCAACCCAGCCCGCGGCGGTGTCGGAGGCGGGCTGGTTGTACCACAACACGTCGTCGTCGGCCATCGCCGCCACCTGCTCGTCCCACGCGCGCGGGCCCTCCGGCGCCTGCGGTTCGGACTCGAACTCGCCGCTCACGCGCAAGGTTGGGGCGTCGGCCGCCGTCAACCCGCCCAGGGCCGCGATGCCCTCGGTCGAGGCGAAACGGAGCTCCATCCCCTTCGTCTCACCGATCGCGAAGGTCAGAAGGCGGTCACCGGCTTCGAATGCCGAGCGAACCATGTCCGTGACATCGATCGTCACCGCCTTGCGCTTGTCCGCGGGGATCGTCATTGTGTCCGAAGTGTAGCGGCCCGCCGCAGCGACCGGGAATTCGTCAGCGTAGGCCACGTCGTCGGCGGTGAGGGTAAAGCTCGGACGGGTTGCCCACGTCGCCGCGTCAGTCGCGCAGTTCGTCGCGCCGTTCGTGCAGGTGGCGGTATCGACGAGGGCGACGCCGACCTGCGCCTGCTCCGTGCCCTGCAAGTTGTTCACGACGTGCCCAATGTACGTCAGCTGAAGGGTTGCCTGCTCCGGGGCCTTGAGAAGCGAGCCCAGGTCGAAGGAGATCATCCCCATCTTCGCGTCGGTCTGATCCGAGGCGTCAGCGGAGACAAATCCTTCACCGAAGAGCCCGTAGGGCTGATTGGGGGTCGAGGCTCCCCCGCGCGTCGGATGCAACGTACCGATGTACGGCTTTCCGGCGTTTGTCTGCATCTTCTCCGACGCCCACGCCTGCAACGTGGTGTCCGCTGCGGC
>JALEWQ010000023.1 GCA_022783305.1 Trueperella sp. | reverse complement strand
CCGGTCGGGCGCGCCGGCTTTCGCACGTTCGCAAACATGGCGAAAGTCATGGCCACAATGAGACCGGTGATCTATGTTCGAGGCCGCGGCGGCGGGTAGCCTGCCCTAGCGGGGGTTTATGCCCGCGCACTTTCGTCGCGCATGGCGCGCCACGCCGCGCCACCGACACACAGCCAAACACGAGGGGACCACAGTGAGCGCACCGGCAGCAAAACGAGGGATGCCAACCTCCGTCATCGTAGGGTTCGCGCTCTTCGCGATGTTCTTCGGGGCGGGCAACCTGATCTTCCCGGTGATGATCGGGGCCAACTCCGCCGCGCAGCTCCCGGCGGTCCTGGTCGGCTTCCTCCTCACGGGAGTGGCGCTACCGGTGTTGGCGATGATCGTCATCTCCACGGAAACTGCCTCCGAGCTGCGGATCGGCGGCATCGCGATGCGGATCGGTCGCCCGGCCGGCTTCCTCTTCACGCTCGCGGTCTTCCTGTCCACGGGCATGCTCTACGCCGTGCCGCGCGTGGCCACCGTCGCCTACGAGATGTCCACCCGCCCCTTCGTCTCCGATTCCGCAGATGCCGGCGGTGCGCCACTTTTCATCTTCACGCTTGTGTTTTTCGCGGTGGTGACGCTGTATTTGGTCAATCCGCGCAAGGTGGTCGACCGCGTGGGCGGCATCCTCACCCCGCTGCTGTTGGCCTTCCTGGCCCTGCTGATCGTGGCGGCCCTCATTCGTCTGCCGCAGATTGACAACCCGGTCTCGACAGAGCCGTCGTCGCTGACCGGCGGAATGATCAAGGGCTACTACACGATGGACGTGCTGGCCACGTTCGTCTTCGGCGTCGTGATCGTGACGGAGCTGAAGAAGCGTGGTGCCGCCAACCGACGGGCCCGGATCACCGGCATGACCAAGGCGGGCTTGGTCTCGGGAACGTGCCTGGCGGCGGTTTACATCGGCCTCACGCTGATCGGCTCGCGCCAGGCTGGCATGGGTTTCACGAACGGAGCCGAGCTGCTCGCGTCCGTCGCCGGCCAGATGTTTGGTTCGATGGGCCAGGTCATCTTCGGCATCATCACCCTGCTGGCCTGCCTGACGACGGCGATCGGCCTGCTGACGGCGTCGACGACGTACTTCCACCGGCTCCTGCGGAGGGTGCCGCGCTCGGTGGTGATCGCGGTGCAGATCGCTGTGTCGATCGCGCTGGCGAACCTGGGCTTGGAGACGATTCTGGAGGTCGTGGCGCCGCTAAACCAGTTCATTTACCCGATCGCGATCGTGATTGTGGGTTTGGGGTTGATCGAGCTGGCGATGCCGATCGCCCTCGACTGGACGTACAAGCTCGGCGCGCTCGTCGCCGCGATCGTGGCGTTTTGCGAGGCGGGCCTGATCGCCGCCCCGGAGCGCTTCCAGGCGATTGAGCCCGTGGTCGACGCGCTGCCCGCCTCCGAGTTGCAGATGGGGTGGACGACGCCGGCGCTGGCGGCGATCGTTGTGGGCTTGCTGATCGACGTACGACGCCGTCAGCCGCGCCGCTCGTAGCCGGAACCTGCACCGGCCAGAGCCCCGACACAAGTCATGAATCTGGCGCCCATCGGGCCCGTATAGCGATCGGCAGCCGGAATGTTCAAGTGAAGTGTCGGCCGGTGGGGCGGACCTGCCCTACCGCGGATCGACGGCCAAACACCCGCATCACGCCAGCAACCTCGCGCGGAAGTACACCTAGCCGCGCCCAGAAAAGCCGTGGTGACGAAGATCGCTGAGACCGGGGCAAGCCTGTGACACGCCCGGGTGACACGCCCGACGGTGGGCGAAAAGCGAGCGCCGGCGTCGGCGCAGGAACGCCACTTGCGGGCCTGTCATACCGTGGTCTGCTTCGCGCCCGGGGGCGCGCGTGTTTACACTAGGAAGGTTGAAGGTCGTGGAAGTCCGCGAACTTTTGCTCCGGCACGGTTCCGGGCCACGCGACCCAAGGCGTGAACCCGGCACCCCACCCGCCCGGGCGGTGTGCCCAAGGAGGATGCGCGGCGGGCGAGAGCCCGGCGCGCTGTTGCGCGAGGCGCGAAGGAGTAAATGTGTCGCAAGTTTTACCCGGCCCCACCCCGTCGTCGATCGGATTTAATCGGCAAAAGTACATCGACATGCAGTCGGCTCACATCCGCGAGCGCCGCGAACAGATCGGCGGCAAGCTCTACCTGGAGATGGGCGGCAAGCTTTTTGATGATAACCACGCTTCGCGCGTGCTGCCGGGGTTTACCCCGGACAACAAGATCGTGATGCTCGAGCAGATCAAGGATCAGATCGAGATCCTAGTGTGCCTTAACGCGAAGGATATTCAGCGCCAGAAGAAGCGCGCGGACCTGCAGATCCCCTACGAGGAGGACGTGCTGCGCCTCGTCGATGTGTTCCGCGAGCGTGGCTTCCTGGTGGAGAACGTGGTGATGACGCAGCTGGAGGCTGGCAACCGCCAGGCACACCAGTTCTCGGATCGGCTGGAGAGGCTGGGCCTGAAGGTGGCCCACCACTACACGATCCCGGGCTACCCGTCGAACACGAAACTGATCGTGTCGGAGGAGGGCCTTGGCCGTAACGACTACGTGCAAACCAGCCGCGACCTTATCGTGGTCACGGCGCCGGGCCCGGGTTCGGGCAAGCTCGCCACCTGCCTGTCGCAGATTTACCACGAGTTTAAGCGCGGTATTCGCGCGGGCTACGCGAAGTTTGAGACGTTCCCGATCTGGAACGTGGCACTGGAGCACCCGGTGAATTTGGCTTACGAGGCGGCGACAGCCGACCTGGAGGACAACAACGTTATCGACCCCTACCACCTGGCGGCCTACGGCAAGCAGGTGACCTCCTACAACCGGGACGTCGACGTCTTCCCGCTGCTGCGCTCGTTGCTGGAGATGATGATGGGCGAGTCGCCCTACCAGTCCCCCACCGACATGGGTGTGAACATGGCGGGGATGTGCATCAGTGACGACGCCGTGGTGCGGCGGGCCTCCCGCCAGGAGATCGTGCGCCGGTACTACAAGGCGCTGGTGGAAGAGGCGGCCAACGACATGGATCCGGTCCAGTCGGACCGGATCGCGCTGATCATGGCGGAGGCCGGCATCACGGTGGAGGAGCGCCGAGTGGTGGAGCCGGCGCTCGCGGTCGAGAGGGCCACGGGCGAGCCGGGCTGCGCGATCGAGTTGCGCGACGGAACGATCATCACGGGCAAGACCTCCCCGCTGCTGGGGTGCTCGGCGGCGATGCTGCTTAACGCGCTCAAGTACCTGGCGGGGATCGACCCGGAGGTGCACCTGCTGTCGCGTGATGCGATCGAGCCGATCCAGACGTTGAAGACGGAGCACCTGGGTTCGCGTAACCCGCGCCTGCACACGGATGAGGTGCTGATCGCGCTGTCGGTGTCGGCGTCGACGTCGCCGGAGGCTCGGCGCGCGCTTGAGCAGCTGCGCAACCTCGAGGGCTGCGACGTCCACACCACAACGATCCTGGGCACGGTGGATGAGGGGATTTTCCGCAACCTGGGGATCCTTGTCACGTCCGAGCCGCACTACCAGCGCAAGACGCTTTACAGGAAGAGGTAACATGTCCGCCACAACGCTCGGCCTATCGTCGGCGGAGGTCGACGAACGACGTCGTGACGGTCGCGCCAACGAACTTCCCCCGCGCACGGGGAAGACGGTGGGGCAGATCGTGCGCCAGAATGTGTTCACGCGGATCAACGCGATCTTGTTCGTGTTGTTCGTCATGGTGATGACCACGGGTTCGCTCATCAATGGGGCGTTTGGCCTGCTCATCGTGGTGAACTCGGGGATCGGTATCGTCCAAGAGTTGCGCGCGAAACGCACGCTGGAGTCGTTGGTGATCGTGGGCGAGGAGCGGCCGCGCGTGTGGCGCGACGGGGAACTTGCCGAGGTGGCGCAAGAGGACCTGGTGCTTGACGACGTCGTCCGGGTCGGTGCCGGAAACCAGATCGTGGTTGACGGCGTGGTCGTGGCGTCGGATTACCTGTCCGTGGACGAGTCGAATCTGACCGGTGAGTCGGACGCGGTGCGTAAGGCGCCGGGCGATCCGATCATGTCGGGTTCGTTCGTGGTCTCCGGCTCGGGGGACTACGAGGTGACGAAGGTGGGCGCGGATTCGTATGCGGCGAAGCTCGCCGCGGAGGCTTCGCGATTTTCGCTCGCCCACTCGGAGTTGCAAGCGGGTATCAACAAGATCCTCACCTACATCACGTGGGTGCTCATCCCGGTGGGTCTGCTGACGATCTACTCGCAGACGCGCGGTGGGGTCCACGATTACCGCTCGGTCGTCCTCGAGATCACGGGCGCGCTGGTGCCGATGGTGCCGGAGGGCTTGGTGCTGATCACGTCCACGGCGTTCGCGCTCGGAGTGATCCGCCTGGGCAAGCGCCAATGCCTGGTCCAGGAGTTGCCCGCGATTGAGGGGCTCGCGCGCGTGGATGTGGTGTGCGCGGACAAGACCGGGACGTTGACGGAGAACACGCTCGTCTTCTCCGAGCTCGAGGTGATCGGCGACGGGCGGGTCGCTCACGAGGGCGCGGCCGGCGGATCTGACGAGGGGGCCCGGTGCGCGCAGGTCCTGGCGCAGCTGGTCGCCACCGACCCCGACCCCAACGCCACCGCGCAGGCCATCGCCGAGCAGTTCCCGGCCGAAGGCGAGAAGTGGGAGGTGGTCGAGCGGGCGCCGTTCAGCTCGGCCACGAAGTGGTCGGGCGCGACGTTCGCCCGGCCCGAGGCCGGGCAAACGGGCCGGGTCACCTACGTGATGGGCGCCCCCGACGTGCTCGGCGGCGACCACCCGGCTGCCGCGCGCGCCGAGGAGGTGGGGGCCAGGGGCCGCCGCGTCCTCATGCTGGGCCGGGCACAACGAGAGGTTGGCGAGGAGGGCGCCCCCGGCGTCGTGACGCCGCTGGCCCTCATCATCTTCGAGCAGAAGATCCGGCCCGACGCCCGCGACACCCTCGAGTTCTTCGCCGAGCAGGACGTGGAGGTCAAGGTCATCTCGGGTGACAACGCGGCGTCCGTGGGGGCGGTGACCGAGCGCCTCGGCGTCGAGCAGGGCACGCCCGTCGATGCCCGGCGTATCGAGCCCGCCGACTTCGCCCGCACGATCGAGGACAACCGCGTGTTTGGGCGGGTGCGCCCCGACCAGAAGCAGGAGATGGTCAAAGCCCTCCAAGCCAACGGGCACACGGTGGCCATGACCGGCGACGGCGTCAACGACGTGCTGGCCCTGAAGGACGCCGACATCGGCGTGGCAATGGGTGCGGGCTCGGCGGCCACCCGTGCGGTGGCGAAGATCGTGCTCCTCGACAACCGTTTCGCCACCCTCCCGCACGTGGTGGCTGAGGGCCGGCGCGTGATCGGCAACATCGAGCGGGTGGCCAACCTGTTCCTCACGAAGACGATCTACTCGGCCTTCCTCGCGATCCTCGTGATCCTGGCCGCCGTGCCCTTCCCCTTCATGCCGATCCACGTGACGATCACCGGCTGGTTCACCATCGGCATCCCCGCCTTCATCCTCGCCCTGCCCCCGAATCACAACCGGGCGCGGCCGAACTTTGTGCGCCGGGTATTGCGATTCGCGGTGCCGGCCGGCGTCGTCGTCGGGGCGTCGTCGTTCCTGGCTTACATGGTTGCCTCCGGCTGGGACGTGCCGGCCGTGCACGTGCAGGAGTCGACGGCGGCGCTCGTGGCGCTCATCATCCCCTCCTCCTGGGTGCTGTTCTGCATTGCCCGTCCGCTGTCCCCGTGGAAGCTGGCCCTGGTGGTGTTGCCGCTGGTGGGGTACGGCGTCATCTTCACGTGGGACGTCACCCAGCAGATCTTCATGCTCGACTCGTCGAACGCGGCAATGATGTGGACGGCCACCCTCATCGGGGTGGGCGGAGCGCTCGTGATCGAAGCACTGTGGTGGATCATCCGGGCGCGCTCGACGCAGCCCATGCCCCTGTGGAAGCCGGAGCCGTTCTTCGAGGAGGCCGCATGATCGCTCACCTTCGCCTGTTTGCGGCGGCCGCTGACGCCGCCGGAGCCGAGGCCGTGTCCGTGGAGGTTGCGCGCGGCGCCACGGTGGAGGAGCTGGTGGCCCGCGTTCACGGCGCCGTCGCCCCGGCCGATCCTGAACGCCTCGAGCGCGTGCTCGGGCTGTGTTCGTTCCTGGTCAATGGCAAGCACGCCGAGAGGACGGCGATCCTGCCCGACGATCCGAGGGTGGATGTCCTGCCCCCGTTTGCGGGCGGCTGAGGAGCGTGAGTGTGCGTCATGGAGCCGGGGCTGGCGAGGGGCCCGCAGGCGAGGGGCCCGCGGGCGAGCCGGCGCGGCGCGGCGTTACGATTGCGGCGCTCGTTGAGCCGGGCCCCGAGCTGACCCCCGACCAGCGGGAACGCTACGCGCGGCACATTGCGCGGGAGGAGATCGGCGAGCTTGGGCAGCGGAGGCTGCTGGGCGCGCGCGTGCTTATGGTGGGGGCCGGCGGCCTGGGCTCGCCCGCACTGCTGTATCTGGCGGCGGCAGGAGTTGGCGCGGTCGGCATCGTCGACGCCGACCGCGTGGATATAACCAATCTTCAGCGCCAGGTCATCCACTCGACAGCCGCGATCGGGGAGCTGAAGGTTGATTCGGCGGCGCGCCGGCTCAAGGAGCTCAACCCGGACCTGGCCGTCCAGACGTTCCCGGTGCGGCTGACGCAGGACAACGTCGATGGGGTGTTCGCCGGCTGGGACCTCGTCCTCGACGGCACCGACAACCTGCAAACCCGTTTCCTGATCTCCGACGCGGCTGCGCGGGCCGGCATCCCCGTGGTGTGGGGCGCGCTGCTCGGCTGGCAGGCGCAGGTGTCGGTGTTCTGGACCGGGCCGCGGGCGGTGGCCGCCGGCTTCCCCGGCCCGAACGGGCTGTGTTTGCGCGATCTTTTCCCGGTCGAACCGCCCGCCGGATCCTTGCCCACCACCGCCGAGGTGGGGCTGATGGGTGCCGTCCCCGGCCAGGCGGGTGCGGTCATGGCTGCCGAGGCGATCAAGCTCATCACCGGCACGGGCCGCCCGCTCGTCGGGCGCGTGCTCTTCCTCGACGTTTTGGCTGCTCGCACGCAGGAGATCCCCTTCGCCCCGCGGTGACGCTCCCGGCCCGCTTTGCCGATGAGCGGGCTGGTGAGCGCCCTACGTGGGACGATTTGAGCCGTATCTTTATATATACGAAGATACGGCTCAAATCGTCCCACGAAGGAACCGCCTCCGGGCTAGTCGGCGATCGAGAAGTCCCGGGCTAGCTCCATCGCGCGCTCCGGATCGAGCACGGCCAGGTGCGGCAACGGGTTGATCCCGGTGATTTCCACGTAGTCGGTCAGCATCTGCCTGACGATCCTGCGCAGCTCCTCGGGTTGCCAGGGCTTGGCGATGTAGTGCTCAAGATCTGCATCGTTGACGGCACGGATCGTGTCGGACAGGTCGGCCTGCCCGGTCACGAGCACCTTGCGGGTGTCAACGGTGCGTTCGTCGTCCATCATCTGCACGAGGAAGTCCACGCCGGTGGTGCCGGGCATGCGGTGGTCGCACAGTGCGAGCGCGAGCGCATCGCCGGCGCCGTCGATCTCGTCGACCACCTCCCAGGCGTCCTCGACGTCCTCGGCGGGTTCGATGCGGGCGACGTCGGCGAAGTCGATGAGGTCGCGCTCGATGGAGGCACGCACCTCCGGCTCGTCCTCGACGATGAGAATCGCAAGTTTCATGATTCCTCCTGCTCGGTGGTGTGGGTTGGTCTGAGGGGGATGTGGTCGGGTCGGTGGATGGCGGTGGGGTCGTCCGCCGCCGCGCCGGGGGAAGCCGCCGTGCCGGGGGAAGCCGCCGGAGGGCCGGCGATCGGAAGCGAGACGGTGAAGGTGGTGCTGCCCGGGCCGGTGTCGACGCGGACGGTGCCGCCGTGGCGCGAGACCATGTTGCGCACTACCGACAGCCCGATCCCCATCCCGAAACGCACCTGGCCACCCTTCGTGGTGAAGCGCGGCTCGAACATGTTTTTCTGGATCTCGGGCGCGATGCCGGGGCCGTTGTCCGCGATCGCGACGATGACGTTCGGCCCGTCCACACCCGTCGTGATGCGGATGCGGGCATCGGGCTGGTCGGCCATCGCCTCGGCGGCGTTGGTGATGAGGTTCGTCCACACCTGCGAGAGCTGGCCGGGGTTGCCGGTGATGTGGGGGATGGTGTGGAAATCGCGTTCGACCTTGACGTTGAGTAGGCGGTGAGAGACGAGCCGGAGGGTGTCGTCGAGCCCGACGTGAACGTCAACATCCGTGATCGGATCGCCGTCCGGGCGCGCATAGGAGCGCAGCGAGGCGACGAGTTCCGTCACGCGGTGGGTCGCCGTTGAGATGTTGCGCAGGCCCGTACCGATTGAGGCCGCCAGCTCCACGGTCTCCACGTCGATGCCGCGCGAGCGCTTAATCTCCGTGGCGAAGGCGGGGTCGTGGATGCCGGCCAGCACCAGCCGTTGGGCAGCCGCCCGATCCCCCAGCGCTTTCTCCAGCTCGCGGCGGACCTGGCGCTCCTCGCGGGTGGTGAGCGAGGCAGCTCCGTGGGCGGCGTCCATTGCCGCTAGCACACGTCGCGCCCACTTCTGGTCCTTCGCGGTGCGAGCCAGGGCGTGGACGTCGTCGTACAGATGATCCCCGATGCGCTCGATGGCGGCCATGGGGTTGTTGAGTTCGTGGGCGACGCCGGCCGCGAGCTCACCGAGCGAGGCGAAGCGGGCCTGGCTCATCAGTTCGGCGCGGGCCGCCTCGAGGTTGCTGAGCGCCTGGGCGAGGTTGGCGCGTTCGCGCTCAAGCTCGGCGGTGAGCTCCACCTGCTCGATCTGGATGTCCTCAGAGCGGCGCAGGCGACGGTCGAAGGAGCGCACAAACAGGGCCGCCACCAGCGAGGGGATCTCGGAACTGTGGCTCCAGATGTAGTTCATCTGCTCGAAGGTGAGCTGGACGGCCACCACGTTTGTTGTCGTGCGGGAGGTGAAGAACGCGTTGCGGCCCGAGGTCAGGGCGAGCATGCCGATGAGCCGCCCCGTTGTGGAGCGATGCATGGTGACCGCGCCGACGTCGGAACGCATCTCGAGGGCGACCTGCCCCGACAGCGCGAGCGTGATCTCCTCGACCCGCTCGCCCTCGGTGGTCAGGCGCGTGTTGGGCGGGTGGTGGACGCGCGGCTGGTAGCCGAGTAGCTCGTCGGCGAGCTCAACGATCCGGTGGACGATCTCCAGGTCGGAGGCGTCGAGGTTGAGGGCGAATCGTTCGTCGACAGTGGCGCGCTCGCGGCGCCCGCCCGCCTTGACACGCGTGTTCTTGCGGTAGCGACGCAGCTGGGTGCGGATGTCGCGGGTGAAG
Organism: Trueperella sp.; assembly: GCA_022783305.1. GTDB lineage: Bacteria > Actinomycetota > Actinomycetes > Actinomycetales > Actinomycetaceae > Trueperella > Trueperella abortisuis. The sequence goes on along the minus strand of JALEWQ010000023.1, from coordinate 3,168 downwards.
GGCAGGCGCGGGACATCGGGGAGGTAGGCGAGCAGGTCGAGCCGGTTGGAGTCGGCGAGCGTGGACAGGCCGCTGACCTCCCGCTCCGTGGTCAGCAGTACCACGCGGATGTCCTCGTGGCCAGGTTCGGTGATGAACTCGTAGACGGGGTGGTGCGCGGCAAGGCCGTGCTTGTCCACTGTCAGTGTGATGACCGCCAGCTCATCCAGCTCTCCCTCCCGCTCGCGCAACTCCTCGATGCCCGCCATGTGGTGGACGATGCACTCCCCGCGCAGCCCCTCCGCGAGCCAGTGTGGGACCGAGGCGGTGAGCGGGTCCGTGCCGAGCATGACGACGTCGAGCGGGCGCGCGTCCACGATCGGGATCGACGGCTGGACGCCGAATGTGGCCGAGTCGAGCGCGGGGGAGTGGAACGGCGCGCGGTTGAACGCGGCCGAATCGGACGTCGTCGGGAAACCCATCGTTACGCCAGCCCGATCGCCGACCACAGGGAGGGCAAGGCGAAGATAAGGACGGCGGTGGCCGCCGTTCCTACCACCATGCCCAGTAGCGCCATCTGGGAGATCTTGATCTCGCCCGTCGAGTAGGCGATCGCGTTCGGCGGGGTGGAGATCGGCATCGACATGCCCAACGAGCACGCGATCGCGACGACGACGCTGACCGTGAGCGTGTCCACCCCGTCGAGGGAAACAGCAAGCGATACCGCCAGCGGGACCAGGAGGTTTGCCGCCGCCGAGTGGGAGATGACGTTCGCCATTCCGAAGCCAATCAGGCCCAGGATTGCCACGATCCACACGCCGCCCAGGCTCTCCCACGGCACCGAGCCGACCAGCCAGGCGTCCAGGCCGGTGGCTCCCACGCCCGTGCCGAGCGCGATGCCGCCCGAGACCAGCCAGAGCACCGGCCAGTCGAGCGCTTTGATGTCGGCCCCGCCCATCACCTTCAGGCACAGCAGAGCCACAACCGGGAAGAAGCCGACGGTGTTGGAGGAGATTCCGTGCAGCGGCTCCGTCATCCAGGCCAGGATCGTGATGCCGGCGATGACGTAGAAGATGCGTGCGTTGGTTGTGCGGTCCCAGTTCGAGGTCATCTCGACGTGGATGCGGGCGTCCTTCGGCAGGAACACGAGGGAGAGGAACAGCCAGGAGAACAGGAGGATGATCAGCATGAATGGCACCGCCATGATCATCCAGTCGACGAAGGAGATTGTGATGCCGCGCTCTGCGAGCGCGCCGATCGCGATGGCGTTTGGCGGGGTGCCGACGGGCGTTCCGATGCCGCCCACGTTCGCCGCTAGCGGGATGGATAGAGCGACGCCGGCACGAGCCTTGCCCTTGGGCAGGGCCTTGAGGATAGGGACGACGACGGCGAACATCGTGGCGGTGGTTGCCGTGTTCGACATGAACATCGACAGGATCGCCGTGATGAGCATGAGGCCGGCGGTGGTGGCCCGGGCGCTGTCCGAGAAGGGCTTGAGCATGACGGAGGCGAGGTTGCGGTCCAGGCCGTACTTTTCCGCTCCGTGAGCGATCATGAAGCCGCCGAGGAATAGGATGATGACCGGGTTGGCTAATGCTGCGAAGTAGGAGGAGGCGGGCAGGAGTTGATCGGCGAGCGCGCCGTCGTCGGCGGCGGCCGGGTCTGGGAGGGCCGGGTCTGGGAGGGCCGGGGCGAACACCCCGCCCTTTGCGACGAACAGGACCTCCAGCATGATGACGAGCACCGCCGTGGCCGTGAGCGGGATCGGCTCCGTGATCCAGAAGATGATGGCCAGCAGGAAGATGGCCAGCATGCGTTCGCCGAGCGGCTCGAGGTTGGGGATGTCGACGAGGAGTGGGAAGGCGAAGGCGATCGCGCCTAGGATCAGGCCGATCTTTTCCTTCGTGCCGAGCGGCGTGCGGCGCTGGGCGATGGGCGCCTTGCGGGTGCGGCGGGCTGGGCGAAGTGCGCGTTGGGATGAAGCATGTCCGCCATTGGACGTGGCGCGTGTGGCGTCATTCATAAAAAACATCCTAGTGTTTTCTACGCCACACTTTTGGGCCCAATGGCTCGAATAGGGCACACGTTCGGTTCGGTTGGCGGGCCTGTTCGCGCGTCATCGCGGCGGATGCTGTCGGCTCATGGCCCTTTGGAAGCCGGCGTGACCAGTGGAAATACCAGTGGGAATAATTCCCAGACAACTCCCAGATATCACTAATGGATATCCAAGTATCGATTGCCATACTAGAGACATCGCAAGGACATCCCACTTCAAGGTATTCCTTTCGTGTGTGTGATGCTGAAGCCTGACACACTGGCTGGAGAAGAAATTTGTGCAGTCTTCTCCGTTATAGTCAGAGTGTCTGCCCGAGGCGGGCCGCCTAGCGTGGATGGCGGCCCGCCTCATTTATGTGTTGAGCCCTTGTGGGCATTTGTTTGTTGAGCCCTTTTGGGCCCCGTTGGGGCTGGCTTTGTGCTCCGTTGGGGCTCGCCGGTTTTCGGGGGCATGCATCGGCCCGCCGGATGCCCGGCGGTGCCCACGGCTGGTGCCCGACACAACTCAGGAATCTGAGGCCCACCGGGCCCGTATAGCGATCGGCAGGCGGTATATTCAAGAGAAGTGTCGACAGGTAGCACAAATCCTCAAGTGAAGTGTCGGGGCAGGCCCGCACCAGCTGGCTGCCCGGCGATGCTCCCTACCGCGGCCGACATAACTCAGGAATCTGGGGCCCACCGGGCCCGTATAGCGATCGGCAGTCGGTATATTCAAGAGAAGTGTCGGCCGGTGGGTCAAATCCTCAAGTGAAGTGTCGGGGTAGGCCTGTGCCGGCTGGGTGTTCGGCGGTGCCTCCGGCTGCGGCCCGACATAACTCAGGAATCTGGGGCCCACCAGGCTCGTATAGCGATCGGCAGGCGGTATATTCAAGAGAAGTGTCGGCCGGTGGGCTAAATCCTCAAGTGAAGTGTCGGGGCGGGCCTGTGCTGGCCGGTTGCCCGGCGGTGCGCCGCCTGCGCCCCGACGTAACTCAGGAATCTGGGGCCGGCCGGGCGCGTATAGCTATCGGCAGCCGGTATGTTCAAGTCAAGTGTCGACAGGTAGCCCGAATACTCAAGTGAAGTGTCGGGCTCGGCCAGCCCCTACGCGGCGGCCGGCCCCTACGCGGCGGCTAGTTCTTCTTGCCCGCACGC
>JALEWQ010000006.1 GCA_022783305.1 Trueperella sp. | reverse complement strand
TCTCGCGCCGCCAGAATCTGACGATCGTCCAACTCGCCGGCGGTTTCTTGCGCGGGAACGAGAACCAGCGCGTCGTCGCGAGCTTTGCCAGCTCGCTCGGCGCACACTGCCATACGCTGCCCGTTCCCACATTCGTCCAGTCAGTCTCCACGAGGAACCGCCTCGCGCACGAGGACCACGTCCGCCCGATTCTGGCGCTCGGCGCGCGGGCGAGGATCGCGATCTTCACGGTCGGCAGCGTCGAGGCCAACCTTCCCGTCTTGCCCGAAACGACGTTCTGTGCGCACGACATCGATGTGCTCGGCAGGCGCGCGGTCGGCGACATCTGCGGGCGTTTTATCGACAAGCACGGGCGCATCTGCCTGCCCGATATCAACAACAAAACGATCGGAATCTCGCTGCCCGACCTGCGTGCCAAGGAACAGAAGCTCCTCATCGCCGGAGGCGAGGACAAGGAACGCGCCATCCTCGCGTGCCTCGAGAACGGATATGCGAATCGGGTCGTGCTTGATTACGCGACCGCCACGGCGATTCTTCAGCGACAGGGCTAGCAAAAACGCGCGTGGAACAAATGTTCCTCTTCGCTTCATTTGATCCAAATCACCGCTTCGCCCCCGGCCCAAAACGCCACTTTTCGGCTTACTGGCACCGTTTTATCGCGCGAACATAAGTTCTACCACCCCCTTCTCTGCCATCCTGCGCCGCCTTATCCTCAATGCACCGCACATGTGACAGCCGCCATGGCGGAGTCACACACGACTCGTCATCAAGGAAGAAGACATGAGTATCGACAACGACGTCATCGGAAAGAAGAACACCTCGTTCGGTGTCATCAAGGACCCCTCACGGCAGATGCCTGACGGGTACCTCTCCAAAACCCCCATGTTCCAATACATCCTGGTTTCGATCTGCTTCCCCATGTGGGGCGCAGCCGCGAGCCTGAACGACATCCTCATCACCCAGTTCAAGACCATCTTCACGCTGTCGGACTTCGCCTCCGCGTTCGTCCAGTCTGCCTTCTACGGCGGCTACTTCCTCCTAGCCATTCCAGCGTCGCGCATCATCCGCAAATGGAGCTACAAGAGTGGCATCCTCATCGGCCTGTGCTTCTACATCATCGGCTGCACGCTGTTCTTCCCTGCCTCGCACATGGCCACGTACTCGGTGTTCCTCGCGGCACTCTTCGCGATCGCGATCGGCCTGTCCTTCCTGGAGACGTCGTGCAACACGTACTCCTCCATGCTCGGGCCGCGCCGCCTGGCCACCCTGCGCCTCAACATCTCGCAGACCTTCTACCCGCTCGGCTCAATCTTCGGCATCCTGCTGGGCAAGTACCTGATCTTCACCGAAGGCGAGGCCCTCCACAAGCAGTTCGGCGGCCTCGACGCTGACGCCCAACGCGAACTCGCCGAGCAAATGCTTCAGCGCACGCTTGGCCCCTACCGATTCATCATCATCGTCCTCGCAATCCTGCTGATCCTCGTTGCCCTAACCCAGATGCCCCACGCCAAGCCGCTCGTCGCCGGCCATGAGGCGAAGGCCTCGATCGGCGAGACCCTGCGTTACCTGGCCAGCAACACGATGTTCCGCCGTGGCATCTTCACCCAGTTCATGTACGTCGGCATGCAGACCGCCGTGTGGTCCTTCACGATTCGCCTGGCCCTCAATCTCGATCCGAATCTCAACGAGCGGTCAGCGTCAAACTACATGGTGGCGGCATTCATCGCCTTCTTCCTGGGCAAAGTGATCGCCAACGTCCTCATGACGAAATACGACGAGAACATGGTCCTCATGGGTTACGCCGCCGCTGGCTGTGCCGCGTTGCTCGGCGTCATCCTCATTCCGTCGATCGTGGCCGTGTACTTCGCGATCCTCACCTCGGGCCTGTTCGGCCCGTGCTGGGCGACCATCTACGCCCGCAGCCTGGATTCGATCAAGGACAAGCGCCACACCGAGACCGGCGGTGCCGTGATCGTCATGTCAATCGTGGGCGGCGCTGTCATCCCCGTGATCCAAGGCTTCGTCTCCGATTCGACCGGCTCGATGCAGACCGCCTTCGTCGTCTCGCTCGCGTGCTTCGCGGTCGTCTTCCTGTACTTCGCGTGGCAGCGACGCATCTCGGCGTCGTTGGACGCCGCCTAACAGCCTTTCTCCTACCCACAAAGAATTCGAGGAAAAATGTACACTCTTCCACTTCATGAGGTGCTTTTCGAGCCCGCCCCGCAGACCATCATCGACTCGGGCGACCTGCGCGTCCTGACCAAGCGCTACCCCAGTGGCATCGCGTCGCTGACCATCGCGAATGAGCGTGGATACGTTGAGGTCCTGCCCTTCATGGGCCAGATCATCTGGGACGCCGTCTTCGACGGCCACTCCCTGCGCATGAAGAACATGTTCTCCGAGCCGCGGCCCGCCACCGAGATCTCGGACACCTACGGCTGTTTCGCCTTCCATTCTGGGTTGCTCGCGGCGGGGTGCCCCGCTCCCGATGACGACCACCCGCTCCACGGCGAATTCCCCTGCGCCCCCATGCAGGAGGCCTGGTTGGAAATAGAGGAGGGCGCGGTCCGCGTGGTTTCTATGCGCGAATACGTGCGCGGTTTTGGGCACCACTATCGCGCCACACCGTCTGTGCGGCTCGAGGCCGGAGCCTCCGACTTCGAGATCGCGCTGTCCGTGACGAACCTCAGCGAGTACCAGCCCATGCCGCTGCAGTACATGTGCCACATGAACTACGCCTTCGTTGAGGGCGGCACGATGAGGCAGTCTCTGCCCGAGGGAGCGTTCAAGCTGCGCCGCTCCATCCCCGCTCACGTGACACCCACCCGGCGGTGGACCGAGATCAACGAACAGATCCTCGCGGGCAAGATCGACGCCGACTCGCTCGACACCGCCAAGGAGTTCGATCCGGAGATCGTCTACTTCGCCGACGACCTCCCCTCCTACGGCGACGACCTCGAATTCACGCTGGGCAGCCCCGAGGGGCACACCTTCTTCGTCGAGTTCTCCTCGAACGAATTCCCCGTGGCGACAAGGTGGCTTCTCTATAATGCTGATCAACAGGTCGCGGCCTTCGTCTTGCCTGGCACATCACGGCCTGAGGGACGTAACGCGGCCGCGAAGTGCGGCACGCTCATCACGCTCAACGCAGGGGAAACAAAGAAGTTCACGGTGAAGACAGGAGTACGCAACTAATGGACATTGCAGTCATCGGATCCAACATGGTCGACCTCATCTCGTACATCGACCGGATGCCCGGCGAGGGCGAAACGGTCGAGGCGCCCAGCTTCGCCATCGGTTGCGGCGGCAAGGGCGCGAACCAGGCGGTGGCAAGTGCGCGCCTCGGCTCGGAGGTGTTCATGCTGACCCGCGTGGGCAACGACGTCTTCGCCGACAACACGATCGACAACTTCCGCCGCAACGGCATCGACACCGAGTTCGTGCTGCGCACCGACACCACCTCGGGTGTGGCGCCGATCTTCGTGGACCCGCAGTCGCACAACTCGATCATCATCGTCAAGGGCGCCAATGGCCACCTCTCCCCCGCCGACATCGACGCCGCCGCCCACAAGATCTCCGCCTGCCAACTCATCGTGTTGCAGCTGGAGATCCCGCTCGAGACCGTGTACGCCGCCATCCAGTTCGGCAAGGAACACGGCATCCCGGTGCTGCTCAATCCGGCGCCCGCCCAGCCCGACCTCGAGCTGGAGAAGGTCAAGGACTGCACGTACTTCGTGCCGAACGAAAGCGAGCTGTCGCTGCTGACGGGCATGCCGGTGGACACGCTGGCCGACATCGAAAACGCCGCCCACGCCCTGCTCGATTCGGGCATTCGCGACGTCATCGTCACGCTCGGTTCCAAGGGTGCGCTGTGGGTCAACGGCGCCGGGGCGCGGCTTTTCGAGGCGCCCACGGTTGATGCCGTGGACACCACCGGGGCAGGCGATGCCTTCATCGGCTGCTTCTCGCACGAGCTCGTGGCCAACGGGGACGTGGAGTCCGCCATCCAGACGGCGATCCGCTACGCCTCCGACTCCGACCGGCCGCCCTTCACGGGACGATTTGGGCCGCATCTTCGTATATCTGAAGATGCGGCCCAAATCGTCCCGGCTAGGTCCGGGTAAACCACCTACTCCTGGTCGGCACCGGAGTCCTCCCCCGCCGACATCAGCGAAGTCGCCTGCGCCAGGCCGTCGATCTGCTCGGCCTCAGCGGCGGGCTTGACACCCTGCGGCAGCTGGTAGTCCGAATCCTGCCCGGTGAATGTGAACGCCTTCGGGACGGCATCGTGATCCACATCCACCACGATCGTCTGCCCCTTCGTGAACTCGCCAAAGAGCAGCTTCTCCGAGAGCATGTCCTCGATCCCGCGCTGAATAGCGCGGCGCAACGGGCGGGCGCCAAGCACCGGGTCGTAACCCTGCTCGGCGAGGAGCTCCTTGGCCTCATCGGTCAACACGATCGACATGCCCTGATCCCACAAGCGGGCGCCAAGCTTAGCGATCATGAGGTCCACGATCTGCAGGATCTCATGCTTCTGCAGCTGCGGGAAGACGATGATGTCGTCCACACGGTTGAGGAACTCGGGGCGGAAGTGGTTCTTCAGCTCCTCCGATACGCGACCCTTCATACGCTCGTATGAGGTCTGCGTGTCGGCGTCGAACTGGAAGCCGGTCTGCACACCCTTGGCGATGTCCTTCGTGCCGAGGTTGGTGGTCATGATGATGATCGTGTTCTTGAAGTCCACCACGCGACCCTGCGAATCGCTCAGTCGCCCCTCCTCCAGAATCTGGAGCAGCGAATTGAAGAGGTCCTGGTGGGCCTTCTCCACCTCGTCGAACAGCACCACGGAGAACGGCTTGCGGCGGACCTTCTCGGTCAGCTGGCCGCCCTCCTCGTAACCCACGTATCCCGGAGGCGCGCCGAACAGTCGCGAGACGGTGTGCTTCTCGGAGTATTCGGACATGTCAAGCGTGATGAGCGAGTCCTCGTCCCCAAAGAGGAACTCCGCGAGCGCCTTCGCCAGCTCCGTCTTACCCACGCCGGTGGGGCCGGCGAAGATGAACGAGCCGCCGGGGCGGTTCGGATCCTTCAGCCCGGCGCGGGTGCGGCGGATCGCCTGCGACAGCGCGGTGACGGCTTCATCCTGGCCGATGACGCGCTTGTGCAGCTCCTCCTCCATGCGCAGCAGCTTGGCCGATTCGGCCTCGGTGAGCTTGAATACGGGGATGCCCGTGGCCATCGAGAGCACCTCGGTGATGAGATCCTCGTCCACCACCGACACGACGTCGAGGTCACCCTCCTTCCAGGCCTTCTCACGCTCGGCTCGCTTGGCGGTGAGCTGCTGCTCCTGGTCGCGTAGCGAGGCGGCCTTCTCGAAGTCCTGGCCGTCGATGGCGGCCTCCTTCGCGCGCTTGACCTCGCCGATCTGCTCGTCTAGCTCACGCAACTCGGGCGGGGCGGTCATCTTGCGGATGGCCAGCCGGGCGCCGGCTTCGTCGATAAGGTCAATCGCCTTATCCGGCAGGAAGCGATCGTTGATGTAGCGGTCCGCCAGCGTCGCTGCGGCTTCGAGTGCCTCGTCCGTGATCGTCACCCGATGGTAGGCCTCGTAGCGGTCGCGCAGGCCTTCGAGGATCGCGATGGTCTCCTTCACCGACGGTTCCTCGACTTGGATCGGCTGGAAACGACGCTCGAGCGCCGCGTCCTTCTCGATGTACTTGCGGTACTCGTCCAGGGTGGTCGCGCCGATCACCTGCAGCTCGCCGCGCGCCATCATGGGCTTGAGCAACGACGCCGCGTCCAGCGCGCCCTCAGCCGCGCCCGCACCCACGAGGGTGTGGATCTCGTCAATGAAGAGGATGATGTCGCCGCGGGTGTTGATTTCCTTAAGGATCTTCTTCATCCGCTCCTCGAAGTCGCCACGGTAGCGCGAACCCGCCACCAGCGAGCCCATGTCGAGCGAGTAGAGCTGCTTATCCTTGAGAGTTTCCGGCACGTCCCCGGCAGCGATCGCCTGGGACAGGCCCTCGACCACCGCCGTCTTGCCCACGCCGGGTTCGCCGATGAGCACGGGGTTGTTCTTCGTACGCCGAGAGAGCACCTGCATGACGCGCTGGGTCTCATTGTGGCGCCCGATCACCGGGTCGAGCTTGTTCTCGCGTGCCGCCTGCGTGAGGTTGCGCCCGTACTGATCGAGGATGGTGGAGCCGGCCTTCTGGCCCTCGCGAGCGCCGCCACCGCCGACACCCACGGCTTCCTTCCCCTGGTAGCCCGACAGCAGCTGCGTGACCTGCTGGCGCACCCGCCCCAGGTCCGCCCCCAGCTTGACCAGCACCTGCGCGGCTACGCCGTCCTGCTCGCGGCACAGGCCGAGCAGCAGGTGCTCGGTGCCGATGTAGGAATGGCCGAGCTGGAGCCCCTCACGCATGGCGTATTCGAGGACCTTCTTGGCGCGCGGGGTGAACGGGATGTGGCCCGACGGCTGCTCCTGGCCCTCGCCAATGATCTCGATGACCTGCTCCTGCACGGCGTCGTACGTGATCCCCAGCGACTCAAGCGCCTTGGCCGCCACGCCCTCGCCCTCCTTGATGAGGCCAAGCAGGATGTGCTCGGTGCCGAGGTAGTTATGCTTGAGGTTGCGCGCGGACTCCTGGGCGAGCACAATGACCCGCCGAGCGCGGTCTGTAAACCGTTCAAACAAGTTGGACTCCTTCAAAATAATCTCGCGAGGTCGTGCATCTCCTCGCGATTCCTCATTCACCTTAACGACGACGCCGCCCCGCTCGTCCGCCGTTTCGCCACAGGCGTGAGACAGCGCGGGACTTTTGCCCTGTGCGAAAGGCGGAGATCTGCGACGTTTTCTCACGACGACGTCGTGCGGCTCGCGCCGGGCATCTTCCGGCACTCCACGCTCGCTGGCGCGCGTTCGCCCCGCCCGTTGGTGCCCGCTTTTCGGCGCCCGCCTGTCAGCGCAGGCCGGTGAGCGCCGGGGTGCCAGTGGCGGGCTACACCTCGACGAGGATGGTGAACGGCCCGTCGTTGACCAGCTCGACGTCCATCATCGCCCCGAACACACCCGTCTCGACGCGCAGCCCGTAGCCGCGTACGGCGTCCACAACCGCGTCGAAGATCGGCTCCGCCGCCTCGCCGCCGGCCGCATGCGACCAGCTAGGCTTGCGCCCCTTGCGCACGTCGGCATACAGCGTGAACTGGGAGACCAGCAGGATGGGGGCGCCGCACTCTTCGGCGCTGACCCGGGCGGCTGGGTCGTCGTCGCCGTCGGGGCCGCGTAGCAGCTTAAGCTGAGCAATCTTGCGGGCGGTCTTGTCGATCTGGGCGGGCCCGTCGTCATGAGTGACGCCCACGAGCACGCACAGTCCCGGGCCGATCTGCCCCACAATTTGGCCATCTACCGTGACGGACGCACGCCTTACGCGTTGGATAACTGCGCGCATTACCAGGTCCCCCTTTGTGTCCCGCGCCCTGAACCCGGCCTCCGGCCCATCTTCGAACGCTCCGGGCCAAGGTAGTACACCAGGGCGATAAGGAACGCGAGGCGGATGAAGCCGGAGAACGGCACGTAAAGATGCAGCAGATACTGGAAGCGAGTGGCGACCTCGGCGAGGGCGCCGACGCCGAGGATGACCAGCCAGAAGTTCTTCGACTGGGAGGCCACCGCGAACTGCCGGGCCGGGCGCGCCGCCGCGTCGATGAACGCCCACACAAACAGGCAGGTGATCGCAAGCGGCAAGACGATATTAAAAAGGATGGTAAAGGCGGAGTCGACGATTCCCATTGTTCCGGGCCTCCCTCAGCGGCACGGACGCATACCCGCGCCCGGACGCTCATTCGGCGACGCCGTCGACTTCCCCTCACGCGCCACAATCGGCACCTGGGCGGCCACAAACGCGCCCACCGACAGTTCGCCCTCGGGCGCGTTTCGCTTGAGCAGGGCCAGGGCCACCGGCCCCTCCTGCGAATCGCGAGCCACCGAGGTCAACTGCCCCACGACTTTCTCCCCCGCCATCACCTGCGCGCCCCGGGCGGGCAGCTCACCCTCCGGGCCCTCCAGGTAAAGGTAGGCCAGGCGGCGCGGCGGGCGGCCCAAGTTGACCAGCTTCGCCACCGTCTCTTGGCCGCGGTAGCACCCCTTCTCCAGGTGGACGGCGGTTCGTAGCCAGTCCAGCTCGTGCGGGAGGGCCCGCTCCACCACCTCCGTGTTCTGGCGCGGGCGCCAGTCCGAGATCCTCTTCGCTTCCCACGCCTGCAGGCCGGCGGGTACGAATCCCGCCGCGCCGAACGTCTCGATCACCTGCTGGTCCGGCCGTGCCGCGATCAGCACGCGCGCCGACCCGTACGCCGGGTGATCGGCGTCGGGCACGCCGTAGTTCGCACCGCCGGGTAGCGTCCGCGGCCAGGGGTCACGCCACACGACGTCGGCCAGCGCCGCGATTGCCTCCGGCACACCGTCCGGCGCGAAAAAGCCAAACACCCGCACGTCCGGGCGCTCCACCCCTACCCGCATGCGGAACACCATCGAGTCTAGGAACGCGGCAAAAGGCTCCGCTTGGCCGCTGTCGAGGAAAAACCAGGTGCGGTCGCCGTCGTCGATCACGCCGGCGGCCGTACAGATGTGGCCGTTCGGGTCAAGCAACAGCATCTCCGAGCTTTCGCCCGTGGGGAGGTTCAGAAAGTCACGGGTGGTGAGGTTGTGCAACCACGTGGCCCGGTCCGGCCCCGAGACAGTCACGACCTCCACGAAGCTCAAGTCCGTGAAGGCCCGCCCGCGGGCCAGCATGTTCTCCTCCGCGAACGGGTTGCCAAAGTGCGCCGGCACCCCGTGCGCCTCGTCGAGCACGGCTCCGGGCAGATCAACCGAGCGGGCCGCCTGGCTCACTCCTCCTCCACCTTCTTGGCGGGTGCGTCAACGGCGTCGTCGAACTGGCGCGAAAGCCGCCCCGCAAGATAGTTGCGCATCTCGAAGCCGAACGCCTCCATGTCGTAGGCGTAGAAGAAATCCGAGGCCACGTTGCCGCCCAAGAACTTCGCCGCCTTAAAGTCCGCCGCGGCGCCCGAGCGGATCACCGTGTCGGTCACCATTTGAAGCCGCGGGCCGTTGATGAGGCCCACCCACAGCTGGGAGATACCCATCGGAGTGGCGACCGTGGCCTCCAGCTCCACTGAGCCATCCTCGCGCTTGGGGGCATCCGGGGTGACGCGCAGGTAGCCCGTCTGCGCCGACCACAGCACGTCCTTCGTCAGGTGATCGTACGTCCACTGGCCCGGCGCCTCCTTATCCACCTCCGACGCCGGCTCCTTCGCCAGCCAAATCCGCGAATTCAGGCGAACGTACGGGCCGCCATCGACGGCGTCGATCGTCAGCTCGTGCAGGTACGCCGCGGCGTCGACGTTCTCATACTCCAGCACACCGCCGCCGTACCACGTGTCAATCAGCCAGCCCAGCGGGTAGTTCTCCGGGGCCAGATTCTCAGGAAGTCGGAAAGCCATGAGGTTAGCCTAGAGCACAACGAGCGTGAAGATGTAGCCGATCATGCCCAGCGCGCAATGCGGCATCACCGCCTTCACATAGCCCTGAACCCAGGTCAGCGGGCGTTCGAATCCGCGCACGCATCGGCGGATGAACGCGAACACAAGCCCCACGCACACGCCGATTGCACCGCCGACCCACACCGGGCCGCCGAGGAGGAACGCCATCAGCAGACCAACCGCCGTCGCGTTGACCAGGCCAAGGAGGTTGGCGTGATCCGAGTCGAAGCTGTGGACGAGGGTGGCCACCGCGATGATAATCGCCGTCAGCAGGCCCACGAACGTGCCCGGATTAGGCAACGCGCGGCTGGCTACCTGCCAGCCCCCGGCCACGAACACCCACATCGACGCCGAGATCATGACCATCGCCCCGCCCGCCGACGCCGAGATGTGTTCGACGAGGTGGGGGCGGCCGTCGCGTCGCATCATCTCCCCCACGAAGGAGGCGAAGATGGCGAAGGTGGCGGCCAGCATGGTGCCCGTCATCGAGTTCAGGCACGCGGCGAGAAGACCGGCGGCCAGCGTCAACGTCATGACCACGCGGGAAACAGCTCGGTTCGTTAGGCCCATGATCACCGGCCAGCCCGCTATGAGCGGGATTGCCGTCGCCAGGGTCCCGATCGCCGCTGCGAGCGGCCCCAGGGAAACGCCGAGCGCGATGATTGCGGCATAAAACGCGCCGACGGATGCCCAAATAAAGGGCGGGCGCACATCGGCGGAAGGACGGGCCGGAGCCTCCCGATCAAATAACCGATCAGTGAGCGAAGGCGTGCGTCCGGACTCTTGGGTGGAGGACGTCATAGCCAAAAGTGTATCTCCCCAAACTCCGGTATAAGGACTTTACCATGCCAAACGGCTTTGTGGTGCGGTTTTACAATAACCTAGGCGAACGTGCAGGGGCGCCCATCTGGAGCGGAAAGCGTGCGCGATTCGAGGGGTGACAGGATGGAAAACGTGAGCTAGGCTATGAGTCAGACACCGGATCGCGAAAGCCCCGGGCTCCAAATATTTGCCGCTACGAGCGGCCTTAGCGCCGACAGGCGCTCTCGGGTTCGGTGTCCTAAGCGTAGGGCCGCACCTTCTCGTGCGGCCCTTCCCTTTGCTCTTGCCCGCAAGCCCGGGAACCCGGAACCGCGGCCTATAGCCCGGAACCGCCCTAGACGCCCGCGCCGGTCAAGGTCAGATAAATGAGGGCGAAGTTCAGCACCACGATCAGCACCGACACCGTCACCATGGCAACCCGCATGACGGGCCCGTCGCGGTAATCGCCCATGACGCCCCTGTCGGCGGTGTACTTGGTGAGCGGAATGATGGCGAAGGGGATCCCAAACGAGAGCGCCACCTGCGAAATGACCAGCGCCCACGACGGATTCGGGTACGCCCACAGCACCACCAGCGCCGGGATGAGTGTGACGAGGCGGCGAACCCACAGCGGAACCCTCACGTGCAACAGCCCGCCCATGATCTCCGAGCCCGCGTACGCCCCTACCGACGTCGAGGCCAGGGACGAGGCGAGCAACCCCACCGCGAACACGACGCCGATTCCCGGCCCGAGCACATCCGCGATGGCGGCGTGCGCACCCTCAATGGAGTCGGTGCCGGCTCGCCCGCCGAGCGCGGACGCGGCGAGCAGCAGCAGACCCAGGTTGACCGCGCCGGCGACGATTAAGGCGGAGACCACGTCGGCGCGCGTGGCTCGGAGAAGGAGTTTGAAGTTGCGCCCTTTCTTGGCGAAGCGATGATTGACCAGCGAGGAATGCAGGTAGATCGCGTGCGGCATCACGGTCGCGCCTAGCATCGACGCGGCGATCAGCACCGAGTTTGTGTCGCTAAAGCGCGGAACCAGGCCCGAGAGCACCCCTCCCGCCGAGGGCGGATCGATGAACAGCCCGGCAAGGAATCCGCAGGTGATGATCGCCAGTAGGGCGACCACAATGGCTTCGAACTGGCGTTGGCGCCGTACGTTTTGGAAGATCAGAAGCGACATTGACACCACCCCGACGATCACTCCGCCCACGATCAGCGGTAGCCCGAATAGCAGTTGGAGGGCGATCGCCCCGCCGATGATCTCGGCAAGGTCGGTCGCCGCCGCGATGATCTCCGCCTGCAGCCAAAACGCGATGCGCCGCCCCGTGGGTAGGCGATCTCCGAGGAGCTCCGGGAGCGATTGTCCCGTCACGAGTCCGAGCTTGGCGCTCTGATACTGAACGAGCACCGCAATAGCATTTGCGAGGACGAGCACCCACACCAACATGTAGGAATATGTGGCGCCCGCCGATATGTTCGCCGCCACGTTGCCCGGATCGACATACGCCACGGCGGCCACAAATGCCGGCCCAAGCATGGGTAGGAGCCCCTGACTTCGGCCTGCGCGAACGTTTAGCACCACAACCACTTCCCTGTTACATACCGACTGACACCTACACCCTATTTCGGCGAACCTAAATTGTTCAATGCGGCGAGGTAAACCTCGCATTCCCGATGCACGACGACGGGTGTCACCCACCCCTCCGAAGCCGCCCCACTCCGGCCCTTCACCGCTGCGCATATCCGCCAAACAGGACTTATGTCCCTAGACACGATAATCTCGCGCACGACATAATCGTGTTACAGCTCACACACACAAGGAAGGGAGTGAATCGTGCATCAGAAGAGCCGCCCGCGGATTGTCGCGCCCTTCCTAGCTTCAGACCGCGCATCTGACACATCCTGCCCGACGCTTGCAGGAGGCGGTGATCATGGCACGTCTACACATGGTTGCCGCGCTTTTCGACAGACGCGCTTTTGTCCAAGGGAGGCGGCTATGTTGACTAAACTAGAGCGCACACCAATCGGCGTCGGACCTTGATCGGCACCATGATTCGCCTACGTTACCCCTTGCGGGCATATCTCGTGTCGTTCTTCGCCGCCGCCGCGGCCTACCTCCTCATCGCGTTCGCCATGCGCGATCGGATCTTCGAAGCGTACAACACAGTAACTCTGCTACCCTGGATCTACGTTACATT
>JALEWQ010000129.1 GCA_022783305.1 Trueperella sp. | reverse complement strand
GACGGTGGTTATAGCGGTGGGGTAACGCCCGGTCCCATTCCGAACCCGGAAGCTAAGCCTGCTAGCGCCGATGGTACTGCACTTGTGAGGGTGTGGGAGAGTAGGACACTGCCGTCATTGTTTGTGAAGAAGAAGGGGGGTTCCGGCACAAGTGCCGGGACCCCCCTTCTTCCTATCCCTCCAAGAAGGGTGCCCGGGGTGTCGCGTGGGGTGCCCGGGACTGTGGTGTCCAGGATGGCTTAGACTCTCGTGGTGTAACTCCACCCCACAAGCCACGCGCGAATGCGGGATTGACGGTGACGCGGCTCGGCGCTCAGTTGGGGATGCGCCGGTGTTGAGGATCGGATGCAGCGTTGTATGCCCAGGTAGCTGGGTTGATGGCTCAATCGACTTGTCCAATCTATCGGGGTTGCTTCAGCGATTGATATATGTCTAGATAGAGTTATATACAATGGACTCCGTACGACGAAGGTCCCGGATATCGTGATGTCCGAATAAGTCCTTGATTGTTTATCGAAAAGCAGTTCCGAGGTTGGGGAACGCGTTTCACATTATCCCCATCTATTGGTTAATTGGCGTGCTACGATTATTCATGCCGTAAGGTAACAGTATGCAATGGCGCTACAGCCTCACACAACTCGATTCGGGGTGCTCATGGTATCGATACCACCAAACATTCATCTGAGAAACGGCGGGACTTCCGTTTTTGTGCGGCTTACGGACCGGGGGTTACCTCAGGTGCTGTACTGGGGCGCGGATCTCGGGGCGGTCAGTTCAGACCAAGCCACGGCGTTCTCGCGGGCGCAGGTTTCCGCCGTCGTCTCGGGCCTGGCCGATGTCCCTCCGCTCTTTTCTCTCGTCCCTCAACAGAGTGAGGGCTGGATCGGTACGCCGGGCTTGGTTGGCGCGCGCGATGGCGCCGCGCAGTTTTCCTCATTCGTGACGGGCTCGGTCGAGCAGACGGCGTCGTCGATGATCGCCCACGCTCACGATGACGAGGCGGATATCGATCTGACACTTGAGTTGGAGATCACGGGCTCGGGCCTGGTGCGCACACGGGCTAACGTGACCAATACGGGCGAGGATGGCTACCAACTCGACTCACTACTGCTGGCACTGCCGACACCCGCCAGCGAAACTTTTGTCATCGATCAAAGCGGGCACCATTTGCGTGAACGCGACACTCACCTGCACGAGTTCACCATCGGTTCGCATCGGCGTGAAATCCGTGTGGGACGCGGACACTCCGCATCAACGATTCACGGCACCTGTGAAGAAGGCACATCGTGGCAGCGCGGACTTGTCCATTACGTTCACGTCGCCTGGTCGGGTAACACCTGCACAATTGCTGAGCGGGACACGCAAGGCTACCAAGGGCTACTTGCGGGAGAGTTGCTCTACCCGGGCGAGATTCTCCTCGCACACGCCGAAAGCTATACCTCTCCGTGGATCGTGGGCACATGGGGCGAAGGGCTTGATGAGGCAGCCGGGCGCATCCACGATTTTGTCCGAGCCCGCTCGAACCATCCGACGACGCCCCGGCCGGTGACGCTTAACGCGTGGGAGGCGGTGTACTTCAAACAGGAACTGCCCCATCTTCTCAAGCTCGCTGAGGAGGCCGCGAAGGTGGGCGTCGAGCGTTTCGTACTCGATGATGGATGGTTCTCCGACCGGCGAGATGACACAACCAGTCTGGGTGATTGGACGGTATCTGAGGAGGTGTGGCCAAACGGGCTGGCTCCGCTGGCGGACGCGGTTCATGCGGCCGGAATGCAGTTCGGTTTGTGGTTCGAACCGGAAATGATCAGTCCCAACTCGGAGGCGGCACGGCGTCATCCGGAGTGGATTCTTTCACCGCGCACGCATCGACCTCAGGAGGCGCGGAACCAGCAGGTGATAGACCTGACGAACCCTGAAGCCTATGAGCACGTCAGATCGCAGATGGTTGCGGTGCTGGATTCGACGACTGTCGACTACATCAAGTGGGACTTCAACCGCGACCTGTACGAGGCGATCTCCCCGCTCACGGGCAAGCCGGTCTACCACGCTCAGACTTTGGCAACCTACCGGCTCATGGACTTCATTACGTCCGCCTATCCGGGGCTGGAGATTGAGTCTTGTGCTGGAGGCGGCGGGCGCATTGACCTGGGTATCATGGAGCACGCGGTACGCGTGTGGGGCTCGGACTGCACGGATGCGATGGAACGCCTGCAGATCGAAGCCGGAACATCGCTACTTTTGCCGCCAGAACTGGTCGGGTCTCATGTGGCCTCAACGGTGTCACACCAAACGGGGCGCACGTTGAATCTGGCATTGCGTGCCTCGAATGCGATGTTCTCCCACATGGGGATTGAGTGGGACTTGCCGAACGCGGATCCGCATGAGCGTGACGAGCTGGCCAAGTGGGTCGCGTTGCACAAGAGCTTGCGCCCAATGCTGCATTCGGGACGCGTGGTTCACGCGGATCATCCCGATCAGGGCTACCGGGTTCACGGCGTCGTCGCACGGGATCGATCGGATGCTATCTTCGCTCTCACGCGCGTGCAGACCTCGCCTCAGCGTCCTACTCCCGCGTTGCGTCTGCCTGGACTGGATAACGACGTCGTCTACCACATGCGCGAGCTTCTGCCGGACGGAATCGACTCCGCTATCGCTACAGGCGCCGGTTCGGTGCCGTGGTGGCAGGACGGCCTCACGCTACCAGGGCGGGTCATCATGCAGGCGGGTTTTCGTTTCCCGGATCTCAACCCGCTGCAAACCGTTCTCTTGCGCCTGAGTGCACGAGCCTAACGTGTTTTTCACAAGGTAAATATAGAAAGGAGAAAAGCGATGTCATCACCCACGGTGAGCGCACCAACGAAGGTGCGTCGTCACGCCGTCAACAACCGGCAAACCCGCTATGCATTGATTTTTCTCGCCCCCGCTGGAATCGGGCTCATCATGTTCTACCTGGTCCCAGCACTTCGAGGACTGTACTTTTCGTTTACAGATTACGCGGTTCTCACGCCACCCACGTGGACAGGCATGGCAAACTACCAGCGACTCATCGAGGATCCCCTCTTTTGGAATTCCATTAAGGTGACGCTGTACTACGTGGTGCTCAACATTGGTTTCCAAACGATCATCGCGATCCTTCTGGCAGTGCTACTGCAGCGGTTGACCAGTTCCACCCTTATCCGCGGTATGGCGCTGTTGCCATACTTCATTGCGAACGTGGTTGTCGCCCTGGTGTGGTATTTCATGATGGATTACCAGATCGGTATCGTGAACGTGGTCATGGACGGCATCGGTCTGGATCGCGTGGCGTTCTTCGGTGAATCCGCCTGGGCCATTCCAACCGTGGCGTTCATCAACGTGTGGCGCCACATGGGATACACGGCTCTCTTGGTCTTTGCCGGGTTGCAAACCATCAACAAGTCGGTTTACGAGGCCGCTGATATCGATGGCGCGGGTGAAGTGCGAAAGTTCTTCTCCATTACCCTTCCGCTCCTTCGTCCGGTTTTGGCCATGGTCTTGGTGGTTACCGTTACCGGTTCGTTCCAGATCTTCGACACGGTTGCCATCACGACGAAGGGCGGGCCGATTAATGCTACGCGCGTGATCTACTACTACATTTGGGATCTCGCGTTTGGCCAGCTCGACTTCGGATACGCATCTGCCTTGGCGATGGTGCTGTTCGTGTTGCTCTTCGGCGTGACGCTCATTCAGCTTCGCCTGATGAGAGCAAACGAATCGGATGAACTGTGAGGTGAGTACTATGACGACCCAGACAATCACTAAGAGGTCCAGCGTTGCTGGCACTGCCCGCGTAGCTGAGCCAAAGAAGCGTCACGGCCTGGGATTCTACGCGGCATGGGCGTGCCTGATCTTCCTGCTGCTCATCACCATATTTCCGTTCATATGGATGCTGCGCTCATCTTTGATGACGAACTCGGAACTGGTGTCCTCGCCAGGGACACTATGGCCGGAAAACCCCACGCTCGATGCCTATCGTCGTGTCTTTGGCATGACGAGCCCCGAAGAATCGCTGGCTCAGGGCGGCGCGGGTGCCTCCATCAACTTCTGGCTTTACCTGCGCAACTCACTGATCGTGGCAAGCGTGGTCACGGTCGGGCAAACGCTGTTCTCAGCGATGGCGGCCTACGCATTCTCACGGCTGACATGGAAAGGGCGCGACGCTATCTTTGCCCTTTTCTTGTCTGCTTTGATGGTGCCGAGTATCTTCACCATGATTCCGAACTTCGTGCTGATCAAGCAGCTCGGCTTGCTCAACACTTTTCCCGGGATCGTCTTGCCCACGTTCTTCATGACGCCGTTCGCGATCTTCTTCTTGCGCCAGTTCTTTCTCGGCGTGCCCAGAGAGATCGACGAGGCCGCGATGATCGACGGAGCCGGCCCGTTCAAGGTGTTCTTCCGGGTGATCTGCCCGATGGCTTCAGCTCCGATCATCACGCTCGCCGTCTTGACGTTCATCAACGCCTGGAACGACTACATGTGGCCGTTGCTGGTCGGCCAGTCGGACAACGTGCGCGTGCTGACGGTGGCGCTCGGCATCTTCCGCTCGCAAAAGCCGCAGGGCTCGCCCGACTGGACGGCGCTGATGGCAGCCGCTCTCGTTGCCGCTCTGCCCATCGTGATCCTGTTCGTGATCCTGGGCAAGCGAATCGTGAACTCTATTGGATTCTCCGGGATTAAGTGAGGCGCATCATGAAGAAGAATAACTTACGGCATGTTTCGCGCAAGCGCCGTGCATTCGCTGCGCTCGCCGCGCTGAGTCTCGTCTCAGGCGCCACGCTGTCGGCTTGTGCCACAAATGCGGGTGACACGGCCGACAAGGTCACGCTCCGGTATTGGCTTTGGGACGCGGGACAGTTGCCCGGATACAGGCAGTGCGCAACAGATTTCGAAAAGAAGAACCCGGATGTGCACATCCAGATCGAGCAGTACGGGTGGGATGACTACTGGACGCAGATCACCGCCTCGATGGTGGCGGAGAACGCACCGGACGTCTTCACCAACCACACCGCACAGTTCGGCAAGTACGCTTCGCTGGGGCAATTGCTAGACATTGAGCCCTACGTCGAGGAAGAAAAATACGATTTCTCGGTCTATGCGCCCGGCCTCGCCGATCAGTGGGTTTCGCAGGACGGCACGCAACGCTACGGCCTGCCAAAAGACTGGGATACCGAGGCCTTGTTCTACAACCAGGACATGGTTAAGGAAGCAGGCTACTCGTCCGAGGATCTTTGGAAACTTGAGTGGAATCCGACAGACGGTGGTTCTTTTGAGAAGTTCCTCGCGCACATGACAATCGACGCCAACGGCGTGCGAGGCGACGAAGAGGGCTTCGACAAGAGCCGCGTCAAGGTTTACGGAATCGGGTACAACGAGGCCGGCTCTGGCTATGGCCAGGTTCAGTGGTCGCCGTTTGCCCTCTCCAACGGGCAGTGGACGTGGACGGAAACGAACCCCTGGGGGCAGCACTTTAACTACGATTCGCCCAAATTCCAGGAGACCATCGGGTGGTGGCGTTCGTTGATCGAAAAGGGGTACATGCCGCCGCTGTCCATCGCCACGTCTGGCATTGGCACGCTTGAATCGCTTGGTTCGGGCGCCTATGCGACGCTGATTGAAGGATCGTGGAATATCTCGAATATCGCCACGACTTCGCAAATACCGGTACAGGCCGCTCCGACGCCGATTGGTCCGGACGGCCATCGCGCATCGGTGATGAATGGTCTGGCTGATTCGGTGTGGGTCGGCACAAAGCATCCGCAAGAAGCGTGGCGCTGGGTGAAATACCTGGGATCTGCTGATTGTCAAGATGTCATCGCCGAACAGGGCACCGTTTTCCCCGCGATCATGACCTCCACGCAGAAAGCCATCTCGACCTTCGAGAATATGGGGATGGACGCGCGCGCGTTCTCCATACACATTGACGAAGGCACAACGGTTCCCTCTCCGGTGGTTGACCGCTGGGCGCAGGTGGATTCCATGATGAAGCCAGCTATGTCGGCCGTGATCGCCTTCGAAGCTGACCCATCATCGTTGACCGATGCGAACAATCGTGTCAACGTGCTGATGAGCTCGAATCGAGAGGACAAGTAGGCCTTCACCTCAGGTGTTCCCCCGTTTTTCCAAACGGGGGAACGCCTGAGGCGCTGGCGGATATGTGCTTGGCGCTATAAGAAGCACTGGGCGGCAACACCCGCGGTCGCGGCGCTACGGCCGCGGGACGCAATCTCGCACGGGATGCAATCTCGCCGGCCCTGATAGAATCCCGGCCATGCGAACCACCGATCTCGCCCATCGGCACGCCGGGCTCGCCGGAGAGGAAACCCGCTGATGCCCCGGCCATCAAGCGCCGCACACAACCCGTTTTCGGAGGCGGGCGCCTCGGTCGCCTCTTACGTCGACGTCCGTCCGGGCTACCCGGCTTGCGCGCTGGAAGGCGTCGTTGGCTGCGGCGACGTCGTCGTGGATGTGGGGGCGGGAACGGGAAAGCTCACCGCGACGCTCGCCGCCCTCGCGCGAACCGTGTGGGCGGTGGAGCCGTCGGCGGACATGCGGGCCGGATTTCGGCGGGCTCTTCCCGAATTCCCGGCTGAGCGTCTGCTTGAGGCGACGGGCGAGTGCCTCCCCTTCGCGGACGCTTCCGTGGACGTTTTGGCCTATGGGCAGTGCTGGCACTGGCTCGACGAACGGGCCGCCGCGCTTGAGGCGGCCCGCGTGGTGCGCCCGGGCGGTCGGGTTGTGATCTTGTACAACCAGTTCGACGTGCGCCAGGCGTGGGTCCACCGGTTGGCGCGGATCATGCGCTCCGGGGACGTGCACCGGGCCGACAGGGTCCCCGACCTGCGTGTGCCCGGCCATCACGGACACATGGAGCATCCCTTCACCGAGCCTGAACTTCGCCTCACGACGTGGCTGGACCCGCTGTTACCCGCCGAGATCATGCAGCTGGGGACCACCCGCTCGTCGTGGATCCAGGCGGAGGAGGCCGGCCGCGCCCGAATGCGCGCTAACCTTGAGTGGTACATGTTTGAGCACTTGTCCTGGCGCGACGACGCCGTGGTGGGGCTCCCGTATCAGCTCCAGGTGTGGACCGCCACCCGATGTTAGCGCGGGTGCGGCTACGATGGCGTTAGAGAGAAAAGAGGAGATCGTGGCGCAGCTTCGTTCAGCGACATCAACACAGGGACGCAACATGGCCGGTGCTCGCGCGCTTTGGCGCGCGACCGGGATGGCAGCAGAGGATTTCGGCAAGCCGATCATTGCGGTGGCCAACTCGTTCACCCAGTTCGTACCGGGCCACGTGCACCTGAAAGACATGGGCCAGCTGGTCATTAAAGCTATTGAGGAAGCCGGCGGCGTGGGCAAGGAGTTCAACACGATCGCGGTGGACGACGGGATCGCGATGGGCCACGGGGGCATGCTCTACTCGTTGCCCAGCCGTGAGATCATTGCCGACTCGGTCGAGTACATGGTCAATGCCCACTGCGCGGACGCGCTGGTATGCATCTCGAACTGTGACAAGATCACGCCGGGCATGCTCATGGCCGCCATGCGGCTCAACATCCCGGTGGTCTTCGTGTCGGGTGGTCCGATGGAGTCGGGCAAGGCGGTTGAGGGCGTGGCCGACCACAACATTGACCTCATTGACGCTATGGCGCTGTCTGCCAACGATTCGGTCACGGACGCTCAGCTGCTCGCCGTCGAGCAGAACGCCTGCCCCACGTGCGGGTCGTGTTCGGGCATGTTCACGGCGAATTCGATGAACTGTTTGACGGAGGCGCTGGGCCTGTCGTTGCCGGGCAACGGCTCGACGCTGGCCACCGCCGCGCGCCGCAAGGATCTTTTTGAGCGCGCGGGGGAGCTCATCGTGGAGCTGTGCCATCGCTACTACGACGACGGCGACGAGTCCGTCCTGCCACGCTCGATCGCGACTGCGGGAGCGTTCCGCAACGCGATGACGATGGATATTGCGATGGGCGGCTCGACGAACACGGTGTTGCACATTCTCGCCGCCGCTCACGAGGGCGAGGTTGACTTCTCGCTCAATGACATCGACGAGCTCTCGCGCCGCACCCCGTGCCTGGCGAAGGTGGCCCCGAATTCCACGCGTTTCCACATGGAGGACTTCCACCGGGCGGGAGGCATCCCCGCGATCCTCGGCGAGCTTGACCGCGGCGGCCTGCTTGACCGAAGCGTCCACGCCATCCACGCCGACTCCCTTGAGCAGTGGCTGGGGGAGTGGGACGTGCGCGGCGGCTCCGCCTCGGAGAAGGCGAAGGATCTGTTCACGGTCGCACCGGGCGGAGTGCGCACCACGCGGGCCTTCTCGCAGGATAGGCGCTACGACTCGATCGACGACGACGCGCAGGCCGGCTGCATCCGTGACCTCCAGCACGCCTACACCGCCGACGGTGGCCTGTGTGTTCTTTTCGGCAACCTTGCCGAGGACGGGGCCGTCATCAAGACGGCCGGCATCGACGAATCCCTCTTCCACTTCGAGGGCCCGGCGCGCGTGGTTGAGTCGCAGGAGGCCGCGATCGATCTCATCCTGTCCAAGCAGGTCAAGCCGGGCGACGTCGTCGTCATCCGCTACGAGGGTCCCAAGGGTGGGCCGGGCATGCAGGAAATGCTCTACCCGACGTCGTTCCTCAAGGGGCTGGGCCTGGGTAAGACGTGCGCGCTGATCACGGACGGGCGTTTCTCGGGTGGAACGTCGGGGTTGTCGATTGGGCACATTTCGCCGGAGGCGGCCTCGGGAGGAGCGATCGGCCTGATCGAGGAGGGCGACCGGATCGTCATCGATGTCCCCACGCGACTGCTCAAGTTGGACGTAGCGGACGAGGAGCTCGCGCGGCGTCGGGCGGATAAGGGCGAGGCGCCCTGGGTGGCGAACCGCGACCGCACTGTCTCGAAGGCGTTGCAGGCCTACGCGGCGATGGCGACCTCGGCCTCGTCGGGGGCGGTCCGCAAAGTTCAGTAGGGTGGCGTAGGACCTGTGTCGATAATGGCCCCCGCCTCGGGCATGTAGTATCGACGGCGTTGTTATCGATCTGAATGGGTTGGTTATGGGAGACGAGAAACCTAGCACTCTTGAAGAAAAGACGCGGGCGGTTCTCGCATACGGCAGACTGTTGCTGGCTTCTGGCGCGGGTGCATATCGTGTGAAGTATTCGATGGCGAGAGCCGCTCATCAGCTTGGAGTTAACCGTCTTGAAGCTTCTGTCACGATGACGGATATCACCGCAACTGCGTGGGAGAACGGCCGCTCGCAGACGGACTTCACCGAGCAGCGACACGTGGGGGTGAACTCTCGGCGTCTCGACGTCTTGTCCCAGATCGGCACCCGGGACCTTGCAGTGCGTGACGTGTCCCACCTGCGCTCGCTCTTGGATCAGACGGTCAAGCAGGATCGACACTGGGGGATGTGGACGACTGTCGTTGCGGCGGCGGTCGCGTGTGCGGCGTTTTGCTTCCTCAATGGTGGGCGCGTCGTCGAATGCACCACCGTGTTTTTTGCGGCCGGCGTTGGCCAGCTTGTGCGAAAGCTGATGCTTAAGCGCAATTTGGCTCACTTCTTCATCTGGGCCGTGTGCGGCATGGTCTCCCCACTGGTGTACATGGGGTTCCTTTCCATGTTGGCCTCCTTTGGCTACGTCCTGCGGCTGAGCCATGAGGCGGGGCTGATCTCAGCGATCTTGTTTCTTATCCCTGGCTTCCCGTTGACGACGGCGATGCTCGACTTTGTGCGTTCGGACTTCCAATCCGCGTTGGCGCGGTTTTCCTATTGTGTGATGGTGCTCGGGTCGGCGGGTCTACCCCTGTGGATCGTTACCCACGCGGCGCAATGGGATGTGGTGGGCGCCGCTCCGATGGCGTTGCCGTTCGCGGTTAACCTACTGTTGCAGGTCTTGTGTTCTTTCGTGGCGGCGGGTGGCTTTGCGATCCTGTTTAATGCCGCGTGGAAGGTTGCGCTTTTGGCGGCCGCGGTGGCGGCGCTGACCAACCCGACCCGCCTGATTCTGCAGAATTATACGGGCACCCCCTGGCAGATCGCGGTTGGTTTGGCCGCCTTCGTTGCCGGTTTGTGTGCGACGTTCGTGGCATGGCGGACGACCCATTCGCGTGTTTCCCTCTCCGTCCCCTCCGTTGTCATCATGATTCCGGGAGTGCCGTTCTACCGCGCGTTGGTGGCGATCAACGAGGGTAACCTGTCGATTGCGTTGACGACGATCGCGGAGGTCTTTTTTGTTATTATGGCGATCGGATTCGGCTTGGCTTTCTCCCGCGTGCTCACGGATCGGGGCTGGCTGCACGATCGTGATACGACCAAGCTGGCTGACAGCTATCTGGAGGATCGCCCGAACTAGCTTCCTGATCTGGAGGCATTCTGTATTGCTGCGTCCGGTGGGAATCGCGTCTCTTTCCGGGGATAATAGACGCAGGTCTCGTTCATAGGGAAGGTGTAGGATGACGGGGTTTCTCGAGTTCTTCGCTGAAGAGCCAGTGCTGCTTGCGTTCTTGCTGATTGGCATAGGCATGGTTTTCGGCCACATCAAGGTTGCGGGGGTCTCCCTTGGTGCGGCAGCGGTACTGTTTGTCGCGATTGCGTTTTCTGCTTTCGCGAAGGCTAACGGAATCGACATCGCGATTGGGACGAAGGTGGGCCACCTCGGGCTGGCATTGTTCACGTTTGCGATCGGCAATAACTCGGGCCCGTCGTTCTTTGAGAACATCCGGCGGGCCATTGGGCCGATGGTCGCGCTCGTCGTCATTTACTTCCTGACGGGCGGGCTGGGTTACGTCGTCGGGCGTTTTGTCCTCGGGATGGATGTTGCGCTCGTCTCAGGTACGTTTGCGGGTGCGTTGACGAACACTCCCGCGTTGGCGGCTGCCGCAGACGCGTCGGGATTCGAGGCGCAAGCGACCGTCGGTTACTCGATTTCTTATCTGTTCGGCGTGATCGGAATGATGATTGCTGCCTCTATCGCGTTGCGTCATGCCTCAGAAGATACCGACAAGCCCATGCCGATCACGCATATGAATCTGCGTGTGGATCGCGATGATAACCCTCGCGTGGGAGCAATCCTTGGTCTGTTTAAGAATCCGCCGGAGATCTCGCGCATGCGCCGCGGCGAGGAGGGGCCGATCTGGATCCCCACCAAGCACGACGTCCTGGAAAAAGGTGACCTGCTGACGGTTGTTGGACCCAAGCACGAGCTGGACGAGTTGAAGACGATGGTGGGCCATCAGTCGTCGCATTCGCTGCGCGCGGATCGGCGTTATCTCGATTTCCGGCGCATCACGGTATCTGAGCCGAAGATCGCGGGTAAGACGATCGCCGAGCTTGACGAGATCCTTTTCAACAAGTACGGGGCCACGGTTTCACGTGTTCGCCGTGGGGACTCAGACATGCTCGCCGTTCCTGAATTCATGATCGAGATGGGCGATCGCGTGCGTGTCATTGGCCCGACGTCGAACATGAAGCTGATTTCCAAGTTTTTCGGCGATTCTGCGCGCGGTTTTTCTGATCTGAACCCGGTGGCGCTGGGGCTGGGAATGGCGCTCGGCATCACGATTGGTGTTATCCGTTTCCCGTTGCCCGGTGGTGGTTCGTTCGCGATTGGTTCGGCGGCGGGTGCGTTGCTGGTCGGCCTGGTCTTTGGTCGTCTGGGCCGTATTGGCAAGCAGGTTACTGCGTTGCCGAATACGACGTGTGCTGTCCTTTCCGAGTTGGGCTTGTTGATCTTCCTAGCGCAGGCCGGAACGACGGCGGGTGGCCAGATCGCGTTGGCTTTCGAATCGGGCACATGGATTCAGATTCTTCTGCTCGGCGTTCTTTTCACTACGACTCTTGCCGTTTGCCTGTACCTCGTCATGCGATACGTGTTCAAGATGGGCGGCACGCAGCTCTCCGGCCTTCTTGGGGGAGCGCAGACCCAGCCGGCGGTGTTGGCGTTTGCCAACGGGCGTACAAACACTGATCCGCGTGTCGCGCTTGGGTATGCCCTGGTTTATCCGATTGCGATGATCGGCAAGATCCTCGTGGCGACCATCCTCGGCTCTCTGCCGTAGCGTATTGCTCCGCTCGCGCGGGCCGCCGCCTGGCGAGACCGTGATCCACAATGTGAGACGTTTCGGAAAGGATTTGGCGGCCCCTCTGGCGGGAGTCTACGATCGGGGTATGTCGATCATTCTCGTAGTAGTTCAGCGCACCAGCAGGTAACGCTGACCTGCGGTGCGCCCCTCGAAACTCGAGGGGTTTTTTATTGCGCGAAGATCGACACCGAGTTTCAAGGAGGAACAATGGCACCAGCGCCAACGCCACCCAAGGCTAAACAAGAGCCGAGCACTGTCCGTGAGACGACCACGGGAGCGCGGGCGGTCATCCGCTCGCTTGAGGAACTGGGCGTCAAGACCATTTTCGGTCTGCCAGGCGGGGCCGCGTTGCCTCTCTACGACGCCATTTTTGAATCCAGCATCCGCCACATCCTGGTGCGCCACGAGCAGGGTGCCGGGCACGCGGCTGAGGGCCTGGCCGTCTCCACGGGGGAGGTTGGGGTCTGCATGGCGACCTCCGGCCCCGGCGCCTCCAACCTGGTCACCGCGTTGCTGGACGCGAACCTGGACTCGGTGCCGCTGGTGGCGATCACCGGCCAGGTGGGCGCGAGCCTGATTGGCACGGACGCTTTCCAGGAGGCGGACATCATCGGGGCGACCTTCCCACTAGTCAAGCACTCCTTCCTCATCACCGACGCCAACGAGATCCCGGCCCGAATTGCCGAGGCCTACCACCTCGCCCGCTCCGGGCGTCCCGGCCCGGTGCTGGTGGACGTCACGAAGTCCGCGCAGAACGAGGAGTGCGAGTTCGTCTGGCCGCCGAAGATGGAGCTACCCGGCTACCTGCCGCAGTCGAAGCCGAGCCTACGCCAGGTGCGTGAGGCCGCCCGCATGATCGCCGGCGCATCCAAGCCGGTCTTCTACGTCGGGGGAGGGGCGATCCGCTCCCGCGCCCACGAGGAGCTCGCAGATCTGGTGGAGATGACGGGCATCCCGGTGGTGACCACCCTCAACGCCCGCGGCGCCTTCCCCGACTCGGATCGCCACCACCTCGGCATGCCGGGGATGCACGGAACGGTCCCGGCCGTCGTCGCCCTTCAAAAGTCGGACCTGATCATCGCGCTCGGCGCGCGCTTCGACGACCGCGTCACCGGCAAGCTGGACGAGTTCGCCCCCGAGGCGAAGGTCATCCACGCGGACATCGACCCGGCGGAGTTCGGCAAGAACCGGGCGGTCGACGTCACGCTGCTGGGCGACCTGCGCCTGACAATCGACGCCCTCATCGACGAGATTCCGGACGCCTTCGAACAGTACGGCACCCCGGACCTCACGCAGTGGTGGGACTTCCTTGACCGCATGCGCGAGACCTACCCGGTGGGCTACGAGGAGCCGGAAGACGGGCTCATGAGCCCCCAGTACGTGATCTCCCGCCTCGGGGCGCTGGCCGGCGATTCGATATTCTCCACCGGCGTGGGTCAGCACCAGATGTGGGCCCAGCAGTTCATCCCGATGCAGTTCCCCGGCCAGCTCGTCACCTCCTGTGGCGCGGGCACGATGGGCTACGGCGTCCCGGCCGCCATGGGTGCGAAGGTGGGCAACCCGGACAAGACGGTGTGGTGCATCGACGGCGACGGTTCCTTCCAGATGACGAACCAGGAGCTCGCAACGTGCCGCCTCAACGACATCCCGATCAAGATCGCGCTCATCAACAACTCCTCGCTCGGCATGGTGCGCCAGTGGCAGAACCTGTTCTACGACGGGCGCTTCTCTCACACGGACCTGAACACCGGATACGGCACGCGCCGCATCCCGGACTTCATCAAGATGGCTGGCGCCTACGACTGCCACGGCATCCGGGTGGAGCGGCCCGAGGATGTGGACGCGGCGATCACTGAGGCGATGAGCATCAACGACCGCCCCGTCGTCGTCGAGTTCGTCGTCTCCCCGGACGCGATGGTGTGGCCGATGGTGCCCGCCGGCGTCTCCAACGACGACATCCTGTACGCGCGCGATATGCGCCCCAAGCACGAAGAGGAACAAGCATGATCAGCCACCGCCGCACACTCTCAGTTCTCGTGGAGAACAAGCCGGGCGTGCTCGCCCGCGTTTCGGGCCTCTTTGCACGCCGCGCCTTCAACATTCATTCGCTCGCGGTGGGCCCCACGGAGGATCCGGAACTGTCCCGGATCACGCTCGTGGTCGATACCTCCGAGGTCTCCTTTGACCAGATCACCAAACAGCTCAACAAGCTCGTCAACGTCATCAAGATCACGGAGCTCGAACGTGACCAGTCCGTCCAGCGCAAGCTCGTCCTCATGAAGGTTCGTGCCGACGACTCTTCGCGCACGAACGTCATCCAGGTGGTCGAGCTGTTCCGGGCCAAGATCGTCGACGTCGTCCCCGAAGCGGTCACCGTCGAGGCCACCGGTTCAGATGACAAGATCAACGCGCTCCTGTCGGCACTCGAGCCGTATGGTGTGAAGGAGATCGTCCAGTCGGGATCCGTTGCGATCGCACGCGGGTCACGTTCCATGACCGAAGTTGTCAAGACCGAGCGCAAGCAACTGCGCGGAGCATAAGTATAAGGAGTAGACATGGCAGAGATTTTTTACGACGACGATGCGGACCTGTCCTTCATCCAGTCCAAGAAGGTGGCCGTCATCGGATACGGTTCGCAGGGGCACGCCCACGCGTTGAACCTGCGTGACTCCGGCGTCGACGTCGTGGTCGGGCTTCGCCCCGGCTCGAAGTCGATCGAGAAGGCCCAGGATCAGGGCCTGAAGACGGCGACGATCGAGGAGGCGGTGGCGCAGGCCGACGTCGTCATGATCCTCACCCCCGATCAGCACCAGCGCAAGGTTTATGCCGAGCAGATCGCCCCGAACCTCAAGGACGACGCCGCGCTGTTCTTCGCCCACGGTTTCAACATCCGCTTCGGCTACATCAAGCCCGACGCCGGCCATGACATCTGCATGGTCGCGCCGAAGGGCCCGGGTCACATCGTTCGCCGCCAGTTCGAGGACGGGCGTGGAGTGCCCGACATCGTCGCGGTGGAGCAGGATGCCTCCGGGCAGGCCTGGGACCTGGCGCTGTCGTATGCGAAGGCGATCGGTGGCACCCGTGCCGGCGTCATCAAGACCACCTTCACCGAGGAGACCGAGACGGATCTGTTCGGCGAGCAGGCTGTGCTGTGTGGCGGCGTCTCCCAGCTGATCCAGTATGGCTTCGAGGTGCTGACCGAGGCCGGTTATCAGCCGGAGATCGCCTACTTCGAGGTGCTGCACGAGATGAAGCTCATCGTTGACCTGATCAACGAGGGCGGCCTGACTAAGCAGCGCTGGTCGATCTCGGACACGGCCGAGTACGGCGACTACGTCTCCGGTCCGCGTGTCATCACCCCGCAGGTGAAGGAGAACATGAAGGAGGTCCTGGCCGATATCCAGGACGGCACTTTCGCCACCCGCTTCATCGCTGACCAGGACAACGGCGCGGTCGAGTTCAAGGCACTGCGCGCCAAGGGCGAGGGCCACCCGATCGAGAAGGTCGGGGTGGAGCTGCGCAAGATGTTCGCCTGGGAGACCATCGACGCTGACTACACGGACGGCTCGGCCGCCCGGTAAGGGGAGCGAAAACGTGTGGGGGCGGCCGCTGGTCGCCCCCACATCCGTACCGAAACTCTTCCTGGGGAAATTCCATTTTCGCCGCGTATTTGTGCCGGCCACCGACTACCATGAACGTGTAGTTCAGTGCCGAGCATTTGAGGAGCATAGGTGTCCGCTTTCCGCATCGAAGAAGACCTGCTTGGAGCGCGAGAGATCCCCAGCGACGCCTACTACGGCGTTCACACCCTGCGCGCGATCGAAAACTTTCCCATCTCGGGGCGCACCATCAACGACACCCCGCAGTTCATTCGGGCGATGGTGATGGTGAAGAAGGCTGAGGCGCTCGCGAATCGTGACAAGCGGGTGTTGCCGGAGCAGGTGGCCAAGGCGATCGTCGGGGCGTGCGACCTCATCCTGGACGAGGGGCGTTGTATGGATCAGTTCCCGGTGGACGCCTTCCAGGGCGGCGCTGGCACGTCGGTGAACATGAACACGAACGAGGTCGTGGCCAACCTCGCGCTTGAGATCTTGGGCAGGGACAAGGGCGATTACGACGTCGTC
>JALEWQ010000109.1 GCA_022783305.1 Trueperella sp. | reverse complement strand
CTTGCTCAACGTCGAGAAGGTTAACGAGAGATTGCGGCAGGCAGGCCCCGCACGGGAATCATCAACATCTGCTGCCAGTGACAGTTGAAAAGTGGCCCGGTCGCGCAGGTAGAAAGGCGACCGGGCCACTTTTCAAAATCGGATAGATGATTTCTATAGAAGGGCACCGAAACTCGGCGCTTCCATCATTGAAAGGCTCCGGCTCTTTCCGTTCCCCGGAGCGCCCCCAAAGCTCCGATACACGACCAACCTAGGAAGACCAGGAATCAGTAATAGGTCCAACACATGCGTTATCGCGCAGTAACGTCCTTCGGGTCCACCCGATAGGAGACCGGCACGCCGAGGATTTCGGCGCTCTTGCGCAGATCCTCGTCCATCTGGGCCTGCAGTTGTTCCACCGAATCCATCTTCAGCATCGGGCGCACGTAGTCGACGAAGTCGATCGCGATCTCCTCACCGTACAGGTTGAGGTCGGCCCGCCCGAGCACGTGAGCCTCGACCGTACGCGTCTCGCCGTCGAACTGGGGGTTCGTACCGATCGAGATTGCAGCGGGTAGGTGGACAGTTGCCGTCGAGCCCGGCACCTGTCGCACCACCCAGCCCGCGTAGACGCCGTCGCGCGGCACCTCGCCCACCCCCGAGCCGGGCAGGTTCGCCGTCGGGAAGCCGAGCTCGCGCCCGCGCTTGAAGCCGTGTTCGACCACCCCGCGCAGCCGGTGCGGGCGCCCGAGGATCTTCGCTGCCTTACGCACGTTGCCCGCCTCGAGTAGCTCGCGCACCCACGTCGAGGAGTAGCGCCGCCCGGAGGCTCCCCCGAGGTCGTCAATGAGCGTGACATCGAGGCGATCTGCCCCGTACTCGCACAGCAGTGCGCCATCGCCCGTGTTATTCTTGCCGAAACGCACGTCTTGTCCGACGACGACGGCGACCGCCTTGAGCTTGCCGATGAGTTCGTCGTCGATGAAGTCTTCGGGCGCCGTCATGGAATAGTCCAGGTCGTACTTTTGCACGACGACGGCGTCCAGGCCCGCGGCCTCCAGCATGTTGAGGCGGTCCTCAAGCGTGGAGATGAGCGGGAGGTCGAGGTCGGGACGGTGGACGTGGAGGGGGTGGGGATCAAAGGTGAGCCCCACCGAGACCACACCGCGCTCCTCAGCCTGGCGCACGGTCTCCGAAAGGATCGCGTGGTGGCCGCGGTGAACGCCGTCGAAAACACCGATAGTCACAACTGACGGGCCGAGGTCGTAGTCCTCGGCCCCATGAAATACTTTCATTTACTTCCCGCGCAAGCCCAGCTGGTTGCGGCCCTCGGAACGATCGTCCGGGGCCTCCGCGGGGGTGTTGGCCGTGCGCACGCCGTGGTGCTTGCCCTTGCCGCCACATCCGCAGCCACCGTGCCCGCCGTGGCCGTGCCCGCCATGGCCCTTGCCGCCACATCCGCATCCATGTTCACTCATGGGCACTATCCTAGCGGACTGCGCCACCAAATCGCCCACCGGAGCGTGGGCTGCCGTGGGCGGGAGCGGCCACCGTCGCCGCCGGCGCTACCTGGAGGCGTGATCCTCGAGGCGGTCGCGCCCGTCCCGGCCATGACGCCGTTCATGTCGTGGCCGCAGAGCTATCCGCGATGAACCAGCAGTAGGTCAGGTTCAGCCCAAGCTCGTCGCCCACCGCACGCGGGTGCGTCGTCTCTGGCTCGGTGACGACGATCGTCCCCACCGGGGTCTCGATCTCGTACTCCATGTGCGTGCGCGCAAAAATCGACCTGATGACGCGACCCGCGAGCTGTCCCTTCCCCGCGTCTGTGAGCTCGATCGTCTCCGGCGGAACGACGACGTCGGCCCGGCCGGGGCTAAGCGCCTGGACGGTCGGCAGAGTCAGCCAAGTCCGCCCGAATTCAACGTGGACGGCGCCGCGATCGGCACCGTTGATCTTCGCCGACAGGATGTTAGGGATGCCCATCATGCGGGCGGCGAAGGCGGAGGCGGGCTGGCGATAGAGCTCGGCGGGGCTCGCACACTGGAGGATTCGGCCCCGATCCATGATCGCCATGACGTCGCCAAGGCGGCATGCCTCCTCGACGTCGTGGGTGACGTAGAGCGTGGCGAGACGGTGGCGGCGAACCTGCTCGATAATGTCGGTCTGGATGGAGGCGCGCAGGGTGGGATCGACGTGGACGAGCGGCTCGTCAAGGAGGAGAATGCGCGGGCGGCGGACGAGCGTGCGGGCGAGCGCGACGCGCTGGGCCTGGCCGCCCGAGAGATGCTCGACGTTCATGTGGGCCAGACCGAGGATGTTGAGCTGGGCAAGGGTGAGATCCACCAGGTCGCGGCGCTGGGAGTCCTTCATGCGGGCGTCGTCGAGGCCGAAGGCGACGTTATCCCACACGTCGTGGTCCGGAAAGAGGACCGAGTCTTGGAAGACCGTACCCGTGGGCCGACGGTGCATGGGAAGCCCGTTGAGCTCCTCGCCCATGACGATGCTTCCGGTAGAGGGCACGACGCCGGCGATGGCGTGGACGAGGGTCGACTTTCCGCACCCCGAAGGCCCAACGATCGCGAGGACCTTCCCCGGCTCGATCGTCAACGAAATGTTAGCCAGGATCGGCGCCACGCTCAGACGTTCAATGACGAGCTTTTCCACAGCTTTCTCCTCACTTGGACCCACAGCACACCCGCGGCGGCGACGAGGGCAACGATGAGCAACCCGGTCAGGATACTCAGGGTAAAGGCCTGGCCGTCCTCGGCGGCCGACACGTGATCTAGGATAATCAGCGGCGTCAGGGAAAGCCTGCCGCCAAGGTCGATGAAGATGGCCGGCGCGCTGCGGGTGAGCACCAACCCGGTCAGCAGCGCGACTGCGATAGTCATAGACGGGACGACCACCGGCAAGAGCTCGCCGGCGATACGCAGACGGTAGGCGCCCGCGTCGTGCATGGAGGTCACAAGCGGATCAATGCGCAGGCGGATGATGATCATTGCGAGGATGGCCAGCGGGAGAGCGAAGAGCAGGTAGGCCAAAGCCACACCGAAGAAACCCTGGTAGACGGAGTCCACACCCACGATCGGCGGGGCGAGGCTCGTTCCAGCGAACTCCAGCCACCCCCGATGCGGTGCCGAGACGAGCACTCCCCCGGCGGTCTGCGCGGACAGCAAGAGCACGAGGGCAACATAGACGACGATGCGCAGGCTCCGCGCCCGAATACGGACGGCGAGGACGACGAGGCCGGCGAGGATCAGGGCTGCGGTGACGACGAGGATGAGAATCGTCGTCGTGGAAGCGACGGTCAGCGAGGGCTTCAGGGACTCCATGTGAGCGGCAACGATGGCGACGAGCGCCACGAGTGGCACCGCGAGCGCGAGCGGCATGGCCCCCACGCCGGTGGTCGGACGATATGGGAGCGAGACGACGTCGCTGCGGCCGATGCGCGCCGTCAATGCCCGGCTGAGCGGGAGGGAGACGAGAGCCGCGATGCCGATGGAGATGAGGAGAGCCGCCGCCGCGGTCCCCGCCCGGGAAGTCTGCATTCCGGTGAGTACTTCGGAGGCGAAATACTGGTGGGCTCCGCCGAAGATGAGAGTGAGCGAGGGGTCCGTGAGGGCGAGCAGGCCCACCACCGCGGTGGCCATGGCAAAGCCGCGGGCGACCTGCGGGGCGATGAGTCTGGCGAGGATCGAGCCCGGGCGCACCCCCAAAGCACGGGCTTCGATGAGGTGGCGGTCGCTGACGGCGGACAGCGCGAGCGCCGAAACCGCGAAGGCGATGGGTGCCATCGAGATGGAGTTGGCGATGAGGATGATGGCGGTGCCGTCCGCGTCGAGGGAGAAGGGCGGGTAGGTCAGCGCGAGCGCCCAGGTGGCAGGCGGGAAGAGGAAGGGCGCGAGGGCGAGCAGGGCGGTCAGGCGGCGGAAGCGGCCGAAACGGTATCCGAGAGCCATCGCCATGCCCGAGGCCGCAGATATCGCGCCCGCCGCAAGGGAGATCGCCACGCTGCGGGGAAGGCTTGCCACATAGGGCTGGTCGCCGCCAAAGTAGACCCTCTCCCACAGCGCGATCAGCTCCGCCCGGTGCCGGCCAGCTCTGGCGATATCCTCACCAAAAATCGGGGTGGCGAAGCCATCGAGTCTGGTGCGGAGATTGCCCTCAAGCGTCGCTGAGGTCGGATACTGGAGGGAGGCGGAGGCGCTCTTTCGCTGGCCGTCATCGGAGATCGCGTAGGCGAGGAAGGCTTCGGCTAGCTCGGCTCGCTTCGTGCCCTCCAGCACCCCGACTGAGCCGATCTCGAAACCGACGCCGTCGAGGTAGACGGGGTGAACGGGCTTGCCGGCCCCCTGCTCGGCCAGGCAATACGGATCGAACGTGACGGCGACGGGGAGCCGACCACCCGCCACGAGCTGAGCCGGTACGGTGCCCGAATTGGTGTAGGTGCCTACGTTCTTGCCCACCGCGGTGTAGTATGCCCGCGCCGCGTCCAGAGAACCGAGCCGCTCGAACTGGCTCCACAGGTAGGTGGCCGCCGTTCCCGACGTCGAGGGGTTGGGCATCGCAATCGCGTGCCGGTACCTGGGGTTGGTGAGATCTTGCCAGCTGGCCGGGGCGACGGCGTCGTTGGCCACGCACAGGCTGAGCACGCCGCCGTAAACCCCGAACCAGCGCAACTGCGGATCCTTCCAGCCGGCGGGAATGGAGTTGGCGGGCTCACCGCTGACCGGTCGCAACAGGCCAGCTCGGGCAGCCTCTGTGTAGGCCTCGGCGGGACCGCCCATCCAAAGGTCAAACTCGCCGCGGACCTGCCGGGAGGAAATGCGGGCGAGGGCTTGGGAGGTGGGCATGCGGACCACGAGAACGTCGACGCCGCGAGTCGCCTCGAACTCTTCCGCCACCGCTTCGCACGCCTCGGCCTTGTTCGAACACAGGACCGTCAGGTCCGGCACGGGGTCGCGCGCGGCCAGTAGCACGCCGAGAATGCCCACCACGATGATGGGCACCACGATCAGCCACAAGTGACGGCGCAGCCAGCGGGAGTTCATAAACACGAGCATAGCTGCCACCGAAGTGACAGCTATGCTCTCCCACACGATGTGGCAAGTGAGGGGTGTTTAGTTCTCGGAACGACCCTCCAGACGTAGCAGCTCGGCGCGGGCTTCCATCATCTTGCGCTCGTCCTTGCCGACGATCATCATGAGGATGAAGGCGACAACGACTACGCCGGTGAGCGTCGCGTAGGTGACGTTCCAACCGAAGTTGTGGATGAGCAGACCAACGCCGGTGGAGGCGAGGGAGGCGCCGAGCAGGTAACCGAACAGGCCGGTGAAGCCAGCCGCCGTGCCCGCCACCTCACGCGGGGAGAGGTCGATGGCCTGCAGACCGATCAGCATGACCGGGCCGTAGATAAGGCCGCCGATGACGGCGATGAGGGCGTAGAACATCCACATCGGGGCGGTGGTGGGAAGCTGCCAGTAGGCGACGAGCGCGATGCCCACGCCGGCGAGGAAGAGCATGCCCGCACCGGAGCGCCAGCCCTTGAAGACCTTGTCGGAGAGCCAGCCGCA
This sequence comes from Trueperella sp., assembly GCA_022783305.1. Classification (GTDB taxonomy): domain Bacteria; phylum Actinomycetota; class Actinomycetes; order Actinomycetales; family Actinomycetaceae; genus Trueperella; species Trueperella abortisuis. The sequence goes on along the minus strand of JALEWQ010000109.1, from coordinate 39,522 downwards.
CAGGAGCGTGCCGACAATGCCGGACAGCTCGTAGATGGCGAATCCGATGATGCCATCCTTGATGTTGGCGCCGTGGATGACGTCGGTCAGGTACACCGGGATCCAGGACAGCACGCCGTAGCGCAGGGTGTAGACGAAGACATTGGCAAGCGCCAGCAGCACGATCACGCGGTTGGTGAGCACGTGCTTGAAGAGCATCGTCTTCCAGGACAGACCCTTCTCGGTGGACTCGACCTTCGCCGGGTCGTTGCGGTACTCCTCGATCGGCGGAAGGCCAACGGCCTCGGGCCTGTCACGAATCATGAAGAAGATGAGGATCGCGATCAGGATGGCGACGTATCCGGGGTAGCGGAAGGCCGGGGTCCAATCCTGGTCAGAGGTAGCAAAGGTATCGAGTGCCCACACGGCGAGGAAGCCTAGGCCGGCGCCGCCAACGTTGTGGGCGGTGTTCCAGATGGAGGTCATCCAGCCGCGCTCGGTGGTGGAGAACCAGTGGACGAGGACGCGGCCCGAGGGCGGCCAGCCCATGCCCTGCGCCCAGCCGTTGATGAACATGACGGTGGCGAAGATACCCACCGTGCCCACGATGGAGGGAACGAAGGAGATGATGATGTTGATGATGGCCGACAGCGCTAGGCCGATCGGCATGAAGTAGCGGGCGTTTGCTCGGTCGGAGAGCATCGCCATGAAGAACTTCGACAGGCCGTAGGAGAACAGCACCGCGTTGGCCACGATGCCGATGCCCACGGTGTTCATCAGGTCGTATTCCTTGAGCAGACCCGAGACGAGGGAGACGTTGTTACGGATGAGGTAGAAAGCGGCGTAGCCGATGAAGATGCCCATGAAGACCTGGAAGCGTAGGCGCCTGTAGGTTGGCGCGATTCGATCTTCGGGAAGGCGCGGAGCGGCAGGGGGTGCGGAGAGCACTCCCAAAGCGCGGGAGGTGTTTGCCATGGTTTCCCTTTCACAAAAACGCATCGTTGCGGTGATGAAACCATGCTAAAGGGGCGCCAGTAACGCCCGCGGCGCGCGAAAGTCACGCTTGGTGACAGCGCTGTTACTTTTCTCCATCGCGCGGGGTCTAGCTTTCGAGAGCGAGCGAGTATCCCTCTCCGCGGTGTGACCTAATGACGACGCCGACCTCGGCCTTCTCCAGCGTCTTGCGGACACGATAAATCGCCGTCTTAATCATTTCGCGTCCGCCGGCCTGTTCGGTCACGCCCCATGCCTCGTTGAGCAACTGACGGTGGGTGACCACCTCGCCGTCGTGGCGGATGAGGGTGGCGAGCAGGCGGACCTCGGTGGCGGAGATGTTGAGCTTTCGTCCGCGCCATGTTGCCTCGAGGAAGTCCATGTTGATCGCGAGGTCGCCCAAGCTTTCACGCGAGTCGTCCTCCGGGAAGCTTCGTCGCAGGAGGGCCTGGGCGCGCAGGGCGAGTTCCTGGGGAGAGAAGGGCTTGGTGAGATAGTCATCCGCGCCGGCCTCCAGCCCCTTGATCCGGTCCTCCACGTCCGAGCGCGCCGTCAGGAGGATGATTGGCAGGTCGCCGATCTGCGCGCGGATGCGCCGGGTGAGGTCAAGTCCCGAACCGTGCGGGAGCATGATGTCGAGGATGGCCAGGTGGAAGTCGTAGGTGATGAGCTTGCTCCACGCCTCGGCCGCCGTCGCGGCCGTCACGCACGTGAAGCCCTTTGTTTCGAGGGCGAAGGTGACGATGGCGAGCATCTGTGCCTCGTCGTCGACGACGAGTACGCGCGGCGTGATCATTCCTCTCCTCCCGGGTGCCCCTGCGGTAGCAGTACCACGATAGTCGTTCCGATATCGGGGCGCGTGTCAACCATGAGCTTTCCGCCGTGCGCGGCGACGATCTCCTGAGAGACGAGCATGCCGATGCCGGACCCCGGCCGGCGGCTCGAGCCGGTGGCGAAGGCGGTGAAGAAGCGCTCCAGATCCGCGTCGTCCATGCCGTTACCGTGGTCGGTCACCTCGAGGAGGGCGCCCCCGTCCTCGGCCTGCGAGACGCGCACGTGCACGCCGTCCTCCCCCTCGGAGTGACGGATGGCGTTGTTGACAAGGTTCCACACGAGTTGGCGGATGAGCTGCTCATCCGCGTACAGCGGCAGTATCCCACCTCGCACGTCGACGAGGATCGGGACCGTGGTGGTGCGACGAAGCGACTGTGCGGCGTCGGCGATGACGTCCCGGATGTCGACGAGGTCGGAGCGCAGCGCGATCTTACCGTCTTTCAGACGCCGCTGAACGAGGGAGTTCTCGGCGATCCCGATAGCTTGCTGGGCGTTATCGAAGATCGTGTTGGCGAATCCGATCTGCGTGTCGTTGAGCGGCCCAGGGCTCTGCGCCACAAGCAGCTCCGCGGAGGCCTCGATCAGGGCGAGCGGCGTGCGTATCTCATGGGCGACGATGGCTGGCTGGCTCTCGAAGCGCTCGATCTCGGCGCGTGCCGCGGCCAGCTTGGCGGTGAGAGAACGGTTGCGGACAACAAGCCACGCGATCACGCCCGCCGCGACGATACCCATGATGATCGCAATCATCGTCTCAGCTGCAAATCTGGCTTGAGCTTGCCCGAGCGCGGCGAGACGAGCGCGACCGGCTCATCGCCCGCGAAGGCCGCCGCCGGCCACACGTCTTTCCGGATGCCTGCCGAGATGGGCGAGCGTTTGTCAATGAACAGGCCGTTGCGCAGGGCGTGCGCCTCGGCCTGGTCGATCTCGACAACGGGAAAGACCTGCCGGCACACCTCTCCCATCGGTGTGGCGGGAAGCGCCTGGCCGGCCTCGACGAATTCCTTCAGCTGGGCGACGCTTCGGGCGTCTGCGACGTTCCACGGCCCGATCTCGATGCGGCGCAGCGCCGTCAGGTGGGCCTCGGTGCCGAGGGCCACGCCGAGGTCGCGGGCGAGCGCCCGCACGTAGGTTCCGCTCGAGGCGGTGACGACGACGTCGAACTGTGCCACCTGCACGTCCGCATGGCCGATTGTGGTCACGCCGCGGGTCACGGGCGAGGTCCGCGCAAAGCGCGCCACGTGGATGGGGCGGGCATCGAGCTCGACCCTCTCACCCTCGCGGGCGAGGTCATGGGCGCGCTTGCCGTCGACCTTGATGGCCGAGACGGTGGCCGGCACCTGCATGATGTCGCCGGTGAGCGATGCGAGGGCGGCGTCGATCGCGCGGTCGTCGGCGGTGGCGGGGGCCGCGGCCGAAAGCTCGCCCTCGGCGTCGTCGGTAGTCGACCCGACGCCGAGGCAAATGCGTGCCTCGTAGGTCTTCTCCGCGCCCACGAGGTACTGGATGAGCTTGGTCAGGCGCCCCGTGGCAAGAATGAGCAGGCCTGTGGCCATCGGGTCGAGCGTGCCGGCGTGGCCGACCTGGCGCGTGGCGCCCAGGCGGCGCAGGGCACCCACGATGTCGTGGGAGGTCACGCCCTGGTCCTTGTCGATGAGGAGCAAACCTTCGCAGGGCTCGAGGCCGCGGGGCAATTCGCCCCACGGCTTCGGCCGTGCGAGGCGAGCGATAGCCCGCTGCCGGTTTCGCTCCCGACCTTTGGGCACTACTCGCCCTCGGCTCCGGCCGCTTCGGCGCTTCTTCCGTCGGACTCGTCCGCGGCGGCCTGCTCGGCCTCGGCAGCGCTGCGGTAGGGGTTTTCCCCGCCCACCGGCACGGCCCCCTCGGCTCGCTTGCGGATCTCCTCGTCGCGTTTGCGAGCGGCGGCGAGCAGGTCCTCCATCGTGCGGGAGGTCTCGGGCAGGGAGTCAAGAATGAACTCGATCGTCGGGGTGAGGCGCAGGCCCAGCTGCTTACCTACCGCCGAGCGGATCATGCCCTTGGCCGACTCCAGCGCGCGCGCCGACTGGCGGCGTTCCTCCTCCGAGCCCATCACCGTGTAGAACACGGAGGCGTGCTGGAGGTCGCCCGTCACCCGCACGTCCGTCACCGTCACCATCCCCAGGCGCGGGTCCTTGAGTTTGGTATCAATGAGCCGGGCCACGATCTGGTGGATCTGGTCAGCTACGCGGTCAACGCGTGTATTGGCCATGGTTTTCCTTTGCTTGTTGCTCTTGCGCGAGGGCGGGTGCCGCGGGGGCGCCGCTCGGGCGGCGCCCCCCGCTGGCTGGTCGCGCGCCTTCTCGCGCATCTCCCACGTCTCGATGATGTCGCCCTCGGCGATGTCGTTGTAGCCGAGCGTGATACCACACTCGTAGCCCTCACGAACCACCGTCACGTCATCCTTCTCACGGCGCAGGGACTCGATCGTCAGGTCTGCGGCAACCACCACGCCGTCGCGCACGAGGCGCGCCTTGTGGCCGCGGTTGATCGTGCCGCTGCGCACGATAGAGCCTGCGATGTTGCCGAACTTGCCCGAGCGGAACACCTGGCGGATCTCCGCGGTGCCCACCTCGACCTCTTCGTAAATCGGCTTGAGCCTGCCCTTGAGCGCGGCCTCCACCTCGTCGATAGCGGAGTAGATGACGTTGTAGAACTTCATCTCCACGCCTTCCTGCTCGGCCAGCTCCTGCACCCGCTCGGCGGGGCGAACATTGAAGCCGATGATGACGGCGTTGTCCACGCTCGCCAGGTCCACATCCGACTGGGTGACGGCACCCACGCCGCGGTGAATGACCTGCAGCTCGACCTCGCCCTGGCCCACCTCGATGTCGAGGAGGCTGGCCTCGAGGGCCTCGACCGAACCAGAGGAGTCGCCCTTGATGATGAGGTTGAGGGTCTCAACCTTGCCCTCTTCGATCGCGGCCGTGAGGTCCTCAAGCGAGATCCGCTTGCGGCGCTTGGCGAGCGTGACGGCACGCTTGGCCGCCTCGCGACGCTCGGCGATCTGGCGGGCAGTGCGGTCGTCGTCGGCAACGATGAGCTGGTCGCCCGCGCCCGGCACGGACGTCAAGCCGAGCACCTGGACGGGGCGGGACGGGCCGGCCTCCTCCACGTTGTTGCCGTTCTCGTCGATCATCGCACGCACGCGGCCGTAGGCCGTGCCCACCACGATCGAGTCGCCGATGTGCAGCGTGCCGTCCTGGACGAGAGCCGTGATGACCGAGCCGCGGCCCTGGTCGAGCTTGGCTTCGATGGCGACGCCGCGCGCGGGCTTGTTCGGATCGGCCTTCGGTTCCACGAGGATGTCCGAAGTCGCCACGACGGTGGACAGGAGCTCGCCGATGTTGATGCGCTGCTTGGCCGAGATATCCACGAACGGGACGTCTCCACCGTAGTCCTCCGCCACCAGGCCGTACTCGGTCAGCTGCGCGCGGACCTTGGCCGGGTTGGCGCCCTCCACGTCAATCTTGTTGACGGCCACCACGATCGGAACGTTCGCCGCCTGCACGTGGTTGAGCGCCTCAACCGTCTGCGGCATGACGCCGTCGTTCGCGGCCACCACGAGGATGGCCACATCGGTGATGTCCGCGCCGCGCGCACGCATCTGCGTGAACGCCTCGTGGCCGGGGGTGTCGATGAAGGTGATCGCGCGGCGCTCGCCCTCAACATCCACGTGCGTCTGGTAGGCGCCGATGTTCTGGGTGATGCCGCCGGCCTCGCCGAGCGCCACGTCCTCGTTGCGGATGGCGTCGAGCAGCTTGGTCTTACCGTGATCGACGTGGCCCATGACGGTGACGACGGGCGGACGGGGAAGCAGATCCTCCGGGTCGGCATCCTCGCGCTCGGCCTCTAGGTCGATGTCGAAGGCCTCAAGGATCTCGCGATCCTCGTCCTCCGGGCTCATGATCTTGATGTCGTAGCCAAGCTCGGCGCCGAGTAGCTGGAACGTGTCCTCGTCAAGGGACTGGTTCGCCGTGGCCATCTCGCCCATCCGGAACAGGACTGTCACGAGCGCCGCGGGATCGGCGTCGATGCGCTCGGCGAAGTCAGCCAGCGAGGAGCCCGCACGCACGCGCACGGTCTGTCCGTTACCGCGCGGCACCGAGATGCCGGCGACCATCGGATTCTGCTGCTCCTCCCACTCCTGGCGCTTCATCCGCCGCGACTTGCGCCGGCTACCGCCCCCGCGCTTACCGAACGCGCCGGCCGTGGAGCCGCCGCGAGCCTTGCCTCCGGAGCGGACGAAGCCGCCCCCGCGCTGGTTGTTGCCGGAGCCGAAAGTGTTGCCGGTGCCGGCGGGCCTGCCGCGGCCACGGCTACGGTTCGCATCAGTCTTGATCCGCTCGGGCATCATGTTCGGCGACGGGCGCGAGCCGCCGGCGGGCTTCGGGGTCTTCTTGGCCGAATCAGAGCGCATGCCCTGCTTGGGGGCGAACGGGGAGTTGCCGGGGCGCGGGCGCCCCATCCCCTGCTTGGAAGCAAACGGGGAGTTGCCGGGGCGCGGACCGCCGCGGCGCGGCTGGGGGCGCGGCGGAGCGGCCTCGCGGGCGGCCTTGGCGGACCTCGCCGCCTCGCCCGGGGTCGCGATCGTGCGCTGCTTGGCCTGGTTCGGAGCGGCCTTTTCTGCCGGCTTCGGGGCGGCCTTCTCGGCGGGAGCCTCCTGCGCGTCGGCGGAGGCCCGCGGGGCGGGGGCCGGCTTGGAAGGCTTGACGGGCTTTGGAACCATCGCCGCCGGGGTCGGGGCGGACTTCGCCCCTTCGGGCCGCGCAGGCTGGGCGTGCGTGGCCTTATCGGCGGGCTTTGCGGCCGAGGGCGCCGAGCCCTCCGCCTTGGCGGGCGCCTTCTTCGCGCCCTTCTTGGAGGACTTGTTTACTTCCTCGGGATGCTTTTCAAAATATTCGCGTGCTTTACGCACGACGGGCGCCTCGATACTCGAGGACGCCGAGGTTACAAATTCGCCATTCTTCTTCAGCACTTCCAAGAGCTTCTTGGATGTCACGCCGATTTCCTTGGCGAGTTCATGTACGCGGACCTTTGCCACAGTTCTCCTTATTCTTTGGTCCGCGCACTCCGGCGTCAGACCTCTTGCAGACAGCTCATCGCTGGGTACTCATCGGGTGCCCATCGGCTTTCTACCCGCTTTCATCTCTTGGGCTTGCGCCCACCGGTCATTTCTCGAGCCAAGCCCGCATCGCCTGATCACCGACCTCGCGCCGAAAGGCACGGTTCAGTGCACGTTTAGCCAACGCCAACTTGACACATTCGGGGGTGGGATGAACCCACGCCCCACGCCCTCCCGCAACGTGGTCCGGATCGGGGCACGCAACCCCGTCCTTCAGCGCGATACGAAGAAGTTCGTGGGAATGTACAACACCTCGGCACCCGATGCATGTGCGCATGGGAACGGAGCGAGAGTGTGATGACATACCTCGGACAGTCTATCTCACCCGCGAAGAGCGCAACACGGCCAGCGTAGGTGAGTTACCTCAACTCCTGCGGGGCGGAATCCTGCGAGGAAGACCGCGTATCCTCCGAGGCCTTACGGATGTCGATCGACCACCCGGTCAGCTTCGCGGCGAGCCGCACGTTCTGTGCCTCCTTGCCGATCGCGAGCGAGGCCTGGTCATCAGGGACGATGGCCCGAGCCTGGCGTGTGTCCCGGTTGAGGACGTCAACCCGGATCACGCTGGCCGGAGACAGGGCTGCGGCAATGAAGGCCGCGATGTCGTCGTCGTAGTCGACGATGTCGATCTTCTCCCCCTGCAGCTCCTGCGTCACCGCCCGCACACGCTGCCCGTTCGGCCCGATGCAGGCGCCCTTCGCTGCCACCGTCGGGTCGTTCGACCACACGGCGACCTTGGAGCGGTGGCCAGCTTCGCGCGCAAGCGCCACAATCTCCACCACCCCGGATTCGATCTCGGGAACCTCGGTGGCGAACAGCTCGCGGACGAAGTCCGGGTGCGAGCGGGACAGGCGGATCGAGGCGCCCCGGGGGCCAACGTTGATGTCGAGCACGAGGGCGCGAATAAGGTCGCCGTGCTTGAAGTACTCTGTGGGTACCTGCTCCTCCGCCCGGAGCAGGCCACGGTTGTCGCCCAGCTCCACGAACATGTCGCGTGACACGCCCCCCGAGCCGGCCGCCGAGTCGACGGTGCCGGCCACGATCTTGCCCTGTTTGCCCTTAAAGTCACCCAGGATACGAGCAGACTCGGCGTCGCGCAGGCGCTGGGCGATGATCGAACGCGCGGTCGAGGTGGCGATACGGCCGAAGTCGTTCGGGGTGTCATCAAACTCGCCGATGACGTTGCCCTCCTCATCCACCTCGGGCGCCCACACCGTGACCACGCCAGTGGAGCGGTTCAGCTCGATGCGCGCGCCCCGGATCGCGCCGGGCGCACGGTTGTATGCGTGCAGGAGGGCCTCCTCGATCGCGCCGAGCAAGATATCCAGATCAACCCCAAGCTCACTTTCGACAATCTTGAGCTCATTAATCGAGATGTCCACGGTTCCTCCTAAAACTCAATCTGGACGTTGGCCTTAGCGATCTGCTCCAGCGCAATCACGCGCTGTGCGCCATCCAGAGCAAGTGTTACGTTATCATCTTCGACGCCCATCACCCTGCCCGTGAGCGCCTCCCCACTCTTGAGCACCACCTTCGCAAGCCGCCCCTGTGCGCGAATAAAATGGCGCGGCTCGGTCAGTTTGCGCTCCGCCCCCGGCGTGGAGACCTCAAGCGTGTAGGCCCCTGAGATCGGGTCGGACTCGTCAAGCGCGGCGGAGACCACACGCGTGGCATCCGCCAGCTGCTCCGAGTCCACGTTCCCCGGCCCGTCCGGAAGGTCGATGGTGACGCGCAGCACGGAATGCTTGCCCGCGCGGGTAAGCGAGACGTCCTCCAGGAAGAGCCCCCGGCTCTCCACGCCGGGCCGAATGAGTTCGGCGATTTCAGATACCTTTGACATGGTGGAAATTCTACCCGCGCCGTGTGGCAGGATAAAGTTATGGCACATCGACAAGGCTCCACACTCGCGTTCAGCGGCGCGCTACTTCTGAGCGTGGCGATCTTCGCGCTCGTCATGGTCGTCATGGGCGCCCGCCTCGACCGGGACGTCTCACCCGCGCCGGCCTCGGAGGCCGAGGTCGCCCGCCAGGGTCTCGCCGGCCGCGCAGCCGCCATCGCGAAGGACGCGGAGTTTGCGCAGGCCGCCGGGCAGTGGACCGAGGCGCTCGGCGGAGTCTGGGTGCCGTGGCCCGAGGGCGCCCCCGAGGGCTACACCAATCCTAGCGCCCCCTACACCGCCAGCTCCGACGTCCACAAGGAGCTCATCGAACTGTCGAAAGCCGCCCTCGACTCCTCGCTTGGACCGGTTGCCACCTCGATCGGGATCTCCTCCCTCGCCCTGGGAGCCACGGACGCCGACCAGTGCGGCGACTACGAGCTGACCGACCTGGCCCGATCCCTCACCACCGGGGTGGCCGTGGAGAACATCGAGACCGCACGCCAGTGGTTCGAGTGGCACGCCGCCACGCTCCCCCGCGGCCAGCGCGACGCCGAACTCGCCCGCATCGACGAGCTATCCGATCTTCTCGACGCCCAGCTCGCCGCCGGCGCGCCCGACGACCGCCCCGTCATCGCCCCCGAGCCGGAAGGCGGGAACTATGTTGAGGATTCCTACCGCCTGCTGATCGACCAGCTGGCGTTTTCCGCCACCCAAGCTGACCAGGCGGGCAAGCAGGCAATCGCGGCCTTCGTGTGCCGCTTCTCGCAGGCCCCGGACGCGCCCCTCATCGAGGCGCTGCCGGGGATCGAAGCCGCGAGCGCGTCAGCGGCACGCTAGCCCAGCGTCACGCTAGGCCAGCATCGCGGTGATCTCGGCCACCGCATCGGCGAGCTCCAGCTCGCGCCGCTCGCCACTGCGCCGGTCGCGAAGTTCGACCTTGCCGTCCTTCAAACCCCGCCCGACGACGACGCCGTAGGGCACGCCAATCAGCTCGAAGTCCTTGAACTTCACGCCCGCCGAAACCCTGCGCCGGTCGTCGTAGATGACCTCCACACCGGCGTCATCCAGCTTCGAGGCGATCCGCTCGGCCGCCTCGAAGATCTCCTCCTCCTTGCCGGTGGCCAGCACGTGGACCACGGCGGGGGCGACGTGCGTGGGCCAGGCCAGGCCGGCGTCGTCGTGATTGAGCTCGGCGAGGGCGGCAACCGCGCGCGAGACACCGATGCCGTAGGAGCCCATGGTCACCACCACGGACTTGCCGTTCTGGTCAAGGACAGTGAGGTCGAGTGCCTTGGCGTACTTGCGCCCCAGCTGGAAGATGTGGCCGATTTCCATGCCACGTTCAATACGAAGCGGGCCGGAACCGTCGGGGGCGTCGTCGCCGTCGCGCACCTGGACAGCCTCGACGAATCCGTCAGCCTCGAAGTCGCGCCCGTAGACCATGTTGAAGGCGTGGTGCTGCTCGACGTCCGCTCCGGTGATCCAGGCCGACCCGCGCACCACGTGCGGGTCGAGGAGGTAGCGCACGGAGCCGGAGATCGCGCCGTCCTCACCAACCACTCGCTGCGGCGAGTTCGGGCCGATCCGATTCGGGCCGATGTAACCGGGCACGAGCTCGGGGTGGGCGGCCAGATCCTCGGCGCTAGCCATCTCGATCTCGGCCGGGGCGAGGTTCGCCTCGATGCGCTTGAGGTCGGCCTCGCGGTCGCCCGGCATGCCGACGACGACGAGCTCGCGCTCCCCGTTCGGGTGGATGGCCACGACAACAACGTTCTTCAGCGTGTCCGAGGCCTCCCACGGGCGATCCTCGCGCGGCTTGACCTGGTTGGCAAGGTTGACGAGCGCCTCGATCGTCTTGCAATCGGGCGTGGGCAGGACCTCCTGCGCGGGCACGCCCGCATAGTCAAGCTCAGGCAGGGGCGCAGTGGTGACGGCCTCCGTGTTGGCGGCGTACCCACCGTCCGAGACGACGAACGTGTCCTCCCCCACCGCGGTGGGCGAGAGGAACTCCTCGGAGCGCGAGCCGCCCATGGCGCCGGAAGTGGCGGCACAGATGACGTAGGGCAGGCCAAGCCTGGTGAAGATGCGCTCATATGCATCGCGCATAATCTGGTAGGAGGCATCCAAGCCGGCATCGTCGATATCGAAGGAGTAGGCGTCCTTCATGACGAATTCGCGCGTGCGCAGGAGGCCGGCGCGCGGGCGCGCCTCGTCGCGGTACTTCGTCTGGAACTGGTACAGGTTCAGCGGCAGGTCCTTGTAAGAGCTGCACTGATCCTTGACAGCGAGGGTAAACATCTCTTCGTGCGTGGGGGCCAGCAGATAGTCGTTATCGCGGCGGTCCTTGAGCCGGAAGAGGTTCGCACCGTACTCCTCCCAGCGGTTTGTGGCCTCGTACGGTTCGCGCGGGAGCAGCGCCGGGAAGAGCATCTCTTGGGCGCCTGCGGCGTCCAGCTCCTCGCGGATGATCTGCTCAACCTTGCGCAGCACCCGCAGGCCAAGCGGCAACCAGGTGTAGATACCGGGGGCGACGCGGCGGATGTAGCCCGCGCGCACCAGCAGCTTGTGGGAATCGACCTCGGCGTCGGCGGGATCCTCGCGAAGGGTCTTAACAAAAAGGTGAGACATTCTTAGCACAGTCCCCAGTGTATATGGCCGGGCCGTCATTTCCGTACTCGGCCACCATGTCGAGCCGCGCCAGATCCGGCAAACGCGCCCCGGCGCGCTGGCGGCCTAGAGCAGGATCGTCGAATACTCCCCCACGGTCACGAATCCCGCTTTCTCATACACGCGCACGGCGGGCACGTTGTAATCGTTGACGTAGAGAGAAACGGTGGGCGCCATCGTTTCCCGGACCGTCCTCGCCACCTGCACCATCGCCGCCGTCGCGATCCCCTGGCCGCGCAGGTCGGGCGCCGTCCACACCCCCTGAATCTGTGCCACTCCACCGGCCAGCGCACCGATATCGGCCTTGAACTCGACGCGTTCGCGCCCGTCGGCACCGATCCCCATCCTCACGAAGGTCTGGCCAGCGCGCACGAGACTGTGGACGCGGTGGGAGTACCCCGTCCCGTAGGCAAGCGGGTTGTAGCCAACCTCCTCGGTGAACATCGCCACCGACGCCGGCAACACGAGCGAACCCTCGCCGATCCGTGCCGGCCGAACCCGCGGGTCCGGCGCCACGACCTCCCCACCGCGATAAACCATCGACAGCTGGCTCTCACGCACCTCACGCGCCGGGCCTACGCCGGCCTCAATCCGCTCCCACAGCGGCATGACCTGCTCGCGCGGGCCGACCAGCGAGGAGAAGATGCGACGCGTGGAAAGCACGTGATCGGCCAGCAGGTCCAGTCCGGCGTCGTCAAAACCGAAAGGTACCAAGTTCGCGCCGTTCCACGCCACGGCCGTCAGCCGCCCGGCGTCGTCGACAAGCCCGAGCGCGTGACTGGGCCGGGCCCAGCCCTCCTCGATCGGAACGCGCGCGAGGATGCTCTGCACGGGGTCCGTGGCAAGCAGGTCGAGGGCCGCCTGGCGATCGGTGGGGCCGAGCCTGCGCAGCCGCCCCGGCCTGCGCAACCAGCGCACTAGACGATCACTTCGACGTGCGACTCCGGATCCTCAGCGAGCCCCAGTTCCTCGGCCACGATCCTGGCCCGCCCGATGAGGGTCTCAACAATGTCCTCCTCGGGCACCGTCTGGACCACCTTACCGCGCACGAAGATCTGCCCCTTGCCGTTGCCAGAGGCGACGCCGAGGTCCGCCTCGCGCGCCTCTCCGGGGCCGTTAACGACGCAACCCATGACGGCCACACGCAGCGGGAAGGTGATGTCCTTGAGGCCTTCGGAGACGTTGTTGGCCAGCTCGTAGACGTCCACCTGGGCGCGCCCACAGGAGGGGCAGGAGACTATCTCGAGCTTGCGCGGACGCAGGCCGAGCGAGCGCAGGATTTCCTCGCCCACCTTCACCTCTTCGACCGGCGGTGCAGACAGGGAGACGCGGATCGTATCCCCGATGCCCTCCGATAGCAGGGCACCGAAGGCGACCGCCGACTTGATGGTGCCCTGGAACTGCGGGCCGGCCTCCGTCACGCCCAGGTGCAGCGGCCAGTCCCCCGCCTCCGAGAGCAGCTCGTAGGCGCGGACCATTGTGACCGGGTCGTGGTGCTTGACCGAGATCGCGAAGTCGTAAAAGCCGGCGTCCTCGAACAGGCGCGCCTCGTTGACCGCGGATTCCACGAGGGCCTCCGGGGTGGCCTTGCCGTACTTCTTCAGCAGGCGCGGGTCGAGAGAGCCGGCGTTGATGCCGATTCGCATGGCAGTACCGTTGGCGTTCGCAGCGGCCGCGATCTCCGGGATGCGGTCGTCAAACTTTTTGATATTGCCCGGGTTAACGCGCACGCCCATGCCGGCGTCGATCGCGGCGAACACGTAGCGCGGCTGGAAGTGGATGTCGGCGACCACGGGGATCGTGGCCTGGCGGGCAATGACCTTCAGCGCGTCGGCGTCCTTGTCGGTGGGGCAGGCCACGCGCACAATGTCGCAACCAGCGGCGGTCAGCTCGGCGATCTGCTGGAGCGTGGCACCGACGTCGTGCGTCTTCGTGGTAGTCATCGACTGCACGGTCACGGGCGCGTCGCCTCCCACGAGGACGTCGCCGACCTTGATCTGGCGGGTCTTCTTGCGCGGGCTGAGCGGCGCGGGGGCCTCGTGCACGGATGGGATTCCAAGAGCAACTGGTTTATTCACGAACACGATTATCGCACTTCCAGGCAAGATTCCCCACCGAAGGCACGCTACACGACGGGGTTCACGATATCGGCGACCACGAGCAACACCGTCATCGCGATGAGCGCGAAGAAGACGACGTTGCTCAGCGGCAGGAGGCGGGCGGTGTCGAAGGGGCCCGGATCGGCCTTGCCGCGGATCTTGGCGAGGCGACGCCGGGAGCCCTCGATCAGCGCGCCGAGGATGTGGCCGCCGTCGAGCGGCAGCAGCGGGATCATGTTGAAGACGAATAACGACATGTTGAGCCCGGCGAGCAGCATCGTCAGGTCCCCGAGACGGTCGACAGCCGTGTAGTGTGCGGCGCTCGAGGAGGTGATGTTCCCCGCGATGTCCGCCACGCCGACGATCCCGACCACCCCGGACCGGTCGCGCTCCCCACCCGTGAGGAGCTCGGTGGCCATGTTCCATAGCTGGGTGGGGAGGGTGAGAACCACCTTCGCCGTGCCAACAGCGACGTTGCCGGTCACTGCCGCAGCGCGCGTGAGCGGTTGGCGCTGGCGCTCGTAAGCCGGGGAGATGCCCGCATACGGAACCTCCCGCGTCAGCGGCTGGCCTGACTCGTCGAGCACCGCCTGGCCCCCATCGACCACGGTTCGCCGGACGGGGATGGGGGTGATGAGGACGTCGACCGGTTCGCCCCCGCGCACGACGCCGACCGTGACAGGCCCGGTTCCACCCTCAGCGATCGCCGCGGACAGCTCGGGCCACGTGGTGACCTGACGCCCGGCCCAGGACACGACGACGTCGCCCACGCGCAGCGCCGAGCGTGATGCCGGGCTTTCCGGCTTGCCCGCGCACTGATCGGCTTCGACCTCGCCCACGCACGGGCTGATGGCGCCGACCGTCGTCGTCGGCTGAGCCACCCCGATGCCCGAGATGACCACGCCGATCAGGAGCGTGGCAAGGACGAGGTTGGTCAGCGGCCCGCCGAACATCACGGCGAGCTTCTTGGCGGCCGGCAGACGCCAGAACGCCTGGTGCTCTTCACCCGGACCGAGCTCCGCCGCCGACGCGCGGCGAGCCTCCTCGGCGAGCGTGACCTGGCCGTTCTTCTCCACGGGCGTGCCGGCCCTGGCGGGGGCGAGCATGCCCGCGATCCGCACGAAGCCGCCGAGCGGGATCGCCTTGATGCCGTATTCTGTCCCGCCCCGGGTCGTGGACCACAGGGTGGGGCCAAAGCCGATGAAGTACTGGCTGACCTTCACCCCGAAGCGCTTGGCGGGCACCAGGTGGCCGAGCTCGTGGATGCCCACCGATGCCAGCAGGCCGACGATGAGGAAGACGATGCCGATTGCGGCCACTTAGACTCCCAGCCGCTCGTGGGCGGCGCGGCGCGCCCAGGCGTCGGCCCGCAGCACCCCGGTCAGCGAGACCTCGCCGGCGCCGTCGAAGGACTCCAGGACAGCCCCGACCGTGTCAACGATGTCGAGGTAGCCGATCCGGGAGGCGAGGAACGCCTCCACGCACACCTCGTTGGCGGCGTTGAGGACGGCGGGGTGAAGCGCAGAGGCGGCCACGGCGGCGCGGGCCAGGTCGATCGCGGGAAATACCTCGGCGTCGTAGGGCTCGAATGTCCACGACGCCGCAGTGTCCCACGCGCACGGGCGCGCCACCTCTTCGAGGCGAGCGGGCCAAGACAGGCCCAGCCCGATGGGCAGGCGCATGTCCGGCGGTGATGCCTGGGCCAGGGTGGAGCCGTCAACGAACTCCACCATCGAGTGGATGACGGACTGGGGGTGAACCACCACCGTGATGTCGGCAGGGTCGACGTCGAAAAGAAGTGCCGCCTCAATGAGCTCGAGGCCCTTGTTGACGAGCGTAGATGAGTTGATGGTCACCACCGGGCCCATCGCCCACGTGGGGTGGTTGAGCGCCTGCGCGGGCGTGACCTGCGCCAGCTGCTCTCGCGTGCGCCCGCGGAACGGGCCGCCCGACGCCGTGAGCACGAGTCGACGCACCTCGCTCCTGCCGGTCACCACCGGGCTTGTCAGCCCCTTCTCGTGGCGACCCGAACGCAGGGCCTGCGCGAGCGCCGAGTGCTCCGAATCCACCGGCACGATCTGGCCGGGCCAGGCCATGGCCTCCTCGATGAGGCCGCCGCCGATCACCAAGGACTCCTTGTTTGCCAGCGCCAGCGTGGCGCCGGAGGCGAGGGCCGCCAGGGTGGGGCGCAGGCCGATCGAGCCCGTGATGCCGTTGAGGACCACTCCTGAGTCCTCCGCCGTACCGGCCAGAGAGCCGGCCAGGTCAACCATCGCATCATCCCCGCAGGCCACCTCGGGCGCGGGGGCGTCTCCCGCCACGTTCTTCCAGGCCGCGTCGAATTCCTCGGCGCGCTCGGAGGCGATAGCGACCCGCTCGACGTCGTGCTCGAAGGCCTGCTTGGCGAGGAGATCGAGGTGAGAACCGCCGGCACCCAACCCGCGCACGCGGAAGCGACCCGGGTGGGTGGAGATGACGTCGAGGGCCTGAGTTCCGATCGATCCGGTAGATCCGAGCAGGACGACGTCGCGCATTACTCCACCGCCAGCAGAACCGAAACCACGTGGTCGAGGTAGACGTCGACCACCGGCTCGCTGTAGGCCCCATCCCCGCGCGCCTTGCCGAACGTCGCTCCGCGCACCTCGCCCGAGGTCAGTGTCGCCTTGCCGGCGAAGTACTCCGAGAGCCGGTCGAGGAGCCTATCGACGTCCGCCTTCTTGTATCCCTGGCCGTCGGCGTCGGCGAAGCGCTCCCCCGCCGGGCGTAGCAGACGTGGGTAGAGAGCCTGGGCCTGCTCGTAGGTGGCGGCAAGCCACGCCTCCTCCCCCTCAGCCTCCATCACCTTCGCACGGCGACGCTGGACGAAGGCGGACTCAAGGCGGTCCAGGGCGGCATCGACCAGCTCGGGCACGTAGCCCTTGCGGACCCAGTCGAAGGCGACGCCGTGAACGGTCGTCTCGTCAATGTCGATCGTCTCGTCCCCGGCGTAGGCCAGCTTGGCCTGCTCGAGAAACTCGTCAACCTGCTCCGGGCTGTAGCCATTGGTAAGGCCGCCTACCCGCTTGAATGTGTCCGTCATTTTCTCCCCTGTTCCATCACGGCGAGTTGATCAGCTAATTCGGCAGGCTCAGCGCGGTGTTCGGCGAGGCGCGCCTCCACCGCTTCCTGAGCCTTCTTTGCGCGACGCGCAACGTTGTCCCGATCCACCACCTCGGCGGCGAGCTGCCCGCATGCGCCGTCGATGTCAGACCCTCGCGTGTCCCTAATCGTCGTCGAAATCCCGGCGTCGATCAAGGTCTGAACGAAGGTGCGTGTCGCCTCGTGCGTCGACGCCGTCCAGATGCTACCCGGCGTCGGGTTGAGCGGAATGGGGTTGACGTGGGCCCACCCGCGCCCGCGCGAGTTCAGCTCCGCGGCGAGCAGCTCCGCCCGCCACGCGTGGTCGTTCATGTCCTTAATAAGGGCGTACTCGATCGAGACGCGCCGGCCGGTGCGAACGAAGTAGTGCCGCGCGGCGTCCAGCAGCTCGTCCACCTTGTAGCGGGAGTTGATCGGGATGAGGTCGTCGCGCAGGCCGTCGTCGGGTGCGTGGAGAGAGACGGCGAGCGTGACCTGCAGACCCTCCTCGGCCAGTTTGAGGATCGCAGGGACCAGTCCCACCGTAGAGACGGTCACGTGGCGGGCGGCGATGCCGAAGCCCTCCGGGGACGGGTCAATCATCCGGTGCAGGGCAGCGCGCACCGCCGGATAGTTCGCCATCGGCTCGCCCATGCCCATGAACACCACGTTCGTCACCTTCACGGGTTCGCCCAGCGCACCCGACTCGGCCAACGCCATGTTGAGCCGCAGCTGCTCAACGATCTCGGCGGTGGACAGGTTGCGGGTCAGGCCGGCCTGGCCGGTCGCGCAGAACGGACACGCCATCCCGCAACCCGCCTGGGAGGACAGGCACAGCGTGGCCCGATCCGGATATGCCATGAGGACGGACTCGACCACCGCCTCGTCGAAGAGCTTCCACAGGACCTTCAGGGTGCGCCCGCCGTCGGCGTACTGCTCAGAAACCTTCTCCACCAGCGGCGGAAGAAGCTGGGCAACAATCGCCTCGCGTTGGCTCTGGGGCAGGTCCGACATCTGATCCGGGTCGATCGTGCGGTGATCAAAATAGTGACGCGAGACCTGATCGGCACGGAAGGCCGGGTAGCCCATGTCCGCCACGAGGGCGCGGCGCTGGGCACGGTCAAGATCGGCCAGGTGGCGCGGCGGCTTGCCGCGGCGCTTCTGCTGGAAGGTTAACGCGGGGCGCTGACCGCTCTCCACTCGGGGCTGTACCTGCTTGGGCTGCACTTCGTTCATCATCTCTGCCTGCACTATAGCAATCCGAAGCCGCCAGCGAACAAGAGATAGCACGCGGGGGCGCAAAAGAGAATGGAGTCGATCCTGTCGAGCATGCCGCCATGGCCGGGGAAGATCGAACCCATGTCCTTGATCGTCAGGTCGCGCTTGAGGAGGGACTCAGAGAAGTCCCCCGCCGTCGACAAGACGGGCGTGATCAGCGCAAAGGCCGCGACCCACGGCCACGACAGGTCGAGCACGTGGCCGACGAAGAACCACGCCACCAGGAGGCAGGCGATCACCGAGCCGGCGAAACCCTCCCAGGATTTCTTCGGCGAGATTGACGGCGCGATCGGGTGCTTGCCGAACAGGATGCCGGCCAGCCAGCCGCCCGTGTCGTTCGCCACCGGCAGCAGGATGAAGGCCGTGATCGCCCACGCGCCTTTGGGCATGCCCGCCATCGCCACCGCGAAGCTCCCCATGAGCCCGATCCACCCCAGCGAGAAGCAGCCGGCCAGCGCGTCCGTCACACCCCGCGTGCGCACGTAGCCGTTGATTAACAGCGCCACCACGGAGGTGACCAGGTAGATGAGCACCGCGCACTGAAGGCCGAAGAGCCGGGTGCCCACCAGCATCGCGGTCTGTCCGAGCAGGAGCACAACCAGGGGAACCTTAAAGTTGCGCGCCAGCAGCGCTCCCGCCATCTCCCACTGCGCGATCCCGAGTGCGACAACCGCGAGCGCCACGAACACCTCGATGCGGATGAAGATCGACGCCGCCACGATAGCGAGCAGGATCAGCGCGGTGGGGACAGCCGCTTTGAGGTTGCGGCCAGCCCGAGAATGGGATTCCTCGGGTGGCTTGGGTGGACGTGGAGCAAGCCGCGAGACAATCGCGGCTTGCGGGGAATCTGAGGGCATCAGATCTCCATGAGATCTTTCTCTTTGCCGTCAAGGAGCACATCGACCTGGTCGGTGAAGCGCTTGGTCAGGGCCTCGAGCTCCTTCTCGGCGCGTTCGACCTCGTCCTCGCCAGCCTCGCCGTCCTTCTTGATCTTCTCGAGGGCGTCCTTGGCCTTACGACGCGCCGAGCGCACCGAGATCTTCGACTCCTCCGCCTTCGTGCGGGCGAGCTTGACGTACTCCTTGCGCCGTTCCTCGGTGAGCGCGGGAAGGTTAATGCGTAGAACCTGGCCGTCGTCGGTGGGGTTGACGCCCAGGTCGGCGTCGCGGATCGCCTTCTCGATGTCCTTCATCGCGGTGCGATCATAGGGGGAGATGATGACGGTGCGCGCCTCGGGCACCGTCACCGAGGCGATCTGCTGCATCTGGGTGGGCGAGCCGTAGTAGTCGACGATGAGCGAGGTGAACAGCTCGGGGTTGGCGCGACCGGAGCGGATCTTGGAGAACTCGTTGCGCAGGGCGCCCAGCGCCTTCTCCATCATCTCTTCGCCTTCAAGCAGTGCTTCTTCAATCATGGTGTCCTCAGTTCTTTGTTACGAGTGTTCCGATATTTTCGCCGCGCAGTGCACGGGTGACGTTTCCAGGTGTGACCATGCCAAAGACGCGCATTGTCATTCCATTATCTTGACACAGCGAGAATGCGGCCGCGTCTACCACACGCAGGCCCTCGCGCAACGCCTCGTCATAGGTGAGGTGGTCAAGTTTGACGGCCGCGGGATCGGTGCGCGGATCGGCGCTGTAGACGCCGTCCACCCCGTTCTTGCCCACGAGCAGCTCGTCGCAACGTAGCTCGAGCGCGCGCTGGGCTGAGACCGTGTCGGTGGAGAAGTAGGGCATGCCGGCGCCGGCGCCGAAGATGACCACGCGTCCCTTCTCCAGGTGGCGGATCGCTCGCAGCGGGATATACGCCTCCGCGACCTGCGCCATCGTGATCGCCGTCTGAACGCGGGAGGGCACACCCGCGCTTTCGAGGAAGTCCTGCAGCGCCACGGCGTTGATGACCGTTCCCAGCATGCCCATGTAGTCGGCACGGGCGCGATCCATGCCCGCTTCCTGCAGTTCCGCTCCCCGGAAGAAGTTCCCGCCTCCAACGACGACGCCGACCTGGACGCCGTCGTTCACCGCCGCGGCAATCTCCCCCGCCACTCGCGTCAAAACCGAGGTGTCGAGTCCAACTTCCCCACCTCCGAAAACCTCTCCGGAAAGCTTGAGTAGGACGCGGCGTCTAGCGTGGGAGTCGGACATGGAAAAACCTTTCGTCGGGTCGTGAACAGTTTAGCGCATTCGACCGTAGTTCGAATCACGCCCGAAGAGCCGGTCGAGCTCGCGCCGCTCGCGTTTGGTAGGACGCCCGGTACCGGGCTCCCGACGTGCCACCGGCACGTAGACCTTCGGTCGCGGCGGCGTGAGATCCTCGTACGCCTCGCGGGCAACCGGGGCGCCCACACGTTTGACCAGGAGCTGCTTGACCTTGAGGATCCGGTCCCAGCCCTGGACGCGGTAGCGCACGACGTCGCCCACCTTGACCTTCGCGGCTGCCTTGACCGGCTCGTCGTTGACCCGCACGTGGCCGGCGCGGCACGCGGCGGTGGCCGCCGAGCGGGTCTTCGTCTGTCTGACGGCCCACAGCCACTGATCGATGCGCACACTGTCCATGGCGCAAGTCTAGTCGGTGTCGCGCACCACCTTCATTCGGTGACCTGGGCAACAGACCACCCGGGACTTTCATCACTAACATCAGACAACGGTGCCCGGTGCACCCTTTTTATTTATGGTGCTTGGCGCACCCCTTTTTTGTTTGTGAGGAATCGATGGTAGATAACGCGAAAAGGCAACCGAACCAGTCCGATTCAAACCCGCGACATTTCCGCGTGGCTGGATCGGACAGGGTCTATGACCGAAATAAGCTCCTCGTGGTGCTGCTCGTCCCGCTGATGATGACCCTGCTACAGGTCTCCTCCGTCAACAACATTCTGACCTCGATCGGAAACGCCCTCGGGGCCTCCGACTCGCAGCTACAGTGGGTCCTCTCCGGCTACGCGCTCGCCGTTGGAATCGCGCTCGTCCCGGCTGGGCGCCTAGGCGACATGTTCGGCCGTTCCTCGGCCTTCGTCGTCGGTTTCTCGCTCTTCACCCTGGCCTCGCTGCTGGTCGGCCTGTCGACGAACGCCACCATCTTGAACTTCATGCGCGTTCTCCAGGGCGCCGGCGCGGGCATCCTCTCGCCGCAGACCACCGGCCTCATCCAGCGCTACTTCGTGGGTCAGGCGCGCGCGAAAGCCTTCGCGATGTTCGGCTTGGTTGTGGCGATGTCCGTGGCGGCCGGACCGCTGATGTCCGGCGCGCTGATCGGGATTCTCGGCGAGAGCTCCGGCTGGCGCTGGTCCTTCATCATCAACTTCCCCATCGGCATCATCGGCCTCGTCCTGGCCTTCATGTGGCTGCCCTTCGGTAAGGAACGCCGCCACGTCGGTCCGCACCGCGCCAAGGCCCGCAGCGAGTACATCAAGATGCAGAAAGAGGAGGGCCGCTTCTACAAGCGCCCCAAGATCGACCTCGATCCAGTGGGCATGATTCTCCTGGCGTTATCCGTGGTCGGCATCATGCTTCCCTTTATGTCGACCGGCTGGGACTACGCCTGGACTCTCCTGCCCGCCGGCATCCTCATCCTCATTGGCTGGGTGGCCTGGGAATCCCACTACAAGAAGATCGGCCGGGAACCGATGGTCGACCTCGAGCTCTTTTCTATCTCGACTTTCTCTTGGGCAACCGCGATCGCTACCTTCCAGTTCCTCGGCATGACGTCGATCTTCGTGGTCCTCGCCCTCTTCCTCCAGCGCGGGCTTGATGTCTCGGCTCTCGAGGTCGGGCTCGTGACCCTGCCCAACGCGCTGGTCTCGGCCTACTCCGCCATCTGGGCAGGCAAGCGCGCCCTTGTTAAGGGGCGTGGCGTGCAGGCGGCCTCCCTGGCCCTCATGGTGATCGGCGTGCTCGGCATGATCGGTGTGGTGTGGGCGATCAGCCGGGGCCTGCCCTTCTGGTGGCTCATGGTCCCGGTCAGCGTGCTCGGCTTTGGCCAGGGCGCGATCGGCTCGGCTAATCAGACCCTGTCCATGCTTGACGTTCCTCCCGAGCACGGCGGCACGGCGGGCGGCATTGTGCAGACCGGCCAGCGTATCGCCACCGCTGTCGGCATCGCGATGATCACCGCGGCCTTCTTCTACGCCCAGGGCTCCATCGCGGGTGAGGCAGGCTGGTATCACGCCATCTACTTCGCCTACGCGCTGGTCAGCCTCATCCTGATCATCCCCCTGGCGCTGGCCGTCATCTTCTGGCGCAAGGGGCGCACGCCGAAGGCATAACGGTCGATCCCGGCGGGTGCGAGTCGTTGCGGTGCAACGGGGTGGACTTAGCCCTCGCGATACTCCACGCCCATCCCGCCCTCGGGGTAGACCCAGCGCAGGGCTCCGGGGGCGGCGACGGCGAGGCAGGATCCGCACTCCAGGCAGCCGGCAAACTCCGCCGAGATGGTTCCGTCCGGCTCCTCGCGGTACACGTGCGCGGGGCAGATCGCGACGATCCGCTTTCCCGTGCCCGTGGATTTGGCGAGCTCCTGGTTGATCTCGATGTGCGCCACGGCGTCGGTGTGGAAGACGTTCTTCGCGAGGCGCTCGTTCACGCCACCCGGTTCGAATACCATTTCTGCCTCCTAGAGTGCCCGAAGTGCGCGAAGGCTGGTAGTCACAAGCTCGCTCATCCGGACGCCCGAGCCTCGCATGGCGTCGAGGGCAACCTTAGCGATGTGCCGGCGCGGGCGCAGGTCGTGGTTGTAGACGCCGTAGAAAACCTCCGCCGCGAGCCTGCCAGCCGGGCCGAACATGAGTGGGGCGTTCTCGAGGAAGCCGGGGGCGTGGCGGTAGGTGCGCATGTCCTTGCCCACGAACGTCGCCTCGTACTCGTCCACATAGGCCTGCAATGCGAGGCGCGAATAGTCTCCCGCCTCCAAGGCGGCGTGGACGGCCTTCGAGGCGGCCAGCGCCGAGCCCGCAGCCAGGTCCATCCCCCGCACGGTGAGTCCCGTGTTGAGCGTGAAGCCGGCGGCGTCGCCGATGAGGATCAGGCCGTCGTGGACGATTCCCTCCTGCATCGCCTGCCCGCCTTCGGCCACGAGGTGGCACCCGTATTCCAGGAGCTCGCCGCCCTCGAGGAAGGGCGCGAGGAACGGGTGGGAGAGCAGGTGGTCATGAATGTCGCTGGACGTCAGGCCCGAGGCCGTCAGGCGCTCGAGCATGAGGACCACGCCGATCGAGACCGAGTCCCTATTGGTGTACATGAAGCCGCCGCCCGGCACGCCCATCGTGGCGTCCCCCACCAGGGCGTAGGCGGCGCCCTCACTGCCCGTCAGGTTAAAGCGCTCCCGCACGGCGTCCTCGCCGATCTGGATGACGGATTTGATCCCGAGCCCGAGGTTCTTCGTAGGCTGCTTGGCTCGCACGCCCGCGCCCTGGGCGAGGAAGGAGTTCACGCCGTCGGCGGCGATGACGACCTTGGCTGTCATTTCCTCGCCTGCGGCCTCGATTCCATAAAAGTGTGTATCTCCGCGCAGTAGCCGGTCGACCTTGACGCCACTGATAAGGCTGACGCCGGCCTCCTCGGCCTGCTCGGCCAGCCAGGGGTCCAGGTGGGCGCGTAGCACGGATACGGCGTTGACGGGGCTGGCTAGGCGCTGATCCCAGTAGTCGATGTTGACAGCCGAGGCGGCGTTGAGGAAGCTCAACGTGTTGCGCGTGATGACGCGCTCAACGGGGGCCGCCTGGGCGAATCCGGGGAAGACTTCATCCATCACCCGACTGTAGAACACGCCACCGGAGAGGTTCTTTGCCCCCGGCTCGGTGCCGCGCTCAACGAGCAACACCTCGTGGCCCTGCCGGGCGAGCGCCGTGGCAGCCACGCTTCCTGCCACCCCCGCGCCCACGACGATGACGTCGAAATCGTAGTCCATGCCAGCCCCCTTCGTCGCTATGCCTTGAGCGCCTCGATCATCTTCGGCAACACCTCGTACAGGTTCCCGACGATACCGTAGTCGGCCAGCTCGAACATTGCCGCGGTTTC
This sequence comes from Trueperella sp., assembly GCA_022783305.1. GTDB lineage: Bacteria > Actinomycetota > Actinomycetes > Actinomycetales > Actinomycetaceae > Trueperella > Trueperella abortisuis. Next base: position 15,504 of record JALEWQ010000109.1, on the reverse strand, counting down.
GTCGTTATTGATGACGACGATCGTCTGCGCTCCATCGATGCCCGCCGTGTGGTGGATCTGGCCGGAAATGCCGACCGGGATGTAGAGATCCGGAGCGACGGTGTGTCCCGAGACGCCGAGGTAGGAATCGCGGTCGAACCAACCGTGACCCTCCACCAGTGGGCGGGTACACCCGACCTCCGCTCCAATGGCGCGGGCGAGCTCGCGCGCGAGCTCGAGATCCTCCTGGGCCACAAATCCGCGCCCGACCCCGACGATGCGAGTGGCACCTCCCAGGTTGACCTGAGCGCCGGGGTGGATGTCCTCAGCCACAACGCTGACGTCGTAGCCCGCGCCCGACACGGTTTCGCCCGCGACGTCGCCCTCGACTCGCTCGCCCTCGCTCACCAGGGCGAGGGCCGGGCCGGCGAACTGCACGCTCTCTTCAACCTTGCCGCCGAAGCGACTCAGCGTTGCGGACGTTGCCGAAAGCTCGCGCACGTTGCGTAGCAGGGGGACGTTCTTCGCTGCGCACAGCGCGCCCGCCAGGGAACGCCCCGCGGGGTTATTCGCCACGAGGATGAGATCGCCCGGCTGGGCGTCTACCGCCTCCACGACGAGCGGCGCCAGCGCCTCGGCCGGCGCACCGCCGGTCTCAATGCGGATCACCCGATCCACACCACCGACCGGGGCATCCCCGACGACGACGCCGACCTTCTCCCCCTGCGCCAACGCGACGAGCGTGGAGATCTCAGAAACAGCGGTCACAATCCAGGTGGTCATCTACAGCACCCCGTCCTCACGCAGGGCCGCCACCAGCTCGGCGGCCGTTCCAAACATCTTGCCCTGGCGCTCCACCTTGACGGGGCGCTTACGGCCGACGACCTTCAGCGGGGCTCCGGCGGCCTCCACGTCGGCGCCAGTGAGCACGTCCACGGGCTTCTTACCCGCCGCGAGGATGTCTTTCATCGACGGCACGGCCGGGGTGGTCGCATCCGAGGTGGTGGCGACGACGGCCGGACCGGTCACGCGCAGCGTGCGGGTCCCACCCTTGATTCGCTGGGTGAGCAGGAAGCCGCCGTCCTCAACCTCGACGTCTGCCACGTCGAGGATGGCGGGCCAGCCAAGGTAACCAGCAATCAGCGCGGGGGTGACACCCGCGGCCTCGTCCACCGAGGAATCCGCAGTCAGCACAAGCGAGACGTCGCCAACCTTGCCCACCAGCTGGGCGAGCGCCGCACCCACCTGCGTGGCGGACCAGGCGCTCACGGCGTCGTCTGCGAGGATCAGGCCGCGATCAAAGCCCCGGGACATTGCGTTCTTGCGCGCCATCGGGGAGGCAACCTGCGAGGTGCCCACCGAGATGCCCACGAGCTCTGTGTCCGCCGCGGCGGCGACCCGCCGACCCATCTCCATCGCCACTGGATCCGACTCCGACACGGCCGCCTTCGCGCGTGTCCAGTCGATCTCGCCGTCGGCAAGAACCTTGGCATCTTGCGGATTGGGCGCATACTTGTAGGCCACAACAATACTCAACGTTGTTCTCCCCCTTCTCCAGACCCTCATTATCGCGCGGGTCGCACGCGCTCGCGCGCCGGGCGCAACTTTTCATCTGCCAGCTAATCGGGCACCATCCGCCGGCGCAACCATGCAGCCTCCGAGCGGACAGGGTCGGTTAAGCCAGTGTGGGGTGCGATTTCATCGCACCCCACACCAGTGAACTAGCCCTTACTCTTGGCCAACGCGAACGCGCTTGAAGCCGGTGATCGTGGCGCCGGCGGCCTGCGCCACCTGGCCCACCGACATCTTCGGGTCGCGAGCGTAGGGCTGGTCAAGCAGGCAGACCTGCTTGAAGTAGCCCTTGAGGCGACCTTCGACAATCTTCGGCACAGCCTTCTCGGGCTTGCCCTCGGCGATGGTCAGCTCGGTGGCGATGCGGCGCTCGTTCTCGAGCTCCTCCTCCGGCACGTCCTCCTCGGAGAGGTATGCCGGGGACATCGCGGCCACGTGAACGGCGACGTCGTGGGCGATGTCCTTGCCAGCGGCGTCGGTCGCGACGATGACGGCCACCTGGGCCGGCAGGTCAACCGCCGTCTTGTGCATGTAGGCCTCGACGTGCTCGCCAGCGAGGTACTCAACGGCACCCACGCCCAGCTTCTCGCCGATGATGCCGATCATGTTGTCCACGGCGTCCTTGACGGTGCCCTCGGGGTGGGCTGCTGCCAGGACCTCGTCGGTCGTCTTCGCGCCCGCCTCGACGGCGGCGGAGAGGATGCCCTCGGCGAAGGCGATGAACTTCTCGTTCTTCGCCACGAAGTCCGTCTCCGCGTTGACCTCAATGATGAGGCCGCTCATGCCCGCATCGGTAGTGTCGATGTGGGACAGGACCAGGCCGTTGGAGGCCGTGCGTCCCTCGCGCTTGGCGGCGACCTTCAGGCCCTTGAGACGCAGGAGCTCCTCAGCTTTGGCGGTGTCGCCGTCGGCCTCGGTCAGAGCCTTCTTCACGTCCATCATGCCGGCGCCGGTCTTCTCACGAAGGGCCTTAATATCTGCAACAGAAATTGCCATGTTGATCTTCCTTAGGCTTAGGCGTTGTCGGTGGTCTCGGCCGGGGCCTCCGTGGCCGGGGCCTCGGCGGGGGCGGCGCTCGCGGCCTCAGCCGGAGCAGCCTCGGCCGGGGCAGCTTCAGCCGGAGCGGGGGCCGCCTCGTCGGCGTCACCCTCGAGGAGCTCGCGCTCCCACTCGGGCATGGGATCCTCGTCCTTGGCGCCACCACCACGGGCCACAAGCCCCTCGGCGACGGCGTCAGCGACCACGCGGGTCAGGATATCGATGGACCGGATCGCGTCGTCGTTGCCCGGGATGCCGTAATCGACGTCGTCGGGATCGCAGTTCGTGTCGAGGATCGCGCACACCGACATGTTGAGCTTGTGAGCCTCGGCAACCGCGAGGTGCTCCTTGTTCGTGTCGACGATCCAGATGGCAGAGGGAACCTTGCCCATGTCGCGGATACCGCCGAGCGTGCGCTCCAGCTTCTCCTTCTCGCGACGCATCATGAGAAGTTCCTTCTTGGTGCGACCGGAGCCGGCGACGTCGTCGAAGTCGATGAGCTCAAGCTCCTTGAGACGCTGGATGCGGGCGTTGACGGTGGAGAAGTTGGTCAGCATGCCGCCGAGCCAACGCTCGTTGACGTAGGGCATGCCCACGCGCTCCGCCTGCTCGCGGATCGGGCGCTGGGCCTGACGCTTGGTGCCGACAAAAAGGATGTTGCCCCCGTGGGCGACGGTCTCCTTGACGAACTCGTAGGTGCGGTTGATGTCGTCAACCGTCTTACGAAGATCAATGATGTAGATGCCGTTACGATCGTTGAGGATGAAACGCTTCATCTTGGGGTTCCAGCGACGGGTCTGGTGCCCGAAGTGGACGCCGGCTTCAAGCAGCTGGCGCATGGAAACGACTGCCATGGTCGTCCTTTCTCACAGCGCGGTCTTCCCGCGCTTGGTTTTACGGTTATCTGCCCGCCACACCCTGCGGCAGGCCCTGGTGCCCCATTCCACGCACACCATCGGACCGATGCGCGGAAGGCCTTGCGGCGAGCGAGCACGCGAAGTCTGTCATAAATGACAGCTTTCCCAGTTTATCCAGCGCCACCGGTGATCTCCAAGACCAAAATCGCCCACGATCGGTGGTGTTGCCTACATCGCACGACCCGTGACCCGAGCTGACATTCGGCTCGAGGGAGGGGCACAATGAATCGGATAGTCAATCTCTGCAGGAAGGTGCGGCGTGGATCCCGAGGTTCTCTTCCGTTTCGTGGACGTCGCGGGCGTCATCGCCTACGGCGTCATTGGCGCCTCCCTCGCCCGCACGCTCGAATACGACATCATCGGCTACCTCACGCTCGGCATCCTCACCGCCCTCGGCGGAGGCATGATCCGCGACTCCTTGCTTGGAATAGGCTTCCCCGTCGCACTGACCGATCCGTGGTACCTCGCCGGCGCGATCGGCGCCTCCGCCTTCGCCTACCTGGTTCCCCTTGACGGGCCGTGGGCGCGGCGCGGCCTGACCCTCGCCGACGTCCTGGCTCTCGGGTGCTGGTCCGCCACCGGCGCCGCGAAAGGCATCACCGCGGGCTTGGCCCCGATCCCCTCCATTTTTCTTGGCGTCATCACCGCCACCGCCGGCGGGGTGATGCGCGACGCGCTTGTACGCCAGACCCCCGCGATCTTCGGCTCCAATCCCCTCTACGCCACCATCTCCATCGCCGCGGCGGGGATCATGGTCGTGTTCCAACAGCACAACATGTACCAGCTAGGGATGGGTCTGGCGATCCTCCTGTGCCTCGTCTTTGGCCTGGCCGCCCGACGCTTCAGGTGGATCCTGCCCGTGCGGCAGATGAACCTCCTGGCTGACTCCCGGCGCATTCTCAAGCGCGAGCACAAGACCAACTTGCGCCGGCGTTCGCGGCGCAAGGATGCCAAGCGTAAGGACAAGCGCAAGGGCGGCAAGTAGGCGCTGCTTCACGACACCGGGGCGCTGCTTCACGACGCCGGGGCGCTGCTTGCCACGACGCCGGGGCGCTGCTTGCCGCGATATACGCTGCTTGCCGCGCTGAACGCGGGCTCATGGCAGACCAGCTTTCTTGTCCACAGCCGCGCAGGCGGGGCACTCCTCCACATTTGGGCGTTGATCGGCGTTTCGTGCGCACGGAATTTGAAAGCCTTGAGGCATGAAGAAGATCATCGTTGCACTCAGTCTCGTTTCACTCGGCGGCGCGCTCACCCTCGGCGAGCCGTCCTCCCCTGAAGTCGTGGCGCCCGTCATTCCAGCCAGCGTTGAGTACTCCTGGCCCTCGGGCGTCGAGGTACCCGTGCTCCGCCCGTTCGCACCCGGTGCGCAGAACTGGAACGCCGGGCATCGCGGCGTGGATCTGGCGCTTGGCGCGGGCCAGCCCGTGTATGCGGCGGCCGACGGGCGGGTGATCTATGCGGGCACGCTCAACGATCGCGAGCTGGTCTCGATCGAGCACGCCGACGGCATTCGCACCACCTACGAGCCGGTCTCCCCCGCCGTCGTGCGCGGCGACGTCGTCTCGCGTGGCGCGATTATCGGGCACGTGGGAGGCGAACACTGCTCGCCCTCCTCCTGCCTGCACTGGGGAGCCAAGCGCGGCCAGGACGATTACCTCGATCCGCTATCCCTGCTGTGGGGCCCTATCCGTCTCTACGAGTAGTCGCCGCGCCCGGCACCGGTCCGGGCGCCGGGCTGGCTAACGCCGCTCGAGCGCTTTTAGGCCCTCGGGTGGGCCTGACCGAAGGCCGCCCGCAGACGCTCGGCACTGACGTGGGTGTAACGCTGGGTGGTCCCGAGCGAGGAATGGCCGAGGATCTCCTGGACGTTGCGCAGGTCGGAGCCACCATCAAGCAGATGAGTGGCGGCCGAGTGGCGCAGAGCGTGCGGGCCGATGTGGGGAAGGTCGGCCAGGTCGGTGAGCCGGTCGAGGATCGTGCGCACCATGCGGGGGTCGATCCGGCGCCCTGCCTTGCCTAGGAATACTGCCGGATTCTTGCCCTTGAGGAAGTCCGTCCGCACCGCGAGCCACTGCGAGAGCGCCTCGCGGGCGGGCCGACCAAAGGGGACGATGCGTTCCTTGTTACCCTTGCCCACCACCCGCAGTGTCATGTCTGGCTGGATGGCGTCCACATCCAGGCCAACCAGCTCGCTGACGCGGATTCCGCAGGCGTAGAGCAGCTCCACCATGGCCCAGTCCCGCACGCTCAACCCACCCTCCTGAGCAGCGCGGGCCGCCGCCACGTCGACCAGGCGCTTGGCCTGGGACTGGGTGAGCACCTGGGGAAGCCTGTTGTCAGCCTTCGGGGATGTAAGCCGAACGCCGGGATCAGAATCGAGGTATCCGTTCTTGTGGAGCCAGCGGGTAAAGCTGCGGATTGCCGCCGCGTGGCGGGCCATGGAGGCGCGCGCGTGGCCCTCCTCTTGGCGGGCGGCAAGCCAGGAACGCAGGTCGGCGAGCTCAATGTAGCCGAGCGCGCCCGCCACATCGTCGGAATTGGACGCCAAGAAGTCGAGGAAGGCTCGCGCCTCGGCGGTGTAGGCGGTGACGGTGTGCTCGGACAGGCCGCGGCGCACGCCCAGATCGCGGGCGTAGTCGTTCAGGATCGTCTCGACGCTCATGCCTTCACCTTAGTGCGCCGGTAGCGCCCGTCGCGCTCTTCCACACGCCCGGCGAGCACCAGGCGCCCGAGGGCGGCAAGGGTTTCCGGCAGCGCCATCCCCGCCGTCGCGGCGATCGAGGCCGGGCCCTTTGCGCGCACGAGCGGCACCGCGTCGAAGGCGCGCTGATCGCGCATGTCGAAACCATCGTCCACCCCGCCGGCAAAGAAGTCAGCGGCAAGTTGGTCCTGAACTCCGATCGGGCCGATGAGTTCTCGCAGGTGGGCCACGGCCCCTATCGCGGTGGCGCCGTTGCGCAATAGGTCGATGCAACCCTGGCTCTGGGCCATATCGATCGGACCCGGGACGGCCCCGACGGGCCGGCCGATGGCGAGCGCGTGGCGAGCAGTCGAGAGCGCGCCGGAGCGCACCGGCGCTTCCACCACGAGGGTGGCCTGAGCGAGCGCGGCGATGATCCGGTTGCGGGCAAGGAAACGGAAACGCTGTGGGGCGGCCCCCAGCGGCGATTCGGAAATCACCGCACCCCCGGCCTCCAACGCCTTGGCGAAAAGGGATTCGTGGGAGCGGGGATAGACGCGGTCGGCGCCGCCCGCGCTGACGATGACCGTGGGGTGACCAGCAAGGAGGGCGCCCTGGTGGGCGGCGGCGTCGATGCCGAAGGCCCCACCCGACACGACGGTCGCCTCCCCCGATATCTCGAAGGCGAAATCTCGCGCCGTGCGCAAGCCTACGGTGGAGGCCGCGCGCGAGCCGACGATTGCCACCGAGCGCGTGGCAAGCACCGCCGGGTTCCCCTTGACCCACAGGAGGAGGGGCGCCTCGGCTCCCAGGTCATTGAGTTGGCTCGGCCAGAGCGGATCCTCCGGCCCAACCACGCTTACCCCGCTCGCCTCGAGGGCCCGCATGTGGAAGGGCTCCTGGCGGGAAAGCCGATGACGCCAACGCTCGACTTGGGCGCGCATGCGCGGCTCAAACTCCCCGTCTTTGACCGCCTCGAGCGCGCCGACCGGCCCGAGGTGCTCGATGAGCGTGTGCGCCGCGGGGTCGGCGCCCTCCGTCATGCGCGACCACTCGATTCGCGCCTGTAGCTCGTTCACGAATCCACCCTCCCGCTGAGCATGAAGGCCGCCGCGATGTCGTCGTCGCTGGGCCGATCGTGCGCGGCGAGGTCGGCAATCGACCAGGCCAGCCGCAAAATCCTGTCATAGCCACGAAGCGAGAGCTGGCCCTTGGACAGACCCTCGTCGATGCGCGTGAGCGTGACGCCCTGGATTGGTGTGTGGCGCCGCAGCCACGATCCGGGCACGTCGGCGTTGCGAGCGAGGCCGAGGCCAGCCAGCCGGTGCGCTTGCCGCTCCCGGGCCGCCGCCACCGCCTGCTTCAGCTGCCCGCTGGAGGAGCTTCCGCCCCGGCGAAGGTCCGCCTTCGACGGGCGCCGGAGGGTGACGTGGATATCGATCCGATCGCGCACCGGTCCCCCAAGGGATGCCTCGTAGAGGCGGATGTCGCGCGAGGTGCAGGTGCACGCGGCTCCCGGGTCGAGCCGCCGCCCGCACCGGCAGGGGTTGGCCGCAGCGATGAGCTGAAAGCGCGCGGGGAAGCGCACGCTTGCCTTCGCACGTGCCACGTCGATCCAGCCGTCCTCAAGGGGCTGGCGCAGAGACTGGATCGCGCGAGGGGCGAACTCGGGGAACTCGTCCATGAAGAGCACGCCGCGGTGGGCTGCCGTGATTGCCCCAGGGCGAGGTACCCGCGATCCGCCACCAACCAGCGCCACCGCCGTCGCGGTGTGATGCGGCGCGGCGAACGGCGGGTGGACGGGAAGAGAGGTCACCCGCGCGCCCGTCAGCGATGCGATCGCGGCCACCTCCAGCGCGTCTGCCTGGCTGAGATCGGGAAGAATGCCGGGCATCCGGCGGGCGAGCATGGACTTGCCGACCCCGGGCGGACCGACCATGAGCATGTGGTGCCCGCCCGCGGCCGCCACCTGGAGAGCGAGGATAGCCTCCTCCTGGCCGCACACGTCGGCAACATCCGCCACCGCCTCGGGCACCTCGAGAGTCTCGGCGCTGAGCTGCGCGGGCGGCGGGACGAGGACGCCCGGCACCCCGCACATGTGCGCAACTTGTGCCAGGTGGTGAACGCCGATAACCTCGATGCCGTCCACGAGCATCGCCTCGTCTCGGTTCGCCTCCGGCACGATCGCGACCTGGGCATCCTTCGCCGCGAGCAGGGCGGGCAGGATCCCTCGCACGGGCCGCACCGAACCGTCCAGGCCGAGCTCTCCCATGACCACGGCCGAGCGCCCCACCTCGAATCCGATCGAGCCGAGAATCGCCACCGCGATCGACAGGTCGAAGCCGGTGCCGGATTTCAGCACGTCCGCCGGCGAAAGGTTGACCGTGAGGCGCCGGTTGGGCCAGGTAATCCCGATGGCGTGAAAGCCGGCCCGCAGGCGCTCGCGCGCCTCGTTGACCGCCGCGTCGGGAAGCCCAACAATGTGGAAGCTGGGCAGGCCGTTGAGTTGGACAGCCTCGACGAGGATGGGGACGGCCTGAACCCCCACCACGGACAGGGTGTTGGCACGCCCCACTGTGCCGGCGATCGCACCCGTCATGACTCCACCCCCTTGAGGTGGGTGAGGTCGTGGTGATCGCCGGACAGGTCAACCGTGACCACATCCACGCCGATCTGCGTGCCGAAGGAGCGGTGATCCAGGAGCCACTGGAGTAGCAGGCTCTTGATGCGTTTCACCTTCAGCGCCGTCACGGCCTCGGCGGGGGTGCCCGCCCTGTGCGTGCGCCGTGTCTTGACTTCAACCGCCACGATGGCGTTGCGTAGCGGGTCGAAGCCCACGATGTCGATCTCACCCCCGCGCGTGCGCCAGTTACGAGAGAGGATCGTCCAGCCCTGTTGTGTCAGATATGTTGCGGCGAGGTTTTCGCCCCATGCGCCTAATTCGTTGTTCGTCATAGAGACGATTTCAGCAGTAAACGCATTCTCGCGATGGCGCGAATGCCGCAAATGTGGGTGAGGCACACCCGAGGGGAACTGTGGATAGATTTATTTCGCGGAATCTCGCTACTCGAAGTCGAGCCCGCGAGAGAGGTCGGGCTTGTTCAGCTCCTCCACATTCACGTCCTTGAACGTGACGATACGCGCACCCCGGATGAAGCGGGAGGGTCGGAAGATGTCCCAGACCCATGCGTCCGTCAGCGTCACCTCGAAGAAGACGTCTCCGGCGGCGGAGGCGCGAACCTTGACGTCGACGTCGTTGGCCAGGTAGAAGCGCCGCTCAGTCTCCACCACGAACTGGAACAGGTTCGCCACGTCTCGATACTCGCGGTACAGCCCTAGCTCGGCGTCAGCTTCGTAGTTCTCCAGCTCACTCATTTTCCCGACTCCAATCCAGGTAGTTTCCAGCTTGTCCTGTGGTGCACGCTCGCGCCGAGCTCACGCAGGCCCGTGATGTGCGACGGCGAGGAGTATCCCTTATTCCGTTCCCAATCGTAGCCCGGATACTGGGCCCCGAGTCGCCTCATGAGCTCGTCACGTTCCACCTTGGCCACAACGCTCGCCGCGGCCACCACCGCGCACCGCGCATCCCCCTTGACCTCCATGTGGACGGGGTAGGCCGGCAGCTGCGGCCCGATCGGCAATTCGGAGGGGGTCCACCAGTCGTGACTGCCATCCAGGAGCACCCCCGCGATAGGCAGGTCCAACTGGGACAGCGCCTCCGCGGCGGCGTACCTCAACGCCCCGATAATACCCCAGCGGTTGACGACGTCGGCACCGGCGTGCCCCACGGCGACGGCGTCCGCCCATCGGCGCACCTGCCCGACGACGCGTGTGCGCGCCGCCGGGGTCATGAGTTTCGAATCGCGTAGCCCCGCCGGGAAGTCGCCGGGAGTGTCGAGGGAGACGACGGCGATCCCCACCGTGGCCGGTCCGGCGAGCGCTCCGCGCCCGACCTCATCGACCCCCGCGAGGTAGCGCCCACCGCCGGCCGCCAGCTCACGCAGCACGCTGAGTTCGACCTGGCGATCAGGGACTATCAACGTTAGCGAACACCTCGCTAGCCGAGGGGATCGTGCCCATCCGACCGAGCGGATAGATTGTGAGCCATGCCCGGCCCTCGATGTTCGTGATCGGCACGAAGCCGAAGCCTGTAGCTTGCTGGTGGTAGCGGGAATCCTTCGAGCGGTCGCGGTTATCTCCCATGACCCACACGTGACCATCGGGCACCACGACGTCAAACGCGGTGTCTGAGGGCGCTGAGCCGGGCTTGATATAGGTTTCCATGATCGGAACATCGTTGACCGTGATGAGGCCGTCGTTGCAGCACGTCACGTGGTCGCCGGGCAGGCCGATAATCCGTTTAACCAGGTGGTCGCCCACGTTCTGTGGGACGATGCCCACGAGCTCGCCGAGGTTGATCAGAGCCTTCTGGACGCCCGTGTAGTGCGGCTTGGCCGAATCGCTCAGCCAGTTGCCGGGGTCAACGAACACGACGACGTCGCCACGATTGAGGTCTTCCTCCGAGTCCGCGAGCTTGTTGACGAGGATCCGATCCCCCGGGATGAGGGTGTTCTCCATCGACTCGGAGGGGATGGCGAAGGCTTGCGCGAAGAAGGTCTTGATGACGACCGAGATGAGCAGGGCGATGGCAATGATCGTGGCGAACTCGAGTACGACGGAGCCGATCCGCTTCTTGGTGCTGACCTCCGCGGCCTCGGTCCGGCTCGGGGTGGCACGGCTCTCGGGCGGGTACGACGGCGGCATGCTCGTCTCTTGGGTTTCCTCCATCGCGCCTCCTCTTGCTGAGGTCTACACTACGGCACGCGCCCTCGGCCGTCCGTGCGGAGCGGGGGTGTCTGGGCGTGAATTCGCCGACAGCGTTCGCATTCGAGCCGCACGTAACACCGACACCCGGCCCACGTTCCGTCCATCAATTGCCCGCGCGAAACGTTAATCCCGCAGGTGCCACACCATCTTCCCGTTTTCGGTGTGACATCTGCGGGATTAGCGAATAAGAAGGAAGCACCCTTGCGGGTGCTCCCTGTCCACAACGCTTAAGCGTCGGTGCGGATATCGCGGATCTTCGCGGCCTTGCCGTGACGGTCACGCAGGTAGTACAGCTTGGCGCGGCGGACGCGGCCACGGCTGACGACCTCGATGGAGTCAACGTTCGGGGAGTGAAGCGGGAAGCGGCGCTCCACGCCGACGCCGAAGGAGACCTTGCGAACGGTGAAAGTCGCGCCGATGCCATTGCCACCCTTGCGGTCGATGACGACACCCTGGAAGACCTGGATGCGGTGACGCTGACCTTCAACGACCTTCACGTTGACCTTCACCGTGTCACCCGCGCGGAAGGCGGGACGCTCGGTCAACGACGCTTCGTTAATCTTGTCGATAATGTTCATTATCTTCTCAACCACCCTGCGCGCAGGTCAGAGTGCTTTCCGGGCACGTGCCCGTTCGTCGGAAAGATCTTGCAGCCGGATCGGGCCCCCTGCGGCAGGCCAGAAATCCCACACAAGCCCTACAATTGTGCCACACGCGCCCGGATCGCCAAAGTGAGATCCTTGTTGAGCTGCTCACCCACCGTGAACTCGCGCTGGCCCGCTACGACGAATCCGAAGCGCTTGTAGGCGCGGATAGCGCGCTTGTTGGCCGTGTTGGTTCCGAGCCACACGTAGGGCTCGCTACCCTGCGCGCGCCGACCAATCTCGGCCAGCGTCTGCCTCATAAGGATGTCGAAGATGCCACTGCCGCGCCAAGGGGCGTCCACGTAGAGCTTTGAGAGGTAGACGAGGTCACCCTCGCGTGGGACGCCATCGAGCACCACTCGCTCCGGCGCCCCGGCCGCCAGTGCCTCGGCCCTATCTTCTTGTCCTGCCGGAAAGAAGGAGAGCGAATAGCCGGCAAGCTGCCCGCCCACCCGCGCCACCATCGTGAGGTAGCGCGGGTCCGCGATGTAGCCGGAGAAGCGCTCCCGGCTCAGGTTCTCGGCGGTAAAGGCCGCGATGTCCGCTTCGCTCATGTCGGGCGGGCAGGCGTCCGGGAAGAGCCGGGTGGCCAGTTCAGCTACCTGCTTGGCCTCCTCGGGCTGTGCCTGCGTCACGACGACGCGCTCGGGCTTTCGCCCGACCACCCAGCCGAGCCGGACGAGCGTGGCCCGGTCCTTCTTGTCGAGCGCGTCGGCGCTTAGGGCGGCAATCATGTCCGGGCGTCGGGCAGCCGTGCGCTCGAGGGCGCGGTCGCGCCGCCAGCGCGCCACCTTCCCGTGGTCGCCTGAGGTGAGAACCTCTGGCACGTCGATACCGCGAAAGCTCGTGGGTCTGGTGTAGACCGGGTACTCGAGCAGGCCTTCTTCCCCATGCGATTCCTCGCGCAGGGATTCGGGGTTGCCCACCATCCCGGGTACGAGCCGCGAAACGGCCTCGACCAGCGCGATCGCCGCCACCTCACCCCCGTTGAGCACGTAGTCCCCGAGCGAGAACTCAACCACCTCCATGCCGGCCGCGCGGTAGTGCTCGGCCACCCGGGCGTCGATCCCCTCGTAACGTCCGCAGGCGATGATGATCTGGTCCGACTCCGCCAGCTGCCAGCACGCCCGCTGCGTGAGCGGCACGCCCGACGGCGTCGGTATCGCAAGCACGACGCGACCCGGGGCGACGACGTCGTCGATCGCCTTCCCCCACACGTCCGGCTTCATCACCATTCCGGCGCCGCCGCCAAAGGGAGCGTCGTCGACGGTGCGGTGGACGTCGGTGGTCCAGGCACGCAGGTCGTGACTCTCCACGTCGATGATGCCTCGCTCGCGGGCCTTGCCCACGAGCGACAAGTCGAGGACGGAGAAGAACTCGGGAAACACGGAGATGATGTCGAAACGCATGCTAGTGCCCCTCTGTTTCCTCGGAGATGACGAGCTCATCGGGCGAGAAGAGCCCGGCGGGTGCGTCGATGACGACGCAGTGATCCTCGAGGTCGACCTCGGTGACGATCTCCTTGACGAAGGGCACACGGGTGAGGATGCCGTCCGGCTCGCGCACCACCAGGAGGTCCTGGGCGGGCATCGGCTCGAGGCCGACAACCACTCCCAGCTCATAGCCTTCCGGATCGAGCGCCTCCAGGCCCTCAAGTTCGTGCGGGAACCAGGCATCCTCCTCGGCCTCGTCCTCGTCAGATTCGATGACCAGTTTCACCCCGCGCAGGGATTCGGCGCCCGTCCGGTCTGAGTACTCGGCGAAGCGCACGTACTGTGCGCCCTTGTACTCGCGCCGGGAGGCGATGGTCACCGGCCCCATGTCCGCAGGGTCGGTCTCCAGTGCCGCCCCCACGGCCAAGCGCCGCTCCGGATCGTCCGTCCGCACGTCGAGCTTGACCTCGCCCTTGAGCCCGTGGGCCGCGCCCACGATCGCCACCGTCAGCTGCATGCCTACCCCTTCTCGTCTCTTGTGTTCTCTATCGTGCCCCTATAGCAAAGGACCCGCCAAGCCTGGCGGGTCCCTCACGGAAGCGATTACAGATCGGTTTCGATCACGTCAACGCGGACCGGGCCCTCCGTGGCGAGTGCACCGATCACGGAGCGCAACGCCTTGGCCGTGCGGCCGTTGCGGCCGATCACGCGCCCGAGGTCCTCAGGATTGACCCGAACCTCAAGGAGTTCACCGCGGCGGGTATTGCGCGAGGTGACCTCCACGTCATCCGGGTTGTCCACGATTCCGCGAACGAGGTGTTCCAAGGCGTCAGCAAGCATTACGCTTCCTCAGCCTCTGCCGGAGCCTCGTCGGTTTCAGCCTCGGCCTCGGCCTTGGCGGCCGCCTCGGCCTCCTCACGAGCCTTCGCCTTGTCGGCACGACGCTTCTCAGCCTCAGCCTGGACGGCCTTGGTGGCCTCTTCGCGCTGTGCGGCGATGTCCACGGCCTCGGCCGTCTTGAGGGTGGAGCCACCCTCAAGGCCCTTGGCCGCCTGCCAATCACCCGTGATCTTCAGCTGCGCGAGCACCGGCTCGGAGGGCTGGGCGCCGACCGAGATCCAGTAACGAGCACGCTCCGAGTTGATGTCGATCACCGACGGCTCGGTGTTCGGGTTGTAGTAACCGATCTCCTCGATGACGCGCCCGTCGCGCTTCTTGCGAGAATCGACGACGACGACGCGGTAGTGGGCCTCGCGAATCTTGCCCATACGCTTCAAACGAATCTTGACTGCCACTTAGCGGTCACTCCTAGTTCATGTTTGGTGGGCGCCAACCGGAAACGTGGGAAATCATGCGTCTGGTCTTTGCCCGGACTGAGACATCACCACGGTGAGAGGGACCTGGCGATGCCTGAGTACAACGAACCATAATGCCAGATTTTGCGCCATTTTGGCACTCCCAGCGCGGCATCTGCGCGGTGGTGGTGGTCACGTGCCTGGATTTCACGACTCCTAAACCGACCATTTCATTATAGCGAAGTGTGCCTAAAGTCCCTGACCTGTTAGTTTCCATCGGCTCCGGCTCGGGTGACAATAGAAACATGACCCAAGATACTCGGCCACGGCAAAACCTCGCACCCTACGCGTGGCTCTCGATCGGCGTCGCCGTCGCGACCATTGGTCTCAAGGCGGGCGCCTACCTCGCCACCGGCTCCGTCTCGCTCCTGTCGGATGCGATGGAATCGGTGGTCAATCTCGTGGCCGCGATCATCGCGCTTATCTCTCTCACGCTGGCCGCCAAGCCCGCCAGCTCGCGCTACACCTTCGGGCGCTCGAAGGCCGAGTACTTCTCCGCGGCAGTCGAGGGCGCTATGATCTTCGGCGCCGCCGCCCTCATCATCTTCGCCGCGATCAGCCGCCTCACCCACCCCAAGCCGGTGGAGAGTCTCGGGATCGGCCTAGCCATCTCCACCCTTGCCGCCCTTATCAACGGCGCCACAGGCGCCTATCTCATCCGTGTGGGCCGCAGGAAGTGCTCGATCACGCTCGAGGCCGACGGGCGCCATCTGCTCACCGACCTCATCACCTCCGTCGGCGTTGTCGCCGGCCTGATCCTGGTCATGGTGACGGGCTGGGACATCCTCGACCCGCTGATCGCCATCGCGGTGGCCATCAACATCATCTGGACCGGCCTCGCGCTCCTGCGCACCTCACTCGCCGGCCTCATGGACGTCACCCTTCCCGACGCCGAAAACGCCGCCATCGTCGAGATCCTGCACAGCTACTCGGAGCCCGGCTCGATCAGCTTCCACGGCCTGCAGACCCGCCAGGCCGGCCGCGAGCGCTTCATCAACGTCGACCTCCAGGTTCCCGGCGGATGGACGGTCAAGGAGGGACACGACCTCGCCACGC
>JALEWQ010000050.1 GCA_022783305.1 Trueperella sp. | reverse complement strand
ACCGCCGGCTCGCACATCGGCGGCACACCCGCCAACGCGTGCGACCTGCCCAATTTCTGCATGAACGGAGAATCGAGCGTACCTATGGCGTGGGTTTCGTCGGCCACGATCGCCTGGACGGTCGCCGACGACGCCGTCACCGTCCTCACGCTCCTCGCCGCGCTCATCCTCGGCACGGACGTCATTCGCCGCATCAGCCGAGCCCAGGCCTTCGCCGGCGCCACCCTCGCCCGCATGGGCACGGTCGCCGGCTTGCTCCTGGCCGGGGGCGTCCTCACCTACGTCCTCAACAAGGCATCCTACGCTCACATCGTGCAGGACACCGACGCTTTCCAGGGCGCCACCTACGCAGACGGGGTGACGATTGCGGCCGGCCCCGGCCTCCTTCCCCTCGCACTCGTCTTCGCAGGCATCCTCTCACTGGCCTTCTGGGCAGCGTTCCGCCAGGGCGCCCGCATGAGGGAGGAGCTCGACTATGTCGTCTGAGAAGGATCACCGGATCGTGTGCACGCTCGACGCCGTCCTCGCCTCCCGCGCCATGACCCTCACCGAGCTCTCCGAACGCACCGGCGTGACCATGGCCAACCTCTCCATCCTCAAGACGGGTAAGGCGCGCGCGGTCCGCTTCACCACCCTCACCGCGATCTGCGAGGCGCTCGACTGCCAGCCCGGCGACCTCTTTACGCTCGGCTGACGGCGCGTCGCCGCGGGACGCCGAGCGGGGCGGCAAGGCTGGGGCTTGGGCGTGGGAACAGCCGTAGCCTCGCGACCGGGGGCGCAAGGTGGCACACTGGCATCATGCTTCTCGATGTCGCCCGCAGCTACGGCGCCGACCAGCTCACCGGCCACGTCGTCATCCCGCCGCGTGAGGCCCACGTCGGCGAATGGGGGCCGTGGGTGGCGCCCGAGGTGCTCCGCGCGCTTTCCGAGATCGGCGTGGAGCGTCCCTGGATCCACCAGGCGCAGGCCGCGAACGCCGCCCGCGCCGGCCGCAACGTCGTCGTGGCCACGGGCACCGGCTCGGGTAAGTCCCTCGCCGCGTGGGTTCCCGTGCTCTCCGCGATAGTGGAGGGTAGGGCCACGACGTCGCTGGCCTCGGCCCGCTCCCGCCCCACCGCGCTCTACCTCGCACCCACGAAAGCACTCGGCGCCGACCAGGAGCTTTCGCTCTCCCGCCTCGCCGCCCTGGTCGACCCGCGTATCGCCATGGCCAGCGTCGACGGCGACGCCGACGGCCCCACCCGCAGCTGGGCGCGCACCAGCGCCGACATCGTCCTGACCAACCCCGACTTCGCCCACTTCGGGCTACTCGGCCGGCAGGAGATGTGGCAGCGGCTCTGGCGCGGCCTGGCCTACGTGATAGTCGACGAGTTTCACTCCTACCGTGGCTCCTTCGCCTCCAACGTGGCGCTTGTGGTGCGCAGGCTACTGCGCATGGCCCGCCACTACGGCGCCGCCCCCACGGTCATCTTCCTCTCCGCCACCGCCTACGAGCCGGCCGCCTCCGCCCAACGCTTCCTCGGGCAGGCCTTCGGGCCGGTCACCGCCGTCGTCGACGACGGCTCGCCCGCCGGCCAACGTGACATCCTCACCCTTGCCTGCCGCCAGGTCGAAGGCGACAAGCCCGCCGCGATCGACGACGAGGGCAACATCGACGTCCGCCGACGCTCAGCCAACACCGAGGCCGGCGAGCTGACCGCAACCCTCGTGGCCGCCGACGCACGCGTCCTGACCTTCGTCCGCTCTCGCCCTGCCGCCGAGCGGGTGGCCGAAGTGTCGCGGGAGATCCTCCACGAGCGCGCCTCCCACCTGGAAGGAAGCGTGGCGGCCTACCGCGGCGGCTACCTGCCCGAGGAACGCCGCGAGCTGGAACGCCAGCTTCGCACGGGCGACCTGCGCGCCCTCGCCACCACCTCCGCGCTCGAGCTCGGCATCGACATCTCGGGTCTGGACGCCGTCGTCGTGACGGGTTGGCCTGGCACGCAGGCGTCCTTCCGCCAGCAGATCGGGCGAGCGGGGAGGGCCGGCGCGGGTGGGCTGGCGATCCTCATCGGGCGGGACAACCCGCTCGACCAGTACATCCTCAGCCACCCGTCCATCCTCGAGGCGAGTCCCGAGATGAGCGTCTTCGACCCCACCAACCCGTGGATCCTGCCCGGCCACCTGTGCGCGGCCGCCACCGAAGCGCCGCTGACGGAGGCAGACTTGGAGATCTTCTCCCTGCCCTCCACCGCGATCTTCGAGGAGCTGGAGGAGGCCGATCTTTTGCGGCGCCGCCCACGCGGCTGGTTTTGGAACCCTGCGCTGCACGTCAACCCGCACGACATGGTTGACATCCGCGGCGGGGGCACAACCGTGTCGATCATCGACTCCGAATCGGGTGCGTTGCTCGGCACCGTCGACCAGGCGCGCGCTGACATCACGGTTCACCCCGGCGCGATCTACCTCCATCAGGGGGTTGCCCACATGGTGGAGAGCCTCGCCGACGACGTCGCCCTCGTCCACCGCCACCGCGAGGAGGACATCCGCACCTTCGCCCGCGAGGAGAGCTCCGTGGAGATCCTCTCCACCGATGCCGAGGTTGCCCTGCCCCACGGCACGTGGTGCCGCGGCCGGGTGGTCGTGCAGTCGCGGGTAGTCGGCTACGACGTACGACGGGTGGCCGACGGCCTGTACCTGGGCACACATCCGCTGAGCATGCCGATGCGTAGCTTGGAGACAACCGGGGTGTGGTTGACGATCGACGCCGAAGCGTTGCGTGCCTGCGGCATCCGCACGGCGGACATCCCCGGCACCTTGCACGCGGCCGAGCACACGATGATCGCGCTCCTCCCACTCTTCGCCACGTGCAGCCGATGGGACATCGGCGGCCTGTCCACCGCCGCCCACCCGCAGACCGGGAAGGCCACCATCATCGTCCACGACGCGATGGCCGGCGGGGCCGGCTGCTCCGACCGCGGTTTCCACGCCGCGGGGGACTGGCTGCGCGCCACGCTCGACACCCTCGAGTCCTGCGACTGCACCCACGGCTGCCCGCGTTGCGTGCAGTCCCCCAAGTGTGGGAACAACAATGAGCCCCTCGACAAGCACGGGGCAACCGCCCTGCTGCGCCACCTGCTCGCCTCCTGGCCGGCCGCTACGGGCCCCGAGCCGGGCCAGCCACCGCGCTAGCCTCGTGCCTGGCGACGATCCAGGCGAAGCGCGACTCGCTGCGGACCGTGACGCGCATGTTCCTCCCCTCTGCCTCACATGCCACGGCGTAGCCTGGCGCCAGCTCTGCCGCCCGCGCGCACGCCCGAGCCTGCGAACCCGTATCCCGGTAGACCATCGCGGCGGACACGGCCGTCAGGTCGGCAACGTTCTGCGCCTCCATCCGCTCCCCCGCCGCTGCGATCAGCTGGAACATGAGGATGGCGAGCGCCGTCAGCGCCGCGATCATCCCCGCCGCGGTGACTGTCGCGGAGCCCTGCTCCGCCCGCGCCCTAGCCATGGCTCCCCGGCTCGATCATGGCCCGGTGCGTGCCGGTGAAGTCGACCTCCAGCCAGGCGTACAGGCCGCGGCCGTGGCGGGTGACCGTCACCGTGACAACCTGCCCCTCCACTCCGACCTTCACGTCCGCCCCCGAGGCCGTGGCCTGCTCGGCCAAGCTCGTTCCGCCCTGGATGGAGTACTCCCGGGCGATCTCCTTTGCCTCGTTAGCCACCTCGACCTGCTTCCACCCCATCGCGAGCATGGAGATCAGAGCAAGGGCCACGAGGATGACGGCGGGCAAGGTTATAGCGAATTCCGCCGTGACCATGCCCGGCTCGGCCGCCCGCGGGGACACTCGCAGAGAGACCCTCGAGGAGACCCGCGAGGCCGCCGGCGCGTCCTTCACCCACCTATGTGCGTGCACATCGCTCCTTTCTTCCACAGCTGCCCGCTTCGGCGGGTGGGCGTCGCCCACCCGCCGAAGGATCACATGTACGTGAAAATGCGTTTGAAGATCTCCGCGATGCCCTGCCGGAACCAGTCCTGCTGGACCAGCCAGATCAGGATCCCGGCGATGGACGTAGTCGCCACCGTGCCGACCGCGTACTCCGCCGACACCATGCCCGACTCGACCTGCGGTGTCAGGAACTTCTTCTTCATTGTTTCTTCCTCTCTCCTTCATGGACGCCCCTCGGGGCCTTGTTCGTAGCCCGTCTTGGGCTTGTCACCCTGTGTGACACCACCAGTCTCTTCAATCGCAAAAACCGAAAACGCCGATAATCCAGAAAAGCGAGTTGCCCTCCCGCAAGCCCTCCTGTGGAAAAACTGCGCCACGCCCGAGCCGCACAGCTGACACAGCCCCCGGCCAGCGAAAATGCCTACATTCCCAACAGCCGGCCGGCCGCCCCCGCCACCACGGGCACGATCCCCAGCAAGATAAACGCAGGCAGGAAGCACAGCCCAAGCGGCAGCACGAGCCGGGCGCCAAGCCGGGCCGCCGCCTCCTTCGCGTTGCGCTGGCGCTGCAGGCGCAGGCTCTGGGCACTGCGCTGGATGAGCGGCACGGGCGCGGCCCCGTCCGTCCAGGCCGCGCGCAGGGCCTCGCGCAGGCGATCGCGGGGGAGCTCCTCCCACGCCTCCTCCCAGGTAGCGCCCATGAGCAGCAGGTTCGCCGTCTGCGTGCGGGCGGCCCCGCCAATCGCCACGTCGAGCGCCTTGAGCGTGCCCGGGATCGACAGCCCCGAGGACAGCGCGGCCGCTGCCAGGTCAAGCACGACGGCGGTATCCACGGCCCCGCGCCCCACTACGCCGCCACCGCCGACCAGTCCGGCCAACCGGTCGCGCACCCACCCCACCGGCCCGGGTCTCACAGCGCCAAGCCCCACCGGCCCGGGCGAAACCCGCCCAGGCACCCGCCATGGCACCCACACGGCCGCGAGCACCGCCGCGACCACCACCAAAACCAACACCTACGCCTCCTCCACGCGCGCCCGAGCGACCATCCGGCCCGTCCACACCAGCCCCGCCACCTCGAAACCCAGCCCGGCCATCAGCGCAAGCTGCCCGAGCGGCGTCGTGAATAAGAAGCCCAGCGGGTTTGCGCCCATGGCGTAGCCGAGCAGGATTCCGATCGCGGGCAGCCCGGCGAGCATGCGGGCGGACGTGCGCGGGCCGGCCAGCGCCACCTCGCGGGCGTTCTTCGCCTCCCCCGACTCGGTGATCCCGGCGGCGCACGCCTCCAGCACGTCGGCCATCGGCGCACCCGTGCGGAAGCTCATCGCGCACACCGCGTATGTGGCGGGCAGGGTGTGGAGCACGACCTCGCTCACCCCGACCCTCTTCCGCTCCCGCCAGCCCATCTTCTCCATCTCACGCAGGGCGACGGGCACGCCGTCGTCGCCGAGGATGGGATCGGACACGGCCAGGCCCGCGTGCTGTAGCGTCTGCGACCAGGCGCGTTCGGGGGTCGAGCCGGAGCGCAGCCGGGTGGCCACCTCGGTCACGATCGCGCCCATGTCGAGCACCTGCCGTTCGCTCTTTTTCCGACGACGACGCCTGCGCGGCCTGCGCTCCACGTTGCGCCGCGGAACGGTGAGGAACGCGACGAACAGGAGCACCCCGAACCAGATCACCGCCCCACCCCCGGCCCGCGCCCGCCACCAGCCGCCAAACCCGGCTCGCGCCCGCCACCGGCCCCCGGATCCAGGTCGAGCCGACCAGCGAGCGTCGGCCACCCGGCGTCGTGCTCCACGACCCCGCCGGGCCGCGCCACCCGCATCGCGACGGGCGCCAACAGCTCCCCGCCCCGGCGGGCGAACACGGCGATCTCGGAGACGAAGCGCTGCCCGCCGAGGCGACGCACGTGGATCGCGGCATCGAGCGCGGCGGCTGCCTGGGCGGCAACCGTGGCCTCGTTCATGCCGGCCAGCGCGCCGAGGGCCACGAGTCGGGCCGGGATGTCGGCGGTGGAGTTGGCGTGGATGGTGGCCCAGCCGCCCTCGTGACCGGTGTTGAGCGCGCCGAGCACGTCGCGCACCTCCGCCCCGCGGCACTCGCCGAGCACGATCCGGTCGGGGCGCATGCGCATCGCGGCACGCACGAGGTCACTCATCGTCACCTCCCCGGCGCCCTGCACGTTCGCCTTGCGCACCTGCAGGTGGACGACGTGCGGGTGATCGGGACGCAGTTCCGCCGACTCCTCAATCACGAGGATTCGCTGCTCCGCCCCGATCAGCGACAGCATCGCGTTAAGGAAGGTCGTCTTGCCGGCGCCGGTAGCCCCCGAGATCAGCACGTTCGCCCGGCGCTCCACCAAGGCGCGCACCACCCGCGCCACCTCGCCCTCCACCGACCCTCCCGCCTCCAGCTCAGCCAGCGTCAGCACGCGGGCGCGGTGCGTGCGCAGGGAGATGAGGGTGCCCTCGGCCGACAGCGGCGGGATCACCGCGTGCAGGCGCACCCCGGAGGGGAACGTGCCGTCCACGATCGGGCTCGCGTCGTCCAGGCGCTGCCCGCACGACGCCGCCAGCCGCACCGCCAGCGCCCGCGTCACCTCCTCGTTCTCCAGCTCCGCCGCCACCTTCTCCATACCCTGCCCGCGGTCGGCCCACACCTGCACCCCGTTCACGACGACGTCCGTCACCGCCGCGTCCTCCAGGAGCGGAGCGATGATCGGCCCGGCCCCGATGAGCTCCCGGCGCACCTGCGCATCCAGGGCGGCGACGTCCGCAGTGAAGATCGCCCCCGGCACTGCCGCGAGCGCCCCGCGCAGGTTTTCTCCCGCGGCGAGGCGGCGCCGGATGCCGGCGAGCTGGGCGGCGTTCAGGTTCATGCCGTCACCTCCTTGAGGTGCTCCCACAGGGCGCGCAGGTCCTTGTCGGCCCCCGAACGCTTGCGGTCCCCCGGGGTCACGCCGTGGTCGAGGTCGGCGCGTGTGCCGCGCATGTTGCGTACGCCGAAAAGCGTGGGCACGCCGATGACGCCGGCAAGGTGGGCGGCCTCCATCTTCGTGCCCACCATGCTTCCCACCGTCACCAGCTTGCCCCCGATCTGGTCCCGGCGGGCGCGTGCGTGGGCGAGGGCGACGGCGTCGGGGCGTGTCACCATCACGACGGCGTCGCACCAGTCGAGTAGCCCGTGCCAGGGGGTGCCGGCGATCCCGGCGGTGACCGGCAGGTCAAGCACCGTCCAGGCGTGGGTTTGGGCGAGCGCGCTGATGACGCGGGCCGCGGCGGCGGCGTCGGGAACCCCGCCCCGGTCGTCGGCGGAGACCACGTGGACCTCCTGCCAGCGTGGTAGCACCCGGTTGAGGCGACCGGCCAGGATCGCCCCGTCGCCCGCGAGGTCCGCCCAGCGCTTGCCGGGTTCGGCGTCGATGGCGAGCAGGTGGTCGATGCCCGCCGACGCCGGGTTCGCGTCCACGAGCGCGCAGTCCTCGTCGACGGCGATGAGCCGCGCCAGCCATGCCGCGATCGTCGATGTGCCGGCTCCGCCGTGTGCTCCGACGACGCCGAGCACCCGCCCCCGCATCGTCAGCCCGACGGCGGCCATGAGCTCCAGCACGTCGGCGGATTCGCGCGGGTCGAGCTGGACCCGCCCGCGCGGGAAGTAGGGCGCGAACATCTCGTGAAAGTGGGCTTGGACGTGGCCGGGGACGTCGGCGTCGTCGAACATGAGGATTGCCGGGGCGCGCACGTGCGCGAAGTCGATGCCGACGAGGTCGGCGAGGCGTGCCAGTTCTTCGCCGACGTTCCTGTCGTTGCCGGTGTAGACAACCGAATGCATATTCTCCATGCCGGAAGTCTCGCGAATCGGTCCTGGGCTGGGCGCCCCGCGGGAGAAACTGTGGATAGATTTGGGTTGTCCACACCGGCACGCCGGCAAGTTCCGGCTTATCGGCGCGCTTTGTCGTTACGCTGGTGCGAGAAACAGAAGGAGAATACCGTGTCCACGCCTACCGACCCATACAACTCCAACTCCCGCCGGCCCTTCGACGACGAGGATTCCGTCCTCGAACCACTCGAGGACGAGGCCGCCGACACGCCCGAAGCTGACCCCGCCACGAGCGACGGCGCGCAGGTCGCCGGCGAGGCCGGGCAGCCGGAACCCTACGACGTCGACGAGGCCTCGACCGGCCTGCCGCGTCGCTACACCGGGTCGATCGATCCCGTCTTCCCCGAGCCGGCCACCCCACGCGAGCACGAGCCCCTCGCCCCACGCGAGCACGAGCCGGCCGACGCCGAGGAAGCCCACGTCAGCGCGGACACCCCGCGCGGCCCGACCCGCACGTCCGTCATGGGCGCCGCCACCTTCGCCGATTCCTTCCCGGCCGCCGAGCCCCACCCCGGCAATCCCCCGGCTGGCGCCCCCACCGAACAGACTGCGGCCACACCGGAATCCCCCGCCGAGGCCGCCTTCATGACCGCCGCCAGCCCGGCCGACGCCGCAGATCGCCGCGAGCGCTGGTCCGCCGACCCCGGCGACGCCGTCCTCACCGATGACATCCCCGCACAACCCAAGGGTCGCGGCCTCACGCACACGCTTACCCTCCTCGCGACCCTCCTCCTCGTGCCCGTGGCCTGGTATCTCATCGCCGACGCCGGAGCCCGCCTCGCCAACGTCCCCAACAACCCCTGGCTGACCGGCTCCCCGCAGCTCATGCCGCTGCTGGAGCTGGCGGGCGGCGTCGTCGTCGCTGGCATCATCTGGTGGCTCGCCCGCGCGTCCTCGCTCGGCGCGCACGTGATCGGCACGCTCGTCTTCGTGGCCGGCGCCGGCGCGCTCGCCGCACCCACATTCGCCCAAGACCTCATCGAACGGCTCTCAAACGCGATCGGCGACTACAACGCGTTCACCGGCAACGTCGTCTACCACCTCGGCAATGACCTCGCCACCGGCCGCATCGCCGTCTTCGGCGCGCTACTCATCCTCACCGGCGTCGTCTCGCACGGCGCACGACGCCGCGGCCAGACCTTCGCCACAGCCGTCACCCGCCGCCACTTCCTCCTACGCGAGTCCTAATGCCCGCCGACACCACCTGCATCACGCTGCCCGGGCCCTGGCGCCACGAATACATCCGGGCCAACGGCGCCCAATTCCACGCCGCGATCGCCGGCGCCCACACCCCGGACAAACCGCTCGTCCTGCTCGTCCACGGCTTCCCCCAGTATTGGTGGGCGTGGCGCAACCAGATCGAGCCGCTGAACGCCGCCGGCTACCATGTCGTGGCCATCGACCAGCGCGGGATCGGCGGGTCCGACAAGACCCCCGGTTCCGAGGACGGGCTCACCCTCGCCTCCGACCTGGTGGCGATCGTGCGGGCGCTCGGGGCGCGCAAGGCCGTCGTCGTCGGGCATGGGCGCGGCGGGGCGTTGGCATGGAGCGCGGTGTCGATGGAGCAGGATCTTTTCGCCGGGCTTGTCACCGTCTCCTCCCCCCATCCGCGCACGCTTCACCGACTCGGCATGCACGTGACACTGCGGACGTGGCGCCACGTGCTGACCTCCGCGCTCACCCCGATCTCCGGGCGCAACCTCGCCCGCGAAACCGTGGTGCGGACGCTGCTGACCGAGTGGTCGGCTCCCGGCAACGACGGGGCCTCCAGCCAGGCTGACATTTACACCCAGGCGTTGCAGCTGCCCGGCGCCGCGAAGATCGCCATCAACCAGCTGCGCTGGACGTGGAGCTCGCAGCGCACACCCACCGGGCGCACCTACCTGCGGACCTCCGCCAACTCCGTTCACATCCCGGTGCTCGCGATCCGCGGCGAGGCCGACCCGCTCCTACCCGACCGCGCCTGGGACAAGGACCTCGAGTTCTCCACCGGGCCCTACCACAAGGCGCGGGTGCGCGGTGCGGGGCATTTCGTGGCTGAGGAACAACCCGAGGCCACCACACGCCTGCTGCTCGACTTCCTCGAGAGCCTCAGCTAAGCCCGGGTGCCCACACGGTTCGGTGTGCTTGGCGGGCACCGTCATGGCTTTTGACGTCATAGCTTTTGCCGTCATGGCTCTCGAGACGGGCACACGTCGACCAAAGCGCACTGCGCACACGCAGGGCGGCGCGCGTGGCACACCCGCCGCCCGTGAAAGATGATCCGGTGGCAGTCCATCGTCCAGTGCTCGCGCGGCATGATCTCCATGAGCTCCCGTTCGGCCTTGACCGGGTCGGTTTGTTCCGTCCATCCCCAGCGTCGGGTCAGTCGGCCCACATGGGTATCCACCGTGATCCCCGGCACACCGAAGGCGTTGCCGAGCACGACGTTCGCCGTCTTCCTCCCCACGCCCGGTAACTTGACCAGCTCTTCCAGGGTTGCGGGCACGACGCCGTCGTGATCCTCAAGCAGCGCCCTACCGAGGCGCGAAAGCGACCTAGCCTTCGCGCGAAAGAATCCCAGCGGGCGCACAATCTCCTCAAGCTCGGCCGGGGTGGCGCCGGCGAGGGCCCGCGCGTCGGGGTAGCGAGCGAAAAGAGCGGGGGTGACCTGGTTGACCCGCACGTCGGTGGTCTGGGCGGACAGGATCGTCGCGACAAGAAGTTCGAATGGGCTGGTGAAGTTCAGTTCGCAGGCGGCGTCGGGGTAGAGGACGGCGAGGCGCCGCAGAATCTCCTCCACCTGCTCGGGCGAGCCAGGTTCCATCATTAACCTCCGCTTCGGTGTCGTGATCCCACATTATCGCGACAAACCCCCACATACACCGTGCGAATGGCGCGCAGTCATGGCAAGATGTAGGGTGTATGACCTCGGACACAAGCCCGAACCGCTGCGCGGCCACCGCCGCACATCGGTGCGGTCAATAAGATCCCAGTAGACTTAAGTAGAAAGGTAAGCGGATGGAATCGAACATCCTTGCCAGCGTTGAACTCTTCAAGGAGCTTGGCGACGACGAACGCGACTCCCTCATGGCTCTCATGTCGGAGACGAGCCTTAAGCGCGGAGAGTCGCTCTTCCACGAGGGTGACGCGGGTGATCGGCTCTACGTCATCGTCGAAGGCAAGGTCAAGCTGTCCCACACCTCCGACGACGGGCGCGAGAACCTCATTGCCATCCTCGGCCCGGGCGAGATCATCGGGGAGCTGTCCCTCTTCGATCTCGGCGCCCGGTCCTCCACGGTCACGGTGATTGCTCCGTCGAAGTTCCTCTACCTGTCCCACAAGGACATGATGAACTACATCGACGAGCACCCCAAGATGGCCAAGGCGATGCTCCGCGAGCTCGCCACCCGCCTGCGCAACACCAACGACCAGATGGCTGACCTCGTCTTCTCCGACGTGCCCGGCCGCGTGGCCAAGGCCCTGCTCGACCTCGCAGAGCGCTTCGGCGAGCGCACCCCCGAGGGCATCTACGTGGCCCACGACCTCACCCAGGAAGAGCTCGCCCACCTCGTGGGCGCCTCGCGCGAGACTGTCAACAAGTCGCTGGCGGACTTCACCGCCCGCGGGTGGATCCGCCTCGAAGGCCGTGCCGTGCTACTCATCCAGGTAGGTCGTCTCCAGCGCCGCGCTCACTAGCCTCCAGGCGCGGGCGGCACGGATCCGGCATCAAGCTCGTCTGATCAGTGCCGCGTTCAACCGCAGGATGCAACGTCTTCTCCTTTCGGCGTTGCATCCTGCGGTTTATTTGTGGGTCGCCCAGGCCGGGCCTCGGTGCGCTGGCTGTGCAGTGGTCACGCCCGTGGTTACGTTTGGGCGGTGCCGGGCGGGGCGGTGCCGGGTCGGAGCCGGGCGGGGCCTGGTCAGGGCGGGTCGGGGGCGGGGGCGGACAGCCTTGCCGGGGCTCGCGCTCCTCATTACGCTTGAGTTATGACTACTTGGGAATACGTCACTGTGCCTCTCCTAGCGCACAACACGAAGCAGATCCTCGACACCTGGGGCAAGGACGGCTACGAGCTTGTCACTGTCATCCCCGGGCCGAACGGCACGAACCCCGTGGCCTACATGAAGAGGCCGGTCGAATGAGCGTCTCACAGGCATTGGCCGAGCTCGGACTAGAGCTTCCCGACGTCGCCGCGCCGGTCGCGGCCTACATCCCGGCACAGCGCATTGGCGACGAGGTGCGCACCTCCGGCCAGTTGCCCTTCGTGGACGGGAAGCTGGTCACGGGAAAGGTCGGCCAGGCGATCTCGCCCGAGCAAGCCTATGATCTGGCGGCGCGATGCGCCCTCAACGCCCTCGCAGCGGCGGCATCCGTGGTGGGCGGGGTGGATAACCTCGCGGCGGTGTCGCACGTGACCGGATTCGTGGCCTCCGACCCGGAGTTCTTCGGCCAGCCGGGCGTCGTCAACGGCGCCTCCGAGCTACTCGGCAAGGTCTTCGGCGACGACGGCGCACACACCCGTTCTGCGGTTGGGGTGGCGGTGCTGCCCCTCGACGCACCCGTCGAAGTGGAAGTCACCTTCATCGCGAAGTAGAGCGGTTCGTCGCCAGGCACCCGACACAACTCAGGAATCTGGGGCCTACCGGGCCCGTATAGCGACCGGCAGCCGGCATACTCAAGTGAAGTGTCGGCAGGCAGGCCCGGCCCGGCCAATACCCTCCGTGAAAACACCGCCACAGCGGCCGTGCTCGCTCACGAGTGCGGCAAGGGAATCATGTACAAGCCCGACCTCACGGGCATCATCACCGCACAGCCAGACCGGCATCAGCGGCAAGACACCCGCATCACGCGTTCACAGCCGCACCGGGAAGTTGCAGCTAGCGCGCTGCCGGGCGGCGTGAGAGGCGCGGAATGCGACCGGCGCGTAGCTCGACCGCGACGGCGTCGTTGGATTCGGTGAGGTAGTCCCACCAGTCGGTGATGTGGGGGAAGCGCCGGACGAGGGCGCGACGCTCGCGCTCGGTCATCCCGCCCCAAACACCGAAGGACATCTGCGAGTCGAGTGCATCCGCAAGGCACTCGATACGAACTGGGCAGGAGAAGCACATCTGGCGGGCATCGGCCTGCGCAGAACCTCTCACAAAGAGCGAATCTGGATCAGTGTTAGCACAGATAGCGCGCACCGCCCACGTCTGATCCTCATATACCTGCGTCATTTACCTATCCCTTCACCGAAAGCGCCCTTGCTCCCGAACCTGGCGTGACTGCAGTCACTTACCAACATGTTACCCAACCGCACCGACAAAATCACATCCAGGTTTTCCACAGGCAGCGGCCACCGGGTTCACGATCACACCATTGCAACAATCACGCACTATCCACCCCGAGCATGGCCGATGTCACGCACTTTTGTCGGTGCCAACCACTATTGTTGAAACATGCGTAGTTCTGGCCGAAAGATGACCATCCGACAGATCATCGTCGCCCTGCTCAGCTTCTTCTTGCTGACTGGAGTTGGCGGTGGGATCCTTGCCGCCGCGGCGTTGCCCATGGCGGCCAGCGCCGGCACGGTTGCCAACGCGGGCACCCGGGTCTTTGATGATCTGCCCACAGACATTGACTTCACCAAGCCCTCCCAGCAGTCCGTCATCCTCGCGGCAGACGGCTCACATCTGGCCACGTTCTACGCGGAAAACCGGATCGTCGTCGCCTCGGATCAGATTTCGCCGCTCATCAAGCAGGCCGCCGTCGCGATCGAGGACGAGCGTTTCTACACCCACAACGGCATCGACGCCCAGGGCCTGATCGGCGCGGCGTTCAATAATTTCACCGGCGGGCGCCTCGCCGGCGGCTCCACGATCACGCAGCAGTACGTGAAGAACGCCGTCATCGAGCAGGGCCGCATCCTGGGGGACTCCGCGCTCATCGCGTCGGCCACAGAACGCACCATCTCCCGCAAGCTCTCCGAAGCGCGCTACGCCATCGCGGTCGAAAACAAGCTATCGAAGGACGAGATCCTCACCGGCTACCTCAACCTCGCCCAGTTCGGCCCATCCCAGTGGGGCGTGGAGGCGGCCTCGCGCTACTTCTTCGGTGTCTCCGCGAAGGACGTGACGCTGCCACAGGCCGCCATGATCGCGGGCATCACACAGGCGCCGGGCAAGTGGAACCCGATCACTAACCCGGAGGAGGCGAAGAAGCGCCGCGACGTCGTGCTCGGGCAGATGTACAAGCTGGATATGATCACGCGTGACGAGTTCGAGCAGGCGGTGGCCGTGCCGATTGAGGACATGCTCCACGTGACCTCCGCCCCGAACGGCTGCGCGGAGGCCGGGATTTCGGCCTACTTCTGCGAGTACGTGGTCAAGGACGCGCTCAACGATCCCGCGCTTGGCGACACGCGCGAGGAGCGCATCGCGGCCCTCTACCGCGGCGGCATCGTCATCCATACCACGATCGAACCGGCCGAGCAGCAGGCGGCTTACGACGCCGTCGTCGCCTCCGTTCCGGTCGACGACGAATCCTCCATCAACATGGCCCTATCGTCCGTGGAGCCCGGCACCGGGCACATCCGCGCCATGGTGCAGAACACGAACTACGGCAACCCCACCTCCGAGGCGCCGACAGACATGACCCTCAACCTCAACGCGGGCATGAACATGGGCGGAGGCTCCGGATTCCAGGCCGGATCAACGTTCAAGATCTTCACCCTCATGGAGTGGCTGAAGGAGGGGCACGGCACGCTCGAGCAGGTCAACGGCACGCCGGTGAAGTTCTCCCCCGACTCGTGGAAGATCAGCTGCGCACCGGGAGCGCGGCCCGGCGAAGCGTGGGGGCCCGGCACGCTCGAAGGCATCGGTACCGGCATGATGACGGTGCTGGCGGCCACCAAGCAGTCCGTCAACCCGGCCTACGGCCAGATGGCCAACCGGCTCGACCTGTGCAACATCATGGACATGGCAACCAACCTCGGCGTGGAACGCGGCCGCGTGGCGATGGACGGCGACGCCGAGACAGCCCAGATCGCAAACCTTGGCCTGACTTACAAGATGGGCGAGCCACTCCCGCTCATGCCGAACCCCGCGGCGATCATCGGTACGAACCCGGTCACGCCGCTGTCGATGGCCGTGGCGATGTCCACCCTCGCCGCGGACGGCAACCGTTGCGAGCCGCAGTCCTACACGAAGATCGAGGACTCGGACGGCAACGTGCTCTCCGAACGGAAGCCCGAATGCCGGCAGGTGATCGACGCCGAGCTCGCACACCGAACCACGGCAACGCTGGCGGAGGTCGTCAAGACCGGCGCCACGGGTGAGCGCGCCCAGCTTGCGGGCGGGCGGCCCGCCGCCGGCAAGACCGGTACCGCGAACGACGACAACCACGCCTGGTTCGTCGGCTACACCCCGCAGTTGGCCACCGCCGTGTGGCAGGGCCACCATGAGGGCTACGTGTCGATGTTCAACTCGGTCATCAAAGGGGTCTACCACCGTGAAGTGTTCGGTGGCCTCTACCCGGCGATGACGTTCAAGACCTTCATGGACAGCGCACTGGCGGACGAACCGGTCAAGCAGTTCACGCGCTCGAGCACCGATCCGACCACGATCCGCGCACCCCGTGCCCACGCCAAGGAGCCGGGGGACGCGGAGGAGACGCCGGCTTCTCACGACGACGCCCAGGGCGCGCCCGCACCGTCGCTCGTTGGGATGTCGCAGGAGGACGCGCAGTCGGCGGCGCTGGCGGCTGGCTACGGGTACGTCACACGAACCGAGTCCTCCAGCCAGCCCGCAGGAACCGTGCTTCGCCAGATTCCCGGCCCCGGGCAAGATGCGGCGCCGGGCACCAGGATAGAGATCTGGATTTCGACAGGTAACTGACGTATTCCCGTGGGATCTGGCCCCGGCGGGCGGCCCTCCGGACAGATGATGGCGGGCCGCCCGCCGAGCCCACCCGATCAGGAGGCATCATGCGAACTTCTCATGCCGTGCTGGCGGCTGGTGGCGGGTTTCTCGCGGCCGGTCTAGCGGCCGGCGCCTATGGCCTTGTGCATTCGCACAGCTACGTGCTTCGGCGCCGTTCGTTGCTGATCCCGGGCGGGGCAAGCCCGCTCCGGATCCTTCACATCTCTGACGCTCACACCCTTGCCCGGCACACGAAGCGCCTGCGCTTCATCCGCGACCTCGCCGACACGGCACCGGACCTGGTGGTGCTCACGGGCGACATGATCGCCGAGCCCGACGCGGTTGCCCCGGTCCTCGACGCTCTCGACCCTCTGCTGGACGTGCCCGGCGTGTTCGTTTTCGGCTCCAACGACTACGTTGCCCCCGTCTTCAAGAATCCGTTCGGCTACCTGCGCGGGCCCTCGAACCGTGGAGGCAAGGCGCGCCGGCCGGATCACCGGCCGCTGCCGTGGCGAGCATTGCGTGCGGAATTCACGACGCGCGGGTGGGTGAACCTCACCAACACGCGGGCCAAGCTGTCCGTCGCCGGCTGGGACCTTGAGTTCGTTGGCGTCGACGACCCCCACATGCACCTCGATCGGTTCCCGGCACCGGCTGAGGCGTCGGCTGAGGTCGAGGCTTCAGGGCCGGCTAAGGTTGGCAGGGCCAGCGAGAGCACCCGGGCTAGCCGACCTGACGGGTCGGCCGGAGAGCCGGGCGGCGTCGGGAAGTCTGTCGACGGCGTCGTTGGAGAGGGAAAGCCGAGGATGCGGATCGGCGTGGCGCACGCCCCCTACCAGCGGGTGCTCAACCGGATGGTCGCCGACGGTTGTTCCCTCATTTTCGCCGGACATACGCACGGTGGTCAGGTGTGCCTGCCGCCGCATCGGGCGCTTGTGTCGAACTGCGACCTTGATCCGTCGTTGGCGTCGGGCTTGTTCGACTGGCCGCGCTTCGCGGATTCCGAGCCGCCGATCAAGGGGGACGGTGCCGCGATCGCGAAGGAGGAGAGCGGAACCGCGTGGGTGCAGGTGTCGGCGGGGATTGGCTCGGCCACCTACATGCCGTTGCGCACGTTTTGCCCGCCGGAGGCGATCCTGTTGGACGTCGTTCCGGTGTCGGGGATTGGTGCGGCCTAGTCGAGGGGCATCGGCCTGCGCACCAGGATCCTACCCCGCTCGATTACGAACGGCCTCCAGCTGCTCGCGCCCGCCTGCGGCCCTGTGTGAATTCGCGCGCAATGCTCGGCGCAATTTCGGATTCGGGTTTGTACCAGCTACTATTTATTGAGTCGCAAGACACCGGGGTGTGGCGCAGCTTGGTAGCGCGCTTCGTTCGGGACGAAGAGGCCGTGGGTTCAAATCCCGCCACCCCGACCATGTGATGTCTCGCGACATAGTTCCGGCTATGTCGCGAGATATTGTCGTTTTCGGCGCGGGTTTCCCGGCAGATCAGGCCTATAGCCCGCGGATTAGGGTGAATGGCCAAGAATGTGTGTCGCATCCAAAACACCCTGATTTCCTCGCACTTTGTGGCGTCAGTGCGACGCAGTGTTATGCGCTCAGCTTTCCGGATTTAATGGAGACAGTGAGCATCTCTTTGTGAGGGGTTAAGGTAACGCTGAGCGTGTCTGCCAGCTTTCCGACTGCGCGCCAGGTCTCCACGCCGTTGCAGGTCAGAAGGCTCCCTTGTGGAAAGGTAATCTTCCAGATCATCCATTCGTCCTCG
>JALEWQ010000126.1 GCA_022783305.1 Trueperella sp. | reverse complement strand
GGGCGCAGTTGCGGCAGATGTCGCGGTCGGAGCTGATTCGAGAAGCGGCCTTGTTGTGAGTGTGAAGCTCCATGCTTCCGCACGCAAGCATCAGGTCAATCAGGGTCTGACAGACGACGGGATTATTCTCGCTGCCGAGTTCCCATTATGGGTAGAGCCTCTCGATGACGAGGATCCACAGCGCGAACTCAGGCTCGGCTTTGATGATGGTGGCAGGTTGTTGGAGTCCGACTCCGCAACTTATGTCCAATCAGGAGCTTGTCAAGTTTGTTGTGTATGAAGGGGTTGTTTTATAGGTAGGGGTTCATGCGGTCGGGGTAGGCTGTCAGGTGCGGGTAGTTGGGCCAGGGCCTGTTTCCAGTTTGTTGTCACCTGCCCTTCGATTAGTCGGCTAGCGCCTTTAGGCTCTGCGGCGGCTTTGCCTTTGTCCTTGGCCCACCGGCGGGCCCGGGTATCCTCAATATCGCAAATGGCTAGCCACAACAGCTTGAGACCCGCCTCATCGGTAGGGAACTGAGAGCGATTCTGCCTCACCTTACGCAGCTGGTAGCTGGGTGACTCGATAGCGTTAGTCGTGTAGAACTTTGCGCAGGGCTGGCGGGAGATGCAAGAACGCCGGTGTTGCGCCCCTTAAGCGTTAGGCCAGGTCGCTACCGCCGAGGGGTACTTCTGACCCAGGCCGGAGGCAGCGAAGGCCTCTAGGGCCTCTTTGGCGGCCTGCTCGCTGCTGGCGGTGTAGATCGCCTGTGAGGGACACTGAGTGGGCTTTGCGGTCCTGGTAGGCCACGAAGTACTTTGCGGCCCGGATCAGGTGGACGTGTGCAGGTTTGGACTAGCGAGTTGGGCCAGGTGGCCAAGGTAGCCTCAGGCAAGCCCACCAGCACCTCACAACACGATCAGCACGTCTTGAATACCCCGGTTGGCTAGGGGGCACACGGAAGCCCAAAACGAGGACCCCTCATTGTCTAGGGGCCCAGATACCCAAGGGCGTGCTTGATGGACTCCATGCAGGCCCCTACCCCGAATATGAGCAGCCTTGGAGCCCGCCCGGCCTTGGTCACGGACCTTAACCCGGATCGCACCTGGTAGATCACCGGGTAGAACTCTTGTCAGGGCCGCTCCTGCCAGGTGGTGACCGACTCTCGGGGCGCGTCGGTAATATTTTAGCGATCGTCTCATGGGATAGCTCCGTGCCGATCGTCTTAGCCAGATGATGGGCGATATCGCCTACGGTCATCGGGCCGGCATAAAGGCTGATAATCATCTGATCCAGCCCACCTAGGCGCCGTGAACCTTTGGGCACCAACCTGGGGGTGAAGGACCCTTCCCTATCCCGGGCAATGGTCAGCTCGATATCACCGACCTTAATAGCCACGGTCTTGGTATACGACCCGTTACGGGCGTTGATTGGCCGGTCAGATTCGGCCTTGGCCTGCCGATCGCGGGGCTCATAGCCCAGGTGTGAGCCCGTCCGGCCTGCAAGCCGCGCTCCAGGGCTTCCTTGATCAGTGCGGGGATCATTCCCCCATCCCCACTCAGCTCGATCTGGCCGGAATCAATGCGGGCAAATAGATCGTCTAAAGCACCGTTAGCCTTCAGCTGCCCAACAACATCGGCGCCAGCCGGGCGGGTCTTCTCATCACGTGTCATGGTCATAATCGAATCCTTTCATCAGATCCGCATACACAAACCATCTGACACCCTCTACCTACATCGCCTCAGCCGGTGCGATAGGATCGCCCTCAACAGCGAATTGGCAAAGGACGGACGAACTCATGGCACGAGCTTTGGTGATGCTGACGGACAACTACCCATTTAACGTGGGGGAGGAATTCATCGAACAAGAAATTGACGTCGTGTGCGCGCAATTCGACAAAGTGCTCATCATCCCCATGCGCACGCGTCGCGCCGACGCGAAGCAGACTCGGGCCTTGCCTGCCAACGCGGTGGCGGTGGCGCCGGCCTCATCCGTGCCGTTGCCGTGGTGGGCCACAACCGTGCTGAGGGTTCCGCAGGTCCTCATGCGAGCGCCGTCGCTCTATGAGAATTGTCCCTTCAAGGATCGAACCCGCGCATTGATCGACGCGCGATTCTCGGCCAACGCCGTCGACCTGTTTAACCAGGTGCGAAAGATCATCAGCAAAGAGGTGCTCTCCCAGTTCGAGTCGGTGGTTTTCTACGCCTATTGGCTGCACACGCCCGCGGCTGTGGGCGTGCTCATGCGCAGGTACCTGATGGATGATGCCCGCAAGGGCGTCGTCGTGAGCCGGGCACACGCCTACGACGTCGATGAGCGCGACTCGCGCTACAAGTACCTTCCAGCGCGTCGTTTCCTCCTCGACGAGCTGGACCACATTTACCCCATCAGCAACTATGCGGCGCAGTTCCTGAGGGATCACGGGGAGCGCAGGCCGGGCCAGATCCAAGTCCGCCGGCTCGGTGTCCCCGAGGTTCCCGTGGTGGACAGGAAGCGCTCCCAGACCGTGTCCATCCTTTCCTGCTCGCACATGGCGCCCTACAAGCGGATCGACCTGATGACGGAGGCGATTGGCGAGCTTGAGAAGCGGGGGTGGAATGTACACTGGCGCCACATCGGGGAGTCGAATCCCGATCGGCTCGCCCACGCGCGGGAGCTCGCGGACCGCCTGTGCCCCAGGTCCACTGTCGAATTCTTGGGGCACCTGCCCAACGCCGAGACGCGCCGGCGATACAGCGCCCCGGATATCACGCTGTTCCTCAATACCTCGGATGGCGAGGGCGTGCCCGTCTCGGTGATGGAGGCGCAGGCCGCCGGTCTTCCCGTGGTGGCGACGGCGGCTGGAGGCACACCCGAGATCGTGCGCCACGGCGTCAACGGCGCCGTCGTTCCCGTTCAGACGAGCGCCGCCGAGATCGCCGATGCCATCGAGAAGGTGGCGGGGGCCGACGACGGTGCATACCAGCGCATGTGCGAGGCAGCGCGTCAAACTTGGTCGCAGATGTCTAACGCGCGCAGACAATACGAGGATTTCGCCCAGCATCTGGCGGAGCTGTCGCACGAGGCGGCACGCCGCGCGAGGAGCGCGTGAGGCCGATGTCGGCCTCGCCACTAAGCCAGACGATCCCGTGCCGGTAGGATCGAAACCATGTGTGCTGTAGTTATTGCCGATACCGAGAACTGGCTGGCCCTCGAGTGCCCCGCGGGTACCCTGTATTGGCGCGCCTCGCTTGACGGCCAGCAACCCATCGGCACCCCGAACAGCGTCGAGCGCCTAGAGGAGTGGATCCGCAGGCAGGAAGGCAATTGGGCGGCGCTCCTCATGACGCCGGAGGCGGCCTACCTCATGACCGACCAAGCGCGCTCCTTCCCTCTTCACGTGGCTCTCGGAAGCACCACCTATGTCACGTCGACGATCGAAGCATTGCGCGGGCGTGTGCCGTTCGCGCTCAACGCTGACGCGGCAGCCGAGTTTGCCCACAGTGGCTACGTGTTCGGCGAGGAGACCCTCCTTGAGGGCATCGTCTCGCTGCCGACGTCCTGCCTTGCGGTGGTACGCGAGGGCACCCTGGTCACGCGCCAGTACACGGACTTCTATGTCGAGCACACCGACGACTCGGAGCGCTTTTGGGAGCTCTTCAAGGAAGAGATGCTCGCCAGCTATTCCAGCCTGCTTCAGCGAGCTAACGGACGCCAACTCCTTATCCCGCTCTCAGGTGGCATCGATTCGCGGCTCCAGCTCGCGGTCTTGCGTGAACTGGACGCGCCCAACGTTGTCAACTTCACCTACGGAAAGGCCAACTCCGCGGAGGCCCGCATTTCGCAACGGACGGCCGCCTTGGCCGGCTTCGATTGGGTCTTCGTGGAGCAGGATGGTGCGCGGGTAGCCCAGGCTTGGAACCGTCCGGGCAACAACGGCTTTCTTCGCCACGCGTGGGAAGGCAACGCTCTTCCGCACATCCAAGACTGGTATGCGCTTGGCAAGCTGCGGGAACTGGATCAGATTCAGGACGACGCGATCGTAGCGCCGGGACACACGGTGGTGGGTAACCAACATCACGCCGAAGTTCTTCAGCCGGGCACATCCGTCACGAAGGCCCGATTCGCCCGCGCCATCGCGGAGAACCATTTTTCTTTGAGGCGCCGCCCGGATCGCGCCATGGCGGCGCCGTACACGGCCGCGAAGATCTCAAGCTTCATGAACGAACATTGGGCAGATGGGGTAGCGCAGCGGCGTTCGGAGATGATGCACCACATCAACTTGGACAACCGTCAGGCCAAGTACATCACCAATTCCGTGCGTGCTTACGAGTACTTCGGCTTCGATTGGGCTCTTCCCATGTATGAGCGCCGGTTCCACGAACTGTGGCTATCTGGACCATTCGGTATCTATAGCCCGGATAGAGCGCAGTACCGCGCCTTCACCAACGCTTGGTTCGCGGAGGTCACGGGCGAGGAGCTGGAGTACTTCCACGTCGCACCTGCTCCCAAGGTGAGGTGGGGGCGGGCGCAACTACTGGCGATCGCCAAGAAGCTGAAGCTGGTCGATAAGGTTAATCTGCTCCATTCCGTCAAGACGCAGCTCAACCATCCGATGGGCTTTGAGGGATTTGCGCGGGGATTCTCGACGGGGAGGCTCGGGGCGAAGCTTGTGCGAGGTAGCACTCTGATGGGGATTTTTGCGGAAGAGTTCCTGAATAATACGTGGGTGCCAGGGCAAGATGTGGTTCCCTGTTCGCCACACGGAAGTGGGGCGGCTCGTCGTCCGGCCTAGGGTCGCGTCTCGTTCGATGCTTCGCCCTTCGGCGTCAACGATACGCGGCTGTCGTGAATTGGGGCGGTATCACCATGACAGCTAATATGGTCGTATACCTTGATAAGCATCGGTTCTTGGAGGTGCCTTGATTCTGAGCGCATGGCTCGAAGCTATTCCGGCCTTGGGGCTCCTAGTGGTGTTCCTGGTTATTCCCGGGCTGGTTAACCTTCTCTTCCTCCGGATGCCAGTGCGGTGGTCGGTGATCCTCGCCCCGTCGTTGTCGATGGCTATTTTTGGCGTGAGCGGCTTGGTGTACCGCGAGTTCGGGGTGGCCTGGAACCTGGCGAGCGTCACGGTCTTTACTGTGGGGACATGGATCGTGTCCTGGCGCTTGGGCGCCGCTCTCAAGGGAAAATGCCTCCTCGTAGATGAGCGGGCGAAGAGTCCTCGCCATCCTGATCGGTGGTCGCGCTCATCCTATCTTCTGCTGATTGCAGGCGCACTCGTCGCATTCCTCGTACTCGTCGTGCCCGTGCTGCTCCTGAGTGACCCGGAGGCGATCAACCGAAACCTCGATCCCATGTACCACTACAACGGTGCCCGTGCGGTCCAGGTCGGGGAGAACGCCTCGATGCTCGGAGGGATGGCCGGCCTGTACGGGATCCTCATCAGATCCATCACCTACCCACCTGCCTGGGCCTCCATCGTTGCCCTATCCTCGATCGGCCCCGATGTGGTAATCGCGAGCCACACCCTGGCGTACGTGGTCATTCCCTTGTTGTGGGTCCTTGGCCTCGCCGTCCTTGGCCGGGTGCTCTTCCCGCGTCAACCCACAGCTGCCGCGCTGGTGGCGCCGGCCTCGCTCATGTTTCCGGTCTTCCCCGGTTACCTCACCATCTCAACGGGTTTCTGGCCGAACTCCCTCGCGCTCTCGCAGCTTCCAGTCATCCTGGCCTTCGGCGTCGTCACGATAAGGGCGATCCGGCTCAGCGATCGCAGGATCGCTCTCGGCATTCGGCTCGCCCCCGTGTTCCTCACCGCCCTCATGGGAGTGTCGTTTGCTCACCCCAGCGTCTTGTACACGCTGCTGTGGATAGGGATCCCATCGGCCTTCCTCTGGGGTGTGGGTGCGGTGTTCCGCCGAGTCCGTCACGGCGCGGATCGCAAGGTCACCCGCCTCATGGCCGCGGGATTAGCCTTCTCCTTGGTGGTAGCGCTCCTCTTTTTCCTCCAACCGCGCGTGCAGCAGTACATGTCGCGCCCGTTCGTGCGCGACTTCACGGACGTCCCGCGCCGCCTCATCACGTCGATGATCTTGAGCTCCGCGGGCACGAACCTCGTTCTAAATGTCGGGCTTGCCCTAGTTATTCTGCTAGCCCTCGCATGGGGAGGCGTGCGTGCCATTCGCGTGCGTCAAGGATGGCTTGTCGTCGCTTGGACGGCGCAGTGGCTTGTCATCCTCGGATCGCTGTTGCCACTCGGCTTCCTTACCCGCGTGGCGGGAATCTGGTACCACGACACCTACAGGCTCCTCGCGGTACAGGCTGTCTTTTCCTCGCTGCTGATCGCGTTGGCGATGCAGCACCTCTTCGAACTGCTAGGCAACCACCTCGCCGTGCTCCGCAAGCCCGCCGCGTGGGGTGCCTACATCGTGGGAGCCGCCGTGGTCATCTTCGCCGGCTCGCTGGTCTTCCGCATCCCCACCATCTATAGCGAATTGGGCACCGCGTTCGGCAAGACGCAAGCGTTTCAGAGCCAGGAGGAGCTGGACCTCATCATGTCCCTTGACGACTATGTTCCGCCAGGCGCACCCATTCTGGGAGATCCGGCGTCGGGAATTGTCTACGCCCCAGCCTTCGGAGATGTCGCTTCGGTGTGGAGCCAGATTAATATCCGCGATCTGGATACTGACGGCAACTATCTTGCCCGCTCATTTAACCAGATACACACCTCCGAACGCGTGTGCGAGGTGCTGAACAACTACGGCATTCAGTACTTCTACGAAGACGATCCCATGACCTTTAAGGGCAAGGACCGCAAGGAGATCATGCCGGGCATGTACGACGTCGATACCTCCGGCTTCACGCTCCTAGCCGAAGCCGGAAACGCCAAGCTGTGGCAGATCACCTCATGCGCATACGGGCTCCCCTCCTTCTCGCGCTGGAATACTACTAACCGAAGCAGCTCCTATCTAGCGACGCTCACGGGCAACATCCCCGACAACCTCCCGCTCCAGATTCGCGATGGTTCCCACGTCGTTGGGCCCGACATTTACTAGAGGTAGGGAGACCTCGCCGCGCGTCGTTGCCTCACGGCAACGCTGAGGGCACGGTCGCGCAATGGCGCTATCATGGCTAGCAGGTTAGACCGGATTCTGAGCGAGGAGTGTTCGTGGTCAACGTCGAAATCATTTCCCGGATTTTTGCTCCGGAGCCGTCTGCGGCGTCGTTCAGGCTGGGGGCGCTGCGCCGGGGACTCGCTAGGCGTGGGGCGGCGGTGCGCGTGTTCACCGCCGCGCTACCGGGAGCCGACGACGCCGACCCGAGCGTCTCCCGCGTGAGGGTCATCCGCGACGAGAACGGCTACGTGCGCGGATACCTCCCCTACCTATCCTTCGACGTGCAGGCATTCTGGCACATCCTCACCGGCGCCTCGCCGGACGTCTTCGTGGTCGAGCCGCCGCCGACCACGGGCTTCTTCACTCGCATCGCCGCGACGATCCGCCGTCGCCCCTACGTGTGGTACGCGGCCGATATCTGGTCTGATGCAGCCGCGGCGACAGGAGCGCCGGCGCCCATCGTGGCCGTGCTACGCCGAGTCGAGAGCTTCGTCATCTCGGGGGCCGCCGGGGTCATCGCCGTCTCCGACGACGTCGCTAGGCGCGTGCGCGAGCTCGGCGGCAGGGGCGTCGAGGTGGCTTTCAACGGAGTTAACACCGACATCTTCAACACGGACGTCCCGCCCCTGACGCGAGCTGAGCTCGCCTCCGCGGGCGTAGACGAACCTTTCTTCGTCTACGCAGGAAACGCCTCGGAATGGCATGGAGCAGAGATCTTCGCCCGCGGTTTTGAGCAGTTCTGGCAGGACCGCCCCGGCCATCAGCTCGTCTTCCTCGGCCGGGTCGCCGTTCCGGAGATCGTTAACATCGCCAAGCGCATGGCGGCGAGGAACTCCGGCGGCAGAGCCCCGATTGTCATCCTCGACAACCTCGCCCCCGACATCGCCGCGCGCTGGCAGCGCACGGCGCGCGCCGCTCTGGCCTCCGTCAAGCCGGGCGCGGGATACGACTTCGCGTACGCGACCAAGGTGCTCTCCGCGCTCGCGTGCGGAACGCCGGTCATCTATTCGGGAGTCGGCCTCGCCCGCGAGGACATCAAAGCCCACCACCTCGGCCTCGCGGTCGACTACACGGCCGAGGCCGTGGCCCAAGCATTTGCGTCGGAGTTAGCCTTCGATCCGCACGAGCTCTCGGATTGGGTAAAGGACAACCGCTCGATCGAAGGCACGGGCGCCCTCGCGAGCGCGGCGGTTCTTGCGGCGCTCGACGGACGTCAGTGAGCTCTGCCCGGAGAGTGCCGCGGCGCGTTAGTGGTCGAGCAGCTCGTCAATAATCGCGTCGATCGTGCGCGACTCGTTTTCGAAGGAGAGCTCGCGGGCACTGGCCGCCGAGGCCTGCTTCCACCGTTGCACCCGCTCCGGGGTCAGGCTCCGGATGGCCGCCACGATCGTGTCGTGCTCGAAGTCCTCGGTCACCAGGCCGAGGCCGTAGCGCTCCACGAGCCGCG
This sequence comes from Trueperella sp., assembly GCA_022783305.1. Classification (GTDB taxonomy): domain Bacteria; phylum Actinomycetota; class Actinomycetes; order Actinomycetales; family Actinomycetaceae; genus Trueperella; species Trueperella abortisuis. Next base: position 4,342 of record JALEWQ010000126.1, on the reverse strand, counting down.
CCATCTCCACGGTCGGGCCGACGGCCACGGCGAGCCGGGCCTGGATGAAGTCGAAGATCTTGTTGGGCAGTGTGAGACGGGCGTTCGTGTTGAACGGCGGGATCCAGAAGATGCCGACGTCGTAGGCGTTGAGCGTGGCGGGTAGCTCGTGCGGTTTGACCGGGCCGTGGAAGGTGATGCGCGGGTTGCCTGCGGCGATGTCCTTGAGCTTGCGCAGGTATGCGCCGCCGTCGTTGGCGGGGATGAGGTAAAGGTCGAGCGTGACCTTCTCGCCCGCGTCGACGGCTCCGGCGATCATCGCCTCGATGTTGCGCCCGAAGACTGCCCCGCCGGAGTGGACGAGCCGAATGACGCCGTCCTCGCGCATGGGGCTCGGCTCGAGGTCGGCGAATGGCGCCATGTTGCGAACGAGCCGGGGGGTCACGCCGTAGCGCTCGCGATAGAGCTTGGCGATCTCCTCGCCCACGGTGGACTGGGCTGCGGTCTGCGGGAGGTACGTCTTGCAGGCGTAGTCCATGAACGGTGCCACGAGCAGGCGCCAGGAGGTGACGTGGGTGCGCTCCTCGGGTGCCCACTCGTGCAGGTCGGCCCACACGGGCGCCTCGCCGCGCACGGCGAAGGCGAGCGGGAGGGCGCGGGCGTCGTTGGCGATCACGAGGTCAAAGGTGCGATCCCCGATCAGCTTGATCGCCGCGCGGGTGCCGGGTGCATCGAGCTCGACGGACTTGTGCATCCGGAGTGCGAGCTTGAGCACGCCGAGCGGGGTCTGCGGTAGGGAGACGGCCCCGTCCGGCAACTGGAGGTGCTCGTCGGAGCCGGTCGGCTTGTCGCCGTAGCCCACCGTCGTCACGTGACCGTGCCTAGCGACTGCGGAGATCTCGCGGAGCACGCGGGCATCCGAGGCGATCGTGGAAAACGAGATGACAAGGATCCGTGGAGTCATGGGTTAAGCATAGCCCGCGCTCCGCTAGTCTTGACCAGGAGGAAGGACTGCGTGGGAATGATCATCGACTACCTGGGCATGATGGCGTACGCCGCCGCTATCGGCGCCGTCGTCTACCTGCCCGGCTTCGCCGCTGCCCGGGCGGGTGGCGCCTGCCGTCCCATCGCGCTCGTCCTCGCCCCCGCGCTCACCTTCGCCGTGGTCGGGGTGGGGGCAATCGCGGCGAATGTCGCCGGCCTGCGCTGGGGCTGGCCCGTCTTCCTCGGCGCCACCGCGATTCTGGCCGGGGCATGCGCGCTCGGTCGGCGCGGCATGGTTCGCCTCAACGACGCATGGGAACACATGAGAGTTCCGGCAGTGGACCGCCCCCGCCGCCTGGCCCTCATCCTCGCGGCACTATTCCTCGTCGTCCCCATTCTTGCGCTCATCGACCCGAACGTGCCCTCCTCGCAGGCCGACCCCATGTTCCACTACAACGGGGTCAATGCGATCGTTCACACGGGCGACGCCTCCGCCCTGTCCGCGATGGGCTGGAACTACGGCATCAGCGCGGCGCCCGCCACCTATCCGGTGGTCTGGCATGCCATCCTCGCCCTCTTCGGCAACGCCCACATCCTGCTCGCCTCCCACGCCTTCGCCTACGTGGTGGTTCCGATCATCTGGCTTCTTTGCATGGACGCCTTCGTTCGCGTCGTCCTGCCCGGGCGGCCACGGGCGTGGGTGGCCGCCCCGATCGTCGGGGCGATACTGCCCTATTTCCCGAACTTCATGAGCGTTGCGCGCGGCTTTTGGCCCAACTCCATCGCCGTGGCCGTCATGCCGGCCGTCTACGCCGTGGGCATCCTGGTTGTGCGGTGCCTACCGATGCGCGCCCGCGACGCCGTTGCCCCCCTCGCGCTCATCGCCCTTGCGGGCGTCGGGATGGGGCTGGCCCACCCGGGGGCCGTGTTCGCCGCGCTTTGGCCGCTCGTCCCGATCGCGGTCGTCGTCCTCGTGGTGGGAGTCGTGCGCGGGGCGCGCGAGCGTTCGCCGATGTGGGCGGCGCTCGCGGCGCTGAGCGGCACCGGCCTTCTGGTCGGCGGCCTGCTGACCCTTCACCCGCGCGTGCAACTCTTCCTCGCCCGGGCACACCCCAGATCCTGGGATACCGCCGAGCGGCTTGACACGCTACGCGAGCAGCTTGCGGGCGTCCCCGTCGCGCTCGTCGTGGCCGGCGTGGTCGGCGTCGTCGCCGCGGCCGCCCTTGTCGCGTTCGTGGTCCGTTCGGCGGGGCGGATCAGGGAGGGGCGTTGGCTGCTGGTCGCGTGGCTCGCCCAGTGGCTCATCGTGTTCGGTGCCTATGTGGACGGCACCGTCTTCTCGGGCATCGCCGGCATCTGGTACCACGACCCGAAGCGAGCCATGGCGATCCAGATGATCTTCACGGCCCCGCTACTGGCCCTCGCCCTCGAACGCTGGACGCGCGGCTGGCGCTTCGGCCTCCTCGTCCTCGCATCCTTCGCGCTCGGGGCGGGCATGCGGGCGAGTGTTTACGCCGACGCCCGCCCGCCGATCGGGCAGGCTCAGATCATCGACTCGCGTGCCGAGATCGATTTGCTCTCCTCACTCGATACCCTCCTCCCGCCGGGCTCCGTGGTCCTCGGCGACCCGACCACGGGCATCGGTTACGCCCCGGCATACTCGCGCCTCGCCGTCGTCTTCCCCCAGGTCAACTATCGCTCCGGAGATCCCGACTCCGACTACCTGCGGGAGAACTTCTCCAGCTTGGATCCCAGGGTGTGCGAGATCCTCGACACCTACGGCGTCGGCTACTACTACTCTGATGAGCCGCTCCTCTTCCAGAAGCGCGACCGGGCGCAGACCTGGCCGGGCCTGTACGGCGTGCGCAGCGGGCTGGAGGAGATCGCGAGAACGGACGGGGGAACACTGTGGAAGATTACTGGGTGCGGACCGATCGAGCCCACGGACTGGTGGGCGAACCCTTCGCGCCTCGCTAGCGCCGGTTGACATTTAGCGCGCGATCTCACTTGCCTGCGATGCGCAGATCACGGCGCCATCTCGGAAGGTGCAGTAGTCTTGTATCAGCCAAATAAGGAGTGAATTATGCGTATTGCTGTTGTCGCCATGGGCAAGATTGGTCTGCCGCTCGCTGTGCAGTTCGCGGACATGGGCCACGAGGTCATTGGCGTGGACGTGAACGAGGAGACCGTCCGGCTTATCAACGAGGCCACGGAGCCGTTCCCGGGCGAGGCTCACCTGCAGGAGAAACTGACCGAGCTCGTGCCGGCGGGCAAGATTCGCGCGACCACCAACTACGCCGAGGCGATCCCGGATGCTGATGCGGTTGTGCTTGTGGTGCCGCTCTTCGTCAACGACGCCACGTGGGAGCCGGACTTCGGCTGGATGGACGCGGCCACGAAGTCGCTGGCCGAGCACCTGACCCCGAACACCCTTATTTCGTATGAGACCACCCTGCCCGTGGGCACCACCCGCGGCCGCTGGAAGCCCATGATCGAGGAAATCTCGGGCCTGAAGGAAGGCCAGGACTTCCACCTCGTCTTCTCCCCGGAGCGCGTGCTCACGGGTCGCGTGTTCGCGGACCTGCGCCGCTACCCGAAGCTCGTGGGCGGCCTGAGCGAGGCCGGCACGAAGAAGGCGATCGAGTTCTACGAGTCGGTGCTCACCTTCGACGAGCGCCCCGACCTGCCGCGCGAGAACGGCGTGTGGGACATGGGCAGCGCCGAGGCCGCCGAGATGGCCAAGCTTGCCGAGACCACCTACCGCGACGTCAACATCGGCCTGGCCAACCAGTTCGCCGTCTACGCCGACTCGGTGGGCATCGACGTCCAGCGCGTCATCGACGCATGCAACTCCCAGCCCTACTCCCACATCCACCGCCCGGGCATCGCGGTGGGCGGCCACTGCATCCCGGTCTACCCGCGCCTGTACCTGTCCACCGACCCGGATGCCTCGATTGTGCGCACGGCCCGCCAGTACAACGCCGGCATGCCCGAATACGTGGTTGGCCGCGTCGAGTCACTGCTTGGTGACCTGGCGGGCCAGAAGGTGGCCGTGCTCGGCGCCTCCTACCGCGGCGGCGTGAAGGAGACGGCGTTCTCCGGGATCTTCGCCACCGTCGACGCGCTGCGTGCCCGCGGCGCCGAGGTCACGGTCCACGATCCGATGTTCACCGACGAGGAGCTCGCCAAGTTCGGTTGGGACGCCTATCACCTGGGCGAGGAGGTGGCCGCCGTCATCGTGCAGGCCGACCACGCCCAGTACAAGACGATCACCCCGGCCGACTTCCCCGGCATCAAGGTGCTCTTCGACGGCCGGCGCGTCACGGATCCGGCCCTGTGGGTGGGAACCCCCCGCCTGGTGATCGGCGACGCGAACTAG
>JALEWQ010000128.1 GCA_022783305.1 Trueperella sp. | reverse complement strand
GTGGCTGGCCGAATGGAAGGACGCCTCTCGGCGTGCCGACGCGGCGATCGAGGAAGCGCTGGCCGAGGCGGCGCCGGCAGGCGCCGCTGGCCGGGGCGCTCCGCCCGGCTGCGACAAGGGCATCTCGGGGGCCGTCGGGCTATCGACTGCGGCGATCGCGCGAGCGCTGACCGAGTCGGCCGTGCCCACCCACCTTGCCGCCTCCACCATCATCCGCGAGGTTAACCTCTACGGCCGCGCGCCCGCCGGGCCAATGTACGCCAACCGGGGGCTGGCCGGCATCGACGGGACGATGTCCACAGCCATCGGCACTGCGCTCGCCACCGGCGAGCCCACCCGCGTCGTCGTGGGGGACCTCGCCTTCATCCACGATGCCACCTCGCTCGTTGCCACCGCCTCGCAGGAGGGGCCGCGGCTTGACGTGGTCGTCATCGACGACCACGGCGGCTCGCTGTTTTCCACCCTCGAGTACGGAGCCGGCCCCGAAGGCCCATACGACCGAGTGTTTCGCACCGAAAAGCGGCTGGACGTGGAGGCCTTCGCGCGGGCGGTGGGTGTCGAGTACCGGCGGGTGCGGGCGCTGGGGGAGCTACGGGCGGCCCTCGCCGAAGACTTCCGCGTGCGGATCTTGCATATCGACGCCGGCCGCGTGCCCATGGCCGACGAGCGCGCCGCCCGGCAGGGGTTGGCCGCGCGGGTGTTGGCCGCGGTAGGTAGCTAGGCGGCGGTGCTCTTCGGCGTCGGGTGCCTCTTATCCCGCGACCAGCAATATCGCTGTGCCACCCCAGGAGTGAGTGGTGCATCAGGGTGAGTCGTGAAGACCTCCGGTTAGGGGACGAGCCTGACCACCCATGTCCTGCCGGAGGTCTTCACCCCACGCCACCTTCACAATCTCCCGAGGATCTACAGTGGCCGGCGCGGCTAAGTGGTGAGTTTTGGCTCGGATAGGGTGTTTTTGGCGATGAGAATGCTCAGATTCACTAGTTGCCTACGGGCGGGCCGGCGTAGTGGGGTGGGGTTGCAGTGGCCGGCGCGGCTAAGTGGTGAGTTTTGGCTCGGATAGGGCGTTTTTGGCGATGAGACTGCTCAGATTCACTAGTTGTCTACGGACGGGCCGGCGTAGTGGTGCGAGCGGGCCGGAATTCCCAGCCAAGTTTCAGGATTTCTCCACGCTTTGAAAAGATTAAAGATAGAACCTGAGCATGTTGCCGGCATTGGGACCGGCGTTGGAAAGGACAGCGAATGAACGAGCACGAGGAACGCGGACCCGCCGATGAGATGCCGGCCACCCAGCCCGCGAACCCGATAGAAGGTGAGCCTGAAGAAGTTACGCCGGTCCGCAACCCGGCCGAGGGCCAAGGCTCGCTAAACTCCACGGCCCCTGAATCCGCCGACCGCATGCCTGGCGCCGGCGCCCAGAGTCTGCCGCCCGCACACCCCAGGGTCTACCGTAGCTCGGAGGTTCCGGATCCCCGCCCGGCTTCTCAGCCCGGGCAGGTAGCCCAGACGGGACAGGCAGCCCAGCCGGCACAGGCAGGACAGCCGGGACAGGCAGCCCAGCCGGGGCAGGCCGCCCAGCCGGGGCAGCCAGGACAGCCTCCGGCGGCGTCCCAGCGCGCGTATCCGACTCAGCCGCTCCCGGCGGCCGGACAGTCCAGCGGCTTCGCCGGGCCGACGCCCGCCCTGGGATACGCGGCTGGTGGGTATGGCGCGCCCGGATCGCAAAACTCGCATGCCCCCGGCGGCTACCCCCGCAGTGCCGGTGGACCCGCCGCTCCGACGCGTCCGGCGGGCCCCAGTGGCCCCTCCGGCCCGGGGTCGATGGGCCCGGGCTCGGCGGTTCCGGGCTCGGCCCCGCAACCGTCGTGGGGCTCGCCGGAGCCGGTCAAGAAGGTGCGCCGTGGCCCGGGCTGGATGGCGCTCATCGCGGTCGGCCTCATCGCCTCCCTGCTCGGCGGTACGATCGGCGTGGGCGTGATGGCCGCCCGCTGGGGGACGGCGCGCCCGGCGGCGACCCCCACGTCCACCACCTCGGGCGTCACGAAGACGGTCTCAACCGTGGAGGGAACGGACTGGCAGGCGGTGGCGGCAGCGGTCGGCAACGCGGTGGTCTCCATCAACGTCAGTGGGGCGTCGGGCGGCACGGCCGGATCGGGCTTCATTATCGACGCGGAGGGCCGTATCATCACCAATGACCACGTGGTCTCGGGAGCCCAGCAGGTCTACGTCACCCTTTCTGATAGTCGCGTCTACCAGGCCGAGATCGTCGGCACGGACGAGGCCACTGACCTGGCCGTGATCCAGCTTGTCGACCCGCCCAAGGATCTTACCGTGGCTCGCCTCGGTGACTCCTCGGGGGTCCAGGTGGGGCAGTCTGTGGCGGCCATCGGCAACCCACTCGGCCTATCCTCCACGATGACCACCGGCATCGTCTCCGCGCTTGACCGTCCGGTTCAGACCGTCACCGATTCCAACCCCGCGCAGGCCACCCGCGTGGTCACGAACGCGATCCAGGTCGACGCCGCGGTCAATCCCGGTAACTCGGGCGGCCCGGTCTTTGACTCGACGGGAGCGGTGATCGGCGTCGCCTCGTCGATTGCTACCCTGTCCGGGGGCGAATCGAGCCAGTCGGGCTCGATTGGCCTGGGCTTCGCGATCCCGATCAACCAGGCCAAGAAGGTCGCCGACCAGCTGATCAGCGACGGCGTGGCCGAGCACGCGTTCTTGGGCGTGACCATTGTCGACGGTGTCGGAAAGGCGAATGGCACCAGCTGGAAGGGTGCCCAGATCAGCCGGGTCGAGCCCTCCACCCCCGCCGCCGAGGCGAACCTGCAGGCCGGCGACGTGATTCTCAAGGTCAACGATCGGGATGTCTCTTCCGGGTTGGCTCTGACGGGTTACGTGCGCCAGTTCAGTTCGGGCGACGTCGTCACCCTCCTCGTGGCGCGCAACGGGGAGCTGGTCAACGTGGACGTCACGCTGGCGACCCGCGTTGACGAGCACAACCGGGGTTAGGTTTTTACCCGCCGAGTGCGCCGAGCACGGGAGCGAGCTTCGCTTCCGTCTCGGCGTATTCTGCATCCGGGTCGGAGTTGGCCATGATGCCGCCGCCGGCCCACGCGACCGCGCGCATGCCCTCGATCCGGGCGCAGCGCAACGCGATGCACCACTGTCCGCCGCGGCTGTCCATCCACCCCACGGGCGCGCCGTAGCGCTCGCGATCGATACCTTCTATCTCTGCGATGGCGTCGAGTGCGTGCAGGGTGGGGGTGCCGCCGAGCGCAGCTGTCGGGTGAAGCGCCCCGGCAACCTGCAGCGACGTCGCTTCGATCTCAAGCTCGGCCCGCACCTGTGTGGCTAGATGCAACACGTTGGGCAGGGTCAACACCTCGGTGGGGGCCACCTGCACGCGGCCGATCTTCTCCAGGGTCTCCACCACGGACTCCACGGCGAGGCGGTGTTCGTCGGCATCCTTGGCCGACGCCAGTAGCGTGCGCACGTCCGCATCCCCGCGGGGGAGTGTTCCGGCCAGCACCTTCACCTCCACCTCGCGCCCGGAGCTGGCGGCAAGCAGCTCGGGTGTGGCTCCCACCAGCCCGTCCACTGCAAACGTCCAGCATTGCGGGTAGCTCTGGGCAAGCCGCGCGATGACGTAGCGTTCGTCGATTTCCCGCTCCGCCTCCACGTTCAGCTCGCGCGCGAGGACCACCTTGCTCACGGTTCCCGCCGCGATCCGTTCCTGGATGCGGGCGACTTTGCGCCGGTAGGCTTCCACGTCGACGTCGTCGGCGCGCACCTTCCCGTGGCTCGGGTAGTCTTCCGACGACGGCCGAAGCGTCGCGTCGACCAGCGCTAGGGCGTCCGGGGCGAGGGTGTCGAAGACGTCGCGGTCTGCGGGGCCGATGAGGGTCAGCCAGCCGACTTCGCCGTCGAAACCGACCACTACCTGCGGCACGATGAGAGTTGATCCGGCCCGCGAATCGGAGGCGAAGGCGAAGGAGCCCACGCTGACCAGTCCGCTGCCGGGCCGCTCGAGGGGGTCGCGGATCTCGCAGGCCTCCACCACCTCTGTCCACCACTGGGAAGCCAGTGCGAAGCGGGTGCCCGCGCCGTCGCGCCCCTGGTCGTAGCGGGCGGCCTCGCCCGCGGCGACGAAGCCGCGCCCCTCCTTGAGCCACGCCAGCGCGTGCGTGGGCGTACGCAGGATCTCCGTCAGAACGGGCGGAGTACGCAGGGCTGTGGTCTGGGCGCGCAGGTGTGGAATACTAAACACGAATAACGATCTTACGTGCCGAGATGATTAAATGCAGTCATGAAACGAGCCACTCTGGAGAAGGTCCCGGCGGACGTTGCAGCGATGTTCGACCAGGTGTCCTCCAAATACGATCTCACGAACTTCATCCTCACCTTCGGTCTCATTGACGTGTGGCGGGTCGCCACCCGTGAAGCGATTGCCCCCGGCCCGGGCATGACCATCCTCGATATCGCGGCGGGAACGGGGTCATCCTCGGTCACCTACGCTGAGGCGGGCGCCGACGTCGTCGCCTCCGATATCTCCGAAGGCATGATGGAGGTGGGCCGTCGGCGCCACCCCGAGCTCACGTTTGTCCAGGGTGACGCCACGGATTTGCCCTTCGAGGACAACTCCTTTGATGTGACCACCATTTCCTACGGCCTGCGCAACGTTGAGGATCCGGACAAGGCGTTGCGCGAGATGCTGCGCGTGACCAAGCCCGGCGGCAAGCTCGTGGTGACGGAGTTTTCCCGTCCCACCTTCGCGCCCTTCCACCGCGCATACCGTTTCTTCCTCGCCGACGTCCTGCCTGCGATTGCTTTCTTCGTCTCTTCTGACGCCGCGGCCTATGACTACCTCGTGGAGTCCATTCTCTCCTGGCCGCCCCAGGAGGTTTTCGCGAAGCGGATCCAGGAGGCCGGGTGGCGCGAGGTTGAGTATCGCAACCTGACTAACGGGATCGTGGCCCTGCATCGTGCGACCAAGCCGATCGAGCCTTAATGGGTTCCCTATTTGCGCAAGTAAAGTATGCCGTTAATACCTACATCATAATTTTTCAAGGCTCTCGCAGTTGCGTAGACTTGTGGCCGTTGTGGCGAGATTCCGTTCTCGTCGGTGAAAGGCGGTGGCTATGACGGAGCATGCGGACGTCATTGTCGTAGGCGCCGGCCCCGCCGGAGCTGCCACCGCCCACTATCTCGCCCAGAACGGCGTCGATGTCCTCGTACTTGAGAAGGCCACGTTCCCGCGTGACAAGATCTGCGGCGACGGCCTGACCCCGCGTGCAGTCGCCGAACTCATCCGCATGGGTATCTCGCTACCCGAAGAGGACGGCTGGGTGCGCAACTATGGCGTGCGCGCCTACGGCGCCGGTCACATGATCGAGGTGCCGTGGCCGGAGCTGGCCTCCATGCCCTCCTGGGGTAGCGCCAACCGTCGTGTCGACTTCGACCACATGCTCATCCGCCACGCCGTGGCCTCCGGGGCGCGCCTGCGCGAAGGCGTCACGGTCACTGGCCCGCTTCTCCACGAACCCTCCGGTCGCGTCGTCGGTGTGCGTGCCCGCTCGAGCGCGGACCGCGGGGAGGAGATGACTTTCTCCGCCCGCTTCGTCGTCGACGCCGGGGGAGTGGCCGCCCGCCTGTCGATCGCGGTCGGCCGCGAGAAGGACATGAAACGCCCGATGGGCGTGGCCTACCGGACCTACTTCGAATCCCCGCTCGCGGCCACCGACATGATGGAGTCCTGGTTGGAGCTGTGGGCCGGTAGGCCCGGCCAGTCCGAACAGCTGCCGGGATACGCGTGGGCGTTCGCGGTGGGGGACGGGCTGGTCAACGTCGGCCTGGGCTCGCTGTCGTCGACGGCGAAGGCCACCGGCATCGACCACCGCAAGGTCTTTCAGCAGTGGCTGGCCAACACCCCCGAAGAGTGGCAGATGAACGCCGACACCCAGCGCGGCCCGATCCGCGGAGCGGCGCTCCCGATGGCGTTCAACCGCAAGCCCCACTACGCAAACGGGCTCGCGCTCGTCGGCGACGCCGGAGGCATGGTTTCGCCCTTCAACGGCGAGGGTATTGGCCCCGCGCTCCTGGCCGGCCGGCTCGTCGCCGACGCGATCGCGCAGGCCCTCGCGCACGGCCCGCTCGGGGCTCAGGATCGTGTCATGGCCGAGTATCCGCGCCGGTTGAGCGCGGAGCTCGGCGGTTACTACACCCTGGGCAGGGTCTTCGCCGCGCTTATCGAGCGTCCCGAGATCATGCACATGTGCGTCAAGTATGGTCTGCCGCGCCCGACGCTCATGACGCTGGTCATGAAGCTTCTGTCCGATTCATACGATCGCCACGACGGGGACTGGATGGACCGCCTCATCACGGCACTGTCGAAGGCGGTGCCGCACGCATGAGACCATTATTTCGTGGACAAACCTGTAAAGTGAGAAGTGGTGCACGAATGGATAGCCACTTTTTTGAGACGAAAGAACACGTGGAGGACTGATGTATTCGTATGTTCCGCTTCTCGTGATGATCATTGCCGGTGGCGTGGTCGCGGTCGCCGGCCTTCTGGTCTCGGCGATCATCGGCCCCAAGCGCTACAACCGCGTCAAGGTCGCGAACTACGAGTGCGGCCTTGAAGCCACCCCGAACGCGGGTCACGAAGGCCGCTTCCCGATCAAGTATTTCTTGACGGCCATGACCTTCATCATTTTCGACATCGAGGTCGTCTTCCTCTACCCGTGGGCGGTCTCGGCCGGCCATCTTGGGCTGGTGGGCGTCATCTCGATCGCCGTCTTTGTTTTCCTCATCACCGTCCCCTTCATTTACGAATGGCGGCGTGGCGGCCTGGAGTGGGAGTGAAATAAATGGGAATTGAAGAAAAGGCATCCGGCAAGCTGCTGACGGGCATCGAGGCCGTCGGCGGGTGGGCGCAGGCTCGCTCGCTGTGGCCGGTCACCATGGGCCTTGCATGCTGCGCCATTGAGATGATGTCGTTCGGCGCGGTCCGCTACGACGCGGCGCGTATCGGCATGGAGGTCTTCCGCGCCTCGCCGCGTCACGCGGATCTCATGCTCGTCTCCGGGCGCGTGAGCCACAAGATGGCCCCCGTCGTTCGCAACATTTACGACGAGCTCGCCGAGCCCAAGTGGGTCATCTCGATGGGCGTGTGCGCATCCTCGGGCGGCATGTTCAACAACTACGCGATCCTGCAGGGCATCGACCACCTCGTGCCGGTCGACATCTACCTGCCCGGCTGCCCGCCGCGCCCGGAGATGCTTATCAACGCGATCTTCGAGTTGCGCAAGCACCACGTTGAGGGCCGGCCGATCGGCGAACACCGCAAGGAGATCGCGCGCAAGGCCGAGGAGGCCGCGCTTGCGGCGATCCCCGTTGAAGAGAAGAAGGGACTGCTGGCGTGAGTGAAAACGAAGGCGCAATGGTGCCAAGCGCGACGGTCGGCGCTTCCGTCGTCGCCGCCCGCAAGGGCTTGTGGGGCGTGAAGGATACCGGTGACACCACCGGTTTTTCCGGGAACGAAGAGGTCGCCGTCGTCGCCCCGCCGGCCGCCCGTCCGTACGGCGGCTGGTTCGACGAGGTGGTAGACATCATCATCGAGCTCGCCCAGGCCGATGGCCTGACGGAGGGCGACGTCATTGAGAAGGTTTCGGTGGACCGCGGCCAGCTGGTCATCTTCGTCAAGCGCGAGCACCTGCCGCGCGTTGCGCGTTACCTGCGCGACGACCAAGACCTGCGTTTTGAGATGTGCCTGGGCGTCTCGGCCGTCCACTACCCGATGGACAAGGGGCGCGAGCTGCACGGCTACTTCCCGTTCTTCTCCATCACCCACAACCGCATGATCGCCCTCGAGGTCACCTGCCCCGACGACGATCCGCACATGCCCTCCATCTGCTCGGTCTACCCGGGCGACGACTGGTCCGAGCGCGAGGCCTTCGATCTGATGGGCATCATTTTCGACGGGCACCCCGGCCTGGCCCGCTCGGCGATGCCTGATGACTGGGTCGGCCATCCGCAGCGTAAGGACTACCCGCTTGGCGGGGTCCCGGTTGAGTATAAGGGCGCAGTTATTCCGCCGCCGGATACACGGAGGGAGTACAACTAATGAATTCCACACACGCGACCCGCGCAGCGACCGAGGAGTCGATGGAGAACGCCAAGATCTACGAGGCGGTCGGCGGGGATTGGGGCGATATTGCCAAGGATGCCGAGGAGCTCGGCGAAGAGCACATCGTCGTCAACCTCGGCCCGGTTCACCCCTCCACCCACGGCGTGCTCCGAGTCCAGGTTGAGCTCGACGGCGAGCGCGTCAACGAAGTGCGCGCCGCTACCGGCTTCCTCCATACCGGCATCGAGAAGAACATGGAGTACCGCACGTGGACCCAGGGCGTGGCCTACTGCACTCGCATGGACTACGTTGCGCCGACCTTCCAGGAGGTTGGCTATTGCATGGCGGTGGAGAAACTGCTGGGCATCGAGGACCAGATCCCCGAGCGCGCCCAGGCTATCCGGGTTCTGCTCATGGAGCTCACCCGCATCAGCTCCCACATTGTGGGCATCGGCTCTGGCGGTAACGAGCTTGGTGCGACGACGATGCTGACGCTGACCTTCCGCCTGCGCGAGGACATCCTCCGCATCATGGAGGACATCACCGGCCTGCGCATGAACAACGAGTTCATCCGCCCCGGCGGCGTCCTTGAGGATCTGCCCGAGGGCGGCATCGACTACATCCGCGAGCTGCTGCCCGGGATCCGCAACACGATCTCGGAGATGCAGGACCTGACGATGGCCAACCCGATCTTCTTGAAGCGCCACGTCGACGTCGCGGTCTCCCCGCTGTCGGCGCTCATGGCGCTGTCGATGACGGGCCCGTCGGTGCGTGCCGCGGGCGTGCCGTGGGATCTGCGCAAGACCCAGCCGTACTGCGGCTACGACAAGTACGAGTTTGACGTGCCCGTGGCCGACAAGTGCGACGCCTACAACCGCATCAAGGTCAAGTTCGAGGAGTGCTACCAGTCGATCCGCATCATCTACCAGGTGCTGGACGAACTGGAGAAGAGCGCCGGCCAGCCCGTCATGATTGACGACAAGAAGATCGCTTGGCCCGCGCAGCTTTCCATCGCCTCCGATGGCCAGGGCACCAGCCCGGAGCACGTGCGCCACATCATGACCGAGTCGATGGAGTCCCTCATTCACCACTTTAAGCTGGTCACCGAGGGCTTCCGGGTTCCGCCCGGCCAGGTGTACACGGCCATCGAGCACGCCAAGGGCGTCCTCGGCGTGCACCTGGTCTCGTCCGGTGGCACGCGCCCCTACCGCGCGCACTTCCGCGATCCGGGCTATAACAACCTGCAGTCGCTGGCGCTGATGGCGGAGGGTGGCCTACTGGCCGACCTCATCATCGCGCTGGCCGCCGTCGATCCCGTGATGGGAGGAGTGGACCGCTAATGGCAACCAACTACACGCCAGAAGTCGAGGCGCGTCTTCGCGCCGACGCCGCCGAGGTCGTCTCGCGTTACCCGCAGCCGCGTTCGGCGATCATGCCGTTGCTGCACCTCATTCAGTCCGAAGATGGGTTCTGCTCGCCGCGCGGCATCACGCTGGTGGCCGACATCCTCGACCTGTCGCGCGCCCAGGTCTCCGCAGTGGCGACCTTCTACTCGCAGTATCGGCGCCACCCCAACGGCGAATACAACGTGGGCGTGTGCACGAACGCGCTGTGTGCCGTCATGGGCGGCGACGAGATCTGGGATGAGCTCACCGAGTACGTCGGCGTAGGGCACGACCAGACCACGGAAGACGGTAAGATCACGCTCGAGCAGCTCGAGTGCAACGCCGGGTGCGACTACGCGCCGGTGATCATGGTCAACTGGGAGTTCTTCGACAACCAGACCCCGGCCTCCGCCAAGCAGATTGTGGATGACATCCGCGCGGGCAGGGACATCCACCCCACCCGCGGCCCGGAGAAGGTTCATACCTTCAAGGAGATTTCCCGCGTGCTGGCCGGCTTTGAAGACGGCCACGTCGACGAGGGCCCGGCGGCTGGCGAAGCCTCGTTGCGCGGCCTGAAGATCGCCCGTGAGCACGGCTGGACCGCGCCGAAGGCAGTGGAGGAGACGAAATGACTGAGTTTTCACCCGCAGGAACACTCGCCCCGGTCCTGTCCGATAACTGGGACAAGGAACGTTCATGGACGCTCGAGACCTACCGCAACAATGGCGGATACAAGGCCATCGAGAAGGCCTGGGAGATGGCGAAGGAAGACGGCGCGATCACGAACCTGGTCAAGGCCTCCGGCCTGCGCGGCCGCGGCGGCGCGGGCTTCCCCACCGGCCTGAAGTGGTCCTTCCTTCCCGCACCCGACGGCGGGCCGCGCTACCTCGTGGTCAATGCCGACGAGTCGGAGCCGGGCACCTGTAAGGACATGCCGTTCCTCATGGCCAACCCCCACCTGCTGGTGGAGGGCATGATGATCTGCATGCTGGCCATCGGTGGCCATCACGGCTTCATCTACCTGCGTGGCGAGGTTGTCCACGTTTACCGCCGCCTGCTCGCCGCGGTCCGCGAGGCCCGCGAGGCCGGGCTGCTCGGGAAGGGGCTCGGGCCGAACGGCGACTACGACCTGGACATCACGGTCCACGCCGGTGCCGGCGCCTACATCTGTGGCGAGGAGACCGCCCTGCTCGACTCGCTCGAGGGTTTTCGCGGCCAGCCGCGCCTGAAGCCGCCGTTCCCGGCGGTCGAGGGCCTGTATGCCCGCCCCACGGTGGTCAACAACGTCGAGTCGATCGCCTCGGTTCCCGGCATCATCAACAACGGCGCCGAGTGGTTCCAGGCGATGGGTGCCGACACGAAGAACTCTCGCGGCCACGGCATTTTCTCGATCTCCGGCCACGTGAAATACCCCGGCCAGTACGAGGCGCCGTTCGGCATCACGATGCGCGAGCTGCTCGAGATGGCCGGCGGCATCCGCGAGGGTCACGAGCTGAAGTTCTACGCGGTGGGCGGCTCCTCGGCGCCGCTGTGTACCCCCGACCACCTCGACGTTCCCCTCGGCTACGACGAGGTCGCGGCCTCCGGCTCGATGCTTGCCACCCGCGCCATCCAGGTCTTTGACGAGACGGTTTCGGTGGTTCGCGTCGTGTCCCGCTGGACCGACTTTTACCAGCACGAATCGTGTGGTAAGTGCACGCCGTGCCGGGAGGGCACGTACTGGATGCGCCAGCTCATGCATCGCTTCGAGGCCGGCAAGGCCCGCGAGGGCGAGATCGAGCTCCTTCACGAGATCGCCGACAACATTGCCGGGCGTTCCTTCTGTGCACTCGGCGACGCCGCGGCCACCCCGATTCGTTCCGCGATCGGCCTGTTCCGGTCGGAGTTTGAGGCTGGTTACACGACGCCGGCAGCCGAGCTCTTCCCGCCTGAGAATTCCGTCCTGTTTCGCGAAGTAGGTGTTCAATGACAACCACTGATCACGCACCCGTCGATCTTGTCACGATCAAGGTTGACGGCAAGGAGGTCTCCGTTCCGAAGGGGACGCTGATTATCCGTGCCGCCGAGAAGATCGGTGTTCACATCCCGCGTTTCTGTGACCACCCACTGCTCGCGCCGGTGGCGGCTTGCCGCCAGTGCCTGGTGGAGGTGGCCACGCCGAACCGCGAGGGCGTGGTGGCGAAGATGCCCAAGCCGCAGCCGGCGTGCGCGGTGACGGTATCGCCGAACATGGAGGTCTTCACGGCCGCCTCGTCGGAGGTGGCAAAGAAGGCCCAGCACGGCGTCATGGAGTTCCTGCTCATCAACCACCCGATGGATTGCCCGGTCTGTGACAAGGGCGGCGAGTGCCCGCTGCAGAACCAGGCGATGACGGATGGGCGCGGCGAGTCGCGCTTCATCGACATTAAGCGCACCTATCCCAAGCCGATCTCCGTCTCCTCGCAGATCCTGCTTGACCGCGATCGTTGCATCCTGTGCCAGCGGTGCACGCGCTTCTCCACCCAGATCGCGGGTGACCCGTTCATCCAGTTGCAGGGCCGCGGTGGCGGCCACGCCGGGCGCGATACTCACGGTCTGCACGGCTCGCAGATCGGCAACTTCGATGCCTCGGTCCTCGATTTTGCGGTCGAGGGCGGCCAGGCCCCGGCGGTGGAGAATGGCTACTCGGGTCCGGACGGCGATTCTGGCCGCGAGGTCGGCTTCTCGGCCGGCCCGGTCGCAGTGGGCGAGATGGACGTGACGGGTAAGCCGTTCTCGTCCTACTTCTCGGGCAACGTCATCCAGATCTGCCCGGTGGGCGCGCTGACGTCGGCGGCCTACCGCTTCCGCGCTCGGCCGTTCGACCTCGTCTCCGTCCCATCGGTCACCGAGCACGACGCCTCCGGATCCGCCATCCGCGTGGACTACCGGCGTGGCACCGTGGTGCGCCGCATGGCGCAGGAGGACATGGACGTCAACGAGGCATGGATCACCGACAAGGACCGTTTCGCTTTCCGCTGGCAGACCGGCCCGGATCGCCTCACCTATCCGCGCATTGCAGGGCAGGAGGGTCCGATCTCCTGGTTCGAGGCTCTCCAGGCTGCGGCGGACGGGCTCAAGGCGGCGAAGGGGGTGGGCGTCATTACCGGCGGCCGCCTTCCTCTCGAGGATGCCTACGCCTACGCCAAGTTCGCGCGCGTGGCCCTCGGCACGAACGATATCGACTTCCGCACCCGCCGCGGCAGCGCCGAGGAGGACCAGTTCCTCGCGGCGCACGTGGCGGGCACCGAGCTCGGCGTGACCTACGCCGACATCGAGCGCGCCGGACACGTCCTGACAGTGGGCCTGGAGGTGGAGGACGAGATCGGCTCGGTCTTCCTGCGCCTGCGTAAGGGCGTCCTGGCCAAGACGACGTCGGTGACCGTCATTTCCGCCTACAAGACGTTGGGCACCGCGAAGATGAACGCCCGCTTCCTTCCGGCCGTTCCGGGCACGGAGGCCGAGGTACTGGACGCGATCGCCGACGGCGGCGCGGCCGGCTTTGGCGAGGCGTTCGCCGATCTGTCCAAGGACGGCTCCGTCATCCTCGTGGGTGAGCGGGCGGCCGACGCGCCGGGCGCGCTGTCCGCCGCCGCCCGGCTGGCGAAGCGCACGGGTGCCCGGCTCGCGTGGATTCCCCGCCGAGCGGGTGATCGCGGCGCAGTCGACGCCGGCGCCATGGCGAACCTCCTGCCCGGCGGCCGCCCCGTGGCCGACGCCGATGCCCGCATCGACACTGCCGCCGTGTGGGGCGTGGACTCGCTTCCCGCCACCCCGGGGCGCAACACCGAGCAGATCCTGGCCGCGGCCGCGGCGGGCGAGCTCGGCGCGATCCTGCTCGCAGGCGTGGAGCTCGCCGACCTGCCGGCCGGCGCCGAGCAGGCCCTGCGCAACGCTTTCGTCGTCCAGCTCGAGGTCCGTGACACCGAGACCACCGCGCTTGCCGACGTCGTCCTACCCGTGGCACCCACGGCTGAGAAGGGCGGCACATTCGTCAACTGGGAGGGTCGCCTGCGCCCCTTCGGCCAGACGCTCGTCTCCAAGAGTCTGCCCGATCGCAAGGTTCTCACCGAACTCGCCGCCGAGATGGGGGTCGACCTCGGGCTCGAGACGCTTGCCGGCGTCGTCGAGGAGATGGCCGAGCTACGCCGCTGGGACGGCGCGCGCGCCGAGATGCCCAACGAGGCTCCGGCACCCGCACCGACCGTTGGCGCCGGTCAGGCCGTGCTGGCATCCTGGAAGCAGATGATTGACGCGGGCGCGCTGCTGAGCGGCGAGCCCCACCTGGCCAAGACGGCACGCAAGCCGGTAGCCGTCATGAGCCCCGCCACCGCGAAGAAGGCCGGCGTGACCAGCGCGGTGACGATCACGGGCCCGGCTGGCTCGCTGAGCCTCGACGTCGTCGTGCTTGACATGCCCGACGCCGTGGTCTGGATCCCGCAGAACTCAGTCGGGTGCGCCATCGCCTCGCTCGGAAGCCGCGCCGGCGACGTCGTCGCGATTCAATCGGAGGTAACGAAGTGAATCTCTATACCGTTGGCGGAGTCGCTGCAGACTTCTCGCAAGACACGTGGTGGATCTGGGTGATCAAGGCGGTCGTGATCGTCCTGTTCCTCATCTTCTCGGTGATCTTCGCGCTGTGGTTCGAGCGCCGACTCCTCGCCAAAATGCAGAACCGTCTCGGCCCGAACACCGTGGGCCCGCTCGGTCTGGGGCAGTCCTTCCCGGACGCGCTCAAGCTGATCCTCAAGGAAGACTTCTGGCTCGGCGGAGCGGATAAGGTCATTTACGCGGTCGCGCCGGCCATTTCGGCCACCTGCGCGTTCGTGGTGATGGCGGTCATCCCGGTTGGTCCGAACGTGTCGATGTTCGGCATCCACACCCCGATCCAGCTGGCCGACTCGCCGGTGGCGATGCTTTTCGTGCTCGCGGCTGCGGCGCTTGGAGAATACGGTCTGGTGCTCGGCGGCTGGTCCGCGAAGTCCACCCTGCCGCTGTACGGCTCGGTTCGCGCGGCCACCCAGATGATCTCCTACGAGCTGGCAGAGGGCCTGTCGCTGGTCACGGTCTTCATCGCGGCCTCCACGATGTCCACCTCGGGCATCGTCGAGTCCCAGGCGGGACTGTGGAACGTCATCCTCCTCATGCCGGCCTTCATGATCTTCCTCGTGACCATGTTCGGCGGCACCAACCGCCTACCCTTCGACCTGACCGAGGCAGAGGGCGAGATCGTCGCGGGCGCCCACCTGGAGTACTCCTCCATGAAGTTTGGCTGGTTCTACCTGGCCGAATACGTCAACATGCTCAACATGTCGATGCTGGTCACCACCCTGTTCTTCGGCGGCTACCGCTCGGGTCCGATCCTGACCTGGCTGTTTGGCCTGTGGGGTGGGGATCCGAACGTCGGCTGGTTCCCGGTGCTCGTCTTCATCTGCAAGCTGTGGACATTCATGGGCCTGTTCGTTTGGGTTCGCGGCACGCTGCTGCGCTTCCGCTACGACCAGTTCATGCACCTGGGCTGGAAGGGCCTCATCCCCGCGGCCTTGGGCTGGCTGGCGATCGTCATGGCCGTCGTCGGCATCAACATGGTCGTCGCGATCAACATGGTCCCGGTGCTCACCATCCTCGCCATCGGCTACTCGCTCATCCTGCTCATCTGGGCATTCGGCGATGATTCGGTGAAGAAGACCCAGCAGGAGATCATCGAAGAGCGCGAGTCGCAGGAGTTCGACGGCTTCGAGAACGGCTACCCCGTCCCGCCGCTGCCCGGCCAGCACCTTCCGCCGTCGCCGCGTGCGCGCAACCGTTCGGCGATCGACACGCAGACCATTGAGGAGGCCTAAATGTTAGAAGACAACGACGCTGGGCGCTTCGAGCAACCTGACCCGTCGCTTTACAGCCCCACCAAGAAGGGCCCGATCGGCAACTTCTTCGCGCCGGTGGCCGGATTCGGCGTGACGTTTTCCACGATCTTCCGCCCCACCGTGACGGAAGAGTATCCCTTTAAAAAGGTTCCCACCCGCCCGCGCTACCACGGCCTGCACAGGCTCAACCGCTACGCGGACGGCCTAGAGAAGTGCATCGGCTGCGAACTGTGCGCCTGGGCTTGCCCGGCGGACGCCATCTACGTCGAGGCCGCGCCGAACACGCCGGGGGCGCAGTACTCCCCGGGTGAGCGCTACGGCCGCGTCTACCAGGTCAACTACCTGCGCTGCATCTTCTGCGCCTACTGCATCCAGGCATGCCCCACGCGCGCGCTGACGATGTCGAACGATTACGAGATCGCCGGCCCCACCCGCGAGGACATGATCTACGAGAAGCACCAGCTCCTCGTGCCCCTCGCCGAGGGCATGCTCAACCCGCCGCACCCGATGGTTGAGGGCACGACGGACGCCGACTACTACCAGGGCGCCATCACCGGGCCGACGCAGGACCAGATCGACTGGGTCAAGGACAACCGACCCGACGATCCCTCGCTCTCCACGGCGCGGGCTACCCAGAAAGCTGAGGTCGCACAGTCATGACCCCCCAGCCTCTTGAGATTTCGCTCGGTGAGACGATCATCTTCGCCATCATGGCGGTGGCGATGGTCGCGCTCGCCGTTTACGGATTGCTCATCGCGCGAAAGGCCGTCTACTCGGTCGTCTCCGTCATCTTCATCATGGTCGGCCTGGCCGTGCTTTACACCGCACTGGAGGCGCCCTTCATGGGCGTAGCCCAGGTCGTGGTCTACACGGGCGCCATCCTCATGATGTTCCTTTTCGTGCTCATGCTCATCGGCGTTGATTCGTCCGACTCCACACACGAAACCCTCAAGGCCCAGCGCCCTGTCGCCCTCGTGGGCGGGATCGGCGTGGCCGGGATCCTCATCGGCGTCGTGCTTGGAGCTGCCAACCCGGATGCGGTGGGCCTCGCAGCAGCGAACGCGGACGGCAACCCCGTCGGCGTCGCCCAGTCGATTTTTACCAACCACATCCTCACCCTCGAGCTGACGGGCACACTCCTGATCGTGGCGGCGCTCGGCGCGATGACGCTGACCCACCGCGACCGCATCCACACGCCGATCACGCAGGAAGCTCGCGCCCACCAGGGCGTGCGCGACTTCGTCACCGACGGGCGCCACATCGGCCACAAGCCGAACCCCGGCGTCTACGCCGAGTCGAACTCGTCGGCCAACCCCGCGCTCACCGCCTACGGCAAGCCGCTCGAGAACTCGGTCAACCGCGTGCTTCAGGTACGCGGCCAGATGCGTACGGTCGGCCAGATCTCGCCGGCCACGGTTGAACGCATCGCCACCGGCACGGGCGTGTCCGGCCCGTCCACGTACGGCAAGGTCGGGCGCGCCACGCTCGCGGGTATGCCCGGCGAGCTCGCCCCCGATCACGACGCCGCGCTTGAACGCCTCGCTCAGCTCGAGGGCGGCAACGATGAGCCGAGCGCCGCGCAGGTGGCTGACGCCGCCGAGACCACTGCCGAGCTGACGGACAAGACGGAGGAGTAAATCATGGATCTGATGTACTACGTGGTCCTCGCTATCGTCCTCTTCGTGGTGGGCGGCGCGACCGTGCTGACCCGCCGCAACGGCGTCATCGCCCTGCTCGGCGTCGAGATCATGCTCAACTCGTGCAACCTGGTGCTCATCACCTTCTCCCGTATGTGGGGCAACCTCGAGGGGCAGGTCTTCGCATTCTTCGTCATGGTGGTGGCGGCAGCCGAGGTCGTCGTCGGCCTGGCGATCATCGTGTCCATATTCCGTACTCGCAGGACGGCGTCGCTCGACGGCGCCAACCTCATGAAGAACTAGGCAGGTGCGAGCATTGACTAGCATTTTTGCGGAAAGCACCGTGGCTGTCGCGAGCGCGACGGGTGCGGCTAGCCTCGTCTGGCTGGCCGTGGCCATCCCGCTCGTCAGCTTCGCGATCCTTCTCCTGGCGGGGAAGGCCGCTGACGCGTGGGGCCACTGGCTGGCTATCCTCGCCTCGGCGGCGTCGTTCGTCGTCGGCCTCGCCGCGGCGATCCAGCTGCTCGGGATGGACGCGAGCGAGCGCGTGGTCGAGACCACGCTGTACGAGTGGATCCCGCTGGTGGGTAGCTTCGCGGTGGACTTCGGCACGCGGGTCGACCCGCTGTCGATCACGTTCGTGCTGCTTGTGACCTTCGTGGGAACCCTCATCCACATCTACTCCGTGTCCTACATGGATCATGACCCGGCCAGGCGCCGTTTCTTCGCCTACCTCAACCTGTTCGTGGCCGCGATGCTGCTGCTCGTGTTGGGCAACTCCTACGTGGTGCTCTTCTTCGGTTGGGAAGGTGTGGGCCTCGCTTCCTACCTCCTCATCTCGTTCTGGAATCACGTCCCCGAGTACGCCACCGCCGGTAAGAAGGCGTTCGTCATGAACCGCGTGGGCGACCTGGGCATGCTGGTGGCGATGATGGCGATGGTGGCGAACTTTGGCTCGGTGAAGTTCACCGACGTTTCCGCGGGTGTGGGTAGCGTCTCGGAGGGCACGGCCGCCTTCATCGGCGTCTTCCTCCTGCTGGCCGCCTGCGGTAAGTCCGCACAGTTCCCCCTCCAGGCATGGCTGGGCGACGCGATGGCGGGCCCGACGCCGGTCTCCGCGCTGATCCACGCGGCCACGATGGTCACCGCGGGTGTCTACCTGATGGTCCGATCCGGCGCCGTCTACGAGGCAGCCCCGGTGGCCGCGCTGGTGGTGGCGCTCGTCGGCCTCATCACCCTCGTCTTCGGTGCGATCGTCGGTGCGGCCAAGGATGACATGAAGAAGGTCCTGGCGGCCTCGACCATGTCGCAGATCGGCTACATGATGCTCGCGGCGGGCCTTGGCCCGGTCGGCGCGGGATTCGCGATCTTCCACCTCGTCACCCACGGCTTCTTCAAGGCCAACATGTTCCTCGGTGCCGGCGCAGTCATGCACGGCATGAACGACGAGGTGGGCATCCGCGGCTTCGGCGGTCTGGGCAAGCACATGAAGATCACGTTCTACACGTTCTTCGCCGGCTACCTGGCCATCATCGGCTTCCCATTCCTGTCCGGCTTCTATTCGAAGGACAAGATCATCGAGATCGCCTTCACGGGCCAGGGCGCGCTGCCGTGGATCTTCGGCACGATCACCGTGCTGGTGGCGGGCTTGACCGCCTTCTACATGTCGCGTCTCTTCTTCGGGATCTTCCTGGGGGAGGAACGCTGGGTTCACGAAGGCCCGGACGCCAAGCACCCGCACGACCCGTCCCCGCTCATGTGGGTCCCGATGGTGGTGCTCGCGCTCGGCTCGCTCGGCCTAGGCGCGATCCTCAACTACACGGGCTTCCTCACCTGGCTTGAGCCGGCGATCGGCCACGTGGCACACGAGGAGCCGGTCCTGCCGATCCCGGCGATCACCGGCCTGACGCTGGCCGTGGTCGCTGCCGGCGTGGCAATCGCGTGGAAGATGTACGTGGCCAGCCCGATGCCCAAGGCGGCACCCGTCGGCAACGGGCTCACCCGCGCCGCGCGCGTCGATCTCTACCAGGATCAGATCAACGAGGGCCTGTTCATGAACCCCGGCATCACGCTCGTGGCGAGCGCGGACGTGCTCGACCGCAACGTGGTCGACGGCATGGTACGCGGGGTTGGCAAGCTGCCGTCGGTCGGAGGCGTTCTGGGCAAGTTCCAGACCGGCTACGCCCGTAACTACGCCAGCTACATCACCATCGGCCTGGTCCTGGCGCTCATCGTCGTCGTCGCGGCCGCGCTCTAGGAGGACAAGAGGTATGCAATTGCAAACTGTTTCCGAAGCTGGCTTCCCCTGGATCACAGCGATGATCCTGATTGCCGTGGTGGGCGCACTCCTGCTGTGGCTGGTCAAGCCGCTGCGTTCGGCGGCCCGTCCGGTCGCGCTGGGCGTGTCGATCCTCGTCGCGGTCGTGTTCATCCTTGCGATGATCACGGAGTTCGAGGTCGCGAGCTCGGCGCGCGTTCAGCTCGCCGAGACGTACCCGTGGATCCCGCAGATCGGCGTTTCGCTCGCGTGGGGGATTAACGGCATGGGCGCGGTCATGCTCGCCATGTCGGTGTTCCTCGTGCCGGTGGTCATCATCGCCTCATGGACCGAGGTCGACGGCGACCGGCAGGGCGGCTACATGGCGTGGATCCTCTCCCTCGAGGCGATCATCATCGGCCTGTTCGCGGCACGCGACCTGTTCCTGTTCTACGTCCTGTTCGAGCTCATGATCCTGCCGATCTTCTTCATGATCGGCCGCTACGGCAAGGGCGAGCGGCGCGGCAAGGCCGCGATGAAGTTCCTCATTTACTCGCTCGCTGGCGGCCTGATCATGCTGGTGGGCGTCATCGCGGTCTACGCCTACGGCCCGGGAGGCTCGGGCGGGTTCATGATCGACAACCTCGCCGCCGGCTCTCAGATGTCTTCCACCGTGCAGATGTGGATCTTCCTCGCGTTCTTCATCGCCTTCGCGATCAAGGCCCCGATGTGGCCCGTCCACACCTGGCTGCCGGACGCGACGGAGGAGGCCCCTGCGGGCACCTCCACGCTTCTGGTCGGCATCCTGGACAAGATGGGCACATTCGGCATGATCGCGATCTGCCTGCCGTTGTTCCCCGACGCCGCCAGCTCGGCCGCGCCGGTGATCATCGCCTTCGCCCTCGTCTCCATCATCTGGGGCGGCCTGATGGCGATCGCCTCGGAAAACCTCATGCGCCTGGTGGCCTTCACCTCGGTGTCCCACTTTGGCTTCATGGTGATGGGCATCTTCTCCGGCTCGTCTATCGCGCTGGCCGGCGCCATCCTCTACATGGTGGCGCACGCGATCGGCACCGCGGGCCTCTTCCTGATCGTGGGCTTCCTCGGCGAGCGCGGCGGTTCCCACCTCATTTCCCGCTACGGCGGCTGGCAGCGCGTCACGCCGATTCTGGCCGGCACGTTCCTCATCTCGGGACTTGCCACGATCGCCCTGCCGGGCCTGTCGGGCTTCATCCCGGAGTTCATGGTCCTCATGGGAACCTACGACGCCGTGCCGTGGGCCGCGCTCGTCGGCGTCGTTGGCGTTGTCCTCGCCGCGCTCTACATCCTCCTTCCCTACCAGCGCCTCTTCACGGGCCCGAAGCCGGAGGAGGACGTGGCGGACCTGGGTGGTCGCGAGAAGACGGTCATGGGGTTGCTCATCGCGGCGATGCTCGTGCTGGGCTTCTTCCCCTCCGTCGCGCTCGACGCCGTCAACCCCGTCGCGGAACAGTATTCGTCCACGCTGACGGTCATCGCTGAAGGGAGCACCAAGTGAACGTCCAAATTCAATGGGTGGCAGTCCTGCCACTGTTGATCGTCCTCGGAGCAGGCGTGGTTGGTACGCTGTGCGAGGCCTTCGTGCCCCGCCGTGCGCGCCGCGGCGTGCAGGTGACGCTCTCGCTGGCCGCACTTGCCTCCGCCCTCGTGGTCGTGGTGTGGCGCTGGACGGAAACGCAGGTGGACGGCTCGAAGGTGCAGCCCCTGGCGTTCGCGGTCCACCCCGACGGCACGGTGGGTGTCGGCCTGGTGGAGGACGCGATCTCGCTCATCTCCCAGGCGATCATCGTGGTTGGCGCGCTACTGTCCTTCCTGGTGATCGCGGATCGCACGCAGACCCGGGAGGGGGCGTTCGCCGCGGCAGCGGCGACCCGGCCGGGCTCTGCTGAGGAGCGCGAGTACTCTCGGCTCGGGCGTCAGCTCACCGAGATCTTCCCGCTGGCGCTCTTCGCCACGGGCGGCATGATGGCCTTCACGTCGGCCTACGATCTGCTTACCCTCTTCATCTCGCTCGAGGTGCTCTCGCTGCCGCTGTATGTCCTGTCGGCCACCGCCCGCCGCAAGCGCCTGCTCTCGCAGGAGGCCGCGCTGAAGTACTTCATCCTCGGCGCGTTCTCCTCGGCCATCTTCCTCATGGGTGCGGCGCTTATCTACGGCGCTACCGGCTCGCTGTCGATCGAGGGTCCGATCATAGCCCTCGGCCGGGGCACGGGAGTGGCGTCCCCGGCGCTGCTGAGCGCCGGCGTCGTCATGGTCGTCATCGGCTTGCTGTTCAAGGTTGGCGCCGCTCCGTTCCACGCCTGGACGCCGGACGTCTACCAGGGCGCGCCGACGCCGGTCACCGGCTTCATGGCTGCCGGCACGAAGGCCGCCGCGTTTGTG
>JALEWQ010000104.1 GCA_022783305.1 Trueperella sp. | reverse complement strand
CCGTTCGTCGGCCCGGTGATCAAGCGCGACTGGGGTGGCGTCCCGTGCGACGTCGAACTGGACGGCGGCCGCCCGTCGGCGGTGACGATGGTCAGTCCCACAAACCCGCCCACCGAGGAGGGTTTCACCGAGCTCGAGTCGGGGATGTGGGCCAAGCGCATCGCGGTTGGCCACGGCGCGGACATCTACGCCGACCTCGTCACCGGGGAGGTCTCCGGCATCCCGGTGCGGGTGGTCCGCTCGGTGCGTAGCGAGGACAAGCTGCTCTTCCAGGTCACGACGTCGCTCAACGACGCGCTGTACCTGGAGCGCGCGAAGTTCCAGCGCTGGTCGACCGGCGTGTACACCGCGCTCGTTGACCCCGCCCATCTCACGAACCAGCAACGCCAGGAGGCGCGCCCTGTCAGCTGGGACGTCTCCAACCGGCCCGCCATCGCCGCACGTGGCAAGGCGATCGACTTCTCCGACACGAACGTACTCTTGCGCGAGTGCCTCTCCCTCCTGTCCCAGACGGCGCCGCCCGGATGGGTGGAGGAGACGGTTCGCGTCCAGCTTGTTGGCCAGTCCGCGATCTATGAGGGCTACGCCAAGCTCGAGGGCGAGAAGAACGCACAGCTTCGCGTGCTGCCCACCGCGGTCATCCACCATCTGCGCCGCCTCAAGCAGAACCTTGCGATCGCGGGTGAGGCCCCGTTCCTCGTGGCCGTCATCAACGTGACGAAGGACGGGCAGGGCAAGCTCAACGTCAACGCGGTGCAGGAACCCGTCTGGGCCGACCTCGTGGGCGCCGAGGAGTGGCACACCGAGGTGGAGGCCTTCCCGCGCAACGGCGATAACATGCCCGACTGGTTGCTCCACCGCCTCGCCCGCGACGCCGCCCACGACGCCGGTGGCTCCGGCAACCCCGCCGCGCACGCGCCCCGCGAGGGCTCGCCCTATTCCGCCGACCTGACCGCCGGCATCCAGTGGATCGGCGACCTCCAGCCCGAGCAATAGGCGGCGCACCCAGCCTTGCCCCGGAGCGGCCCGCTGGAATAAACCCGCACCCGGCGTCGTTGGCCTCAGTGTCAACGCGAATGACACCGAGTGAAAGGTTTGCCATGTCCACCACCCTTAAGGTCAACGGAATGACCTGCAATCACTGCGTCGCCCACGTCACCGAGGAGCTCATGGAGCTGCCCGGCGTCGATTCCGTCGACGTGACCCTCGATCCGAAGGGCACCTCCGAGGTTCGCCTCGCAACCTCCGCCGAGGTCTCCGACGACGCGCTGCGTGAGGCCGTCGACGAGGCGGGCAACTACACCGTCGTCGAGATCGTCCGCTGATGATTGAAGTTGACCTCGCCGTGCGCGGGATGACCTGCGCTTCCTGCGTGGCGCGCGTAGAGAAGAAGCTCAACAAGGTCCCCGGGGTGACGGCGGTGGTCAACCTGGCCACCGAGCGGGCCCACGTCGAGCTCGACGGCTCGGCCGCCGACCTGTCGAATGAGGACCTGGTCGGCACCGTCGTCAAGGCCGGCTATGACGCGTCGGTGATCAGCCGCACCGGCGACGCGCCCGACGCCGAGATGATCCAGGCCGCCGAGGCCGCCGCGGAAGCAGCCGCGAAGGCGCGGGTGGCGGATCTGTGGCGCCGCTTCGTGGTCTCCGCGATCCTGTCGGTGCCGGTGGTTGGGCTGTCAATGATTCCCGCCCTCCAGTTTCCTGGCTGGCAGTGGGTGATCGGCGCCCTGTCGCTGGTGGTGGCGTTCTGGTGCGGTTGGCCCTTCCACCGTGCCGCATTCCGCGCGGCACGCTACGGCTCGTCGACGATGGACACCCTCGTCTCCCTCGGCGTGCTGGCCTCCATGGGCTGGTCGCTGTGGGCGCTGACGCTGGGCGGGGCCGGCCGCATCGGCTACACCATGCAGATGACCGGCATCCACGGTTTGGGCCACGCCGCCGCGCCACACCTGTACTTCGAGACCAGCGCGATGATCGTGACCTTCCTGCTGATCGGCCGCTGGCTGGAGGCCCGTTCGCGCCGCTCCGCCGGCGACGCCCTGCGCTCCCTGCTTGAGCTCGGCGCCTCCGAGGCGCTCCTCGTGCGACGCGCGGGCTCCGATGAGCCGGTGGAGCGGGTTGTGCCCGTCTCGCAGGTGCAGGTGGGGGACGTGTTCCGGGTGCGTCCCGGCGAGACCGTGGCCACCGACGGCGTCATCGTGGCGGGTTCCTCCTCCATCGACGCCTCGCTCGTGACCGGGGAGTCCCTGCCGGTCGACGTGGGCGTGGGCGACGACGTCACCGGGGCTACCCTCAATACGCACGGCTCGCTCGAGGTGCGCGCCACGCGCGTGGGGGAAGACACGACGCTGGCCCACATGGGTCGCCTCCTCGCCGAGGCGCAGACCGGCAAGGCGCCCGTGCAGCGGATCGCCGACCGGATCTCGGCCGTCTTCGTCCCCGTCGTTATTCTGATCGCGCTAGCCACGTTCGGCGTGCGCGTGTTCACCGACAACGCCGAGATGGCGCTCGCCTCCGCGATCACCGTGCTGGTGGTGGCGTGCCCGTGCGCGCTGGGCCTGGCGACCCCGACGGCGTTACTGGTCGGCTCCGGCCGACTCTCCCGCCTCGGCGCGCTCATCCGCGGCCCGGAGGTGCTCGAGGGCGCCCACGCCGTTGACACCATCATGCTGGACAAGACCGGCACCCTGACCAGCGGCGTCATGTCGGTGAGCGAGGTGGAGACCGCGGGCACTTCTGGCGCCGAGGGCACGTCTGGCGCCGAGGACGCCGTCCTTGCGCTGGCAGCCGGGCTCGAGGCCCACTCCGAGCACCCCATCGCACAGGCGATCGTGCGCGCCGCCCGTGAGCGCGGGATCACCCCCACCGCCGTCTCCGATTTCGCGAACCATGCCGGCAAGGGAGTCGCGGGCACGGCCGGCGGCGAACCCGTCGCCGCCGGCCGCCTGAGCTGGCTTGCCGACCACGTCAGCCCCGAGCTGACCGACCGGGCGCAGGCGTTGGCGCGGACAGGAGCAAGCGTCGTCGTCGTGACGAAGGCCGGGCGCGGGATGGGCCTCATCGCCGTGCGCGACACGATCCGGCCCGAGGCCGCCCAGACCCTGGCTGCGTTGCGCGAGCGCGGACTGACCCCCGTGCTCGTCACCGGCGATAACGCGCTCGCCGCCGCCACCGTCGCCGCCGAGCTCGGCATCGCGGACGTGCGCGCCGAGGTGCTGCCCGAGCAGAAGGTCGAGGTGCTCAAGGAGCTTCAGGACGCGGGCAGGAAGGTTGCGATGGTGGGCGATGGCGTCAACGACGCCGCGGCCCTCGCCGCCGCCGACCTCTCCATCGCGATGGGCTCGGGCACCGACGTGGCCAAGGCCGCCGCAGACATCACGATCGTC
This sequence comes from Trueperella sp., assembly GCA_022783305.1. Classification (GTDB taxonomy): domain Bacteria; phylum Actinomycetota; class Actinomycetes; order Actinomycetales; family Actinomycetaceae; genus Trueperella; species Trueperella abortisuis. The sequence continues at coordinate 30,084 of JALEWQ010000104.1, read as the reverse complement.
AACTCCGATATCCGGGCCATCCCGAACTCGCTGCGGGTCTCCGCCCGCACGCTGCAGATCATCAAGGAGAACCTGGCCTGGGCTTTTGCCTACAACGTCATCGCGATCCCGCTGGCGGTGTTCGGCGTGATCGTGCCCGGCATCGCGGCGTTCGCGATGGCGAGTTCGTCGGTGATCGTGGTGGGCAATTCGCTCCGCCTGCGCAACGCCTGACCGCGTGCCCGTCCGATGCGGTGCCTGCCCGATGCGGCCACCGCATCGGACGGGCACCGACGCACCCCACGAAGTGGAGCCGGAGCCGTCCACATGAGTAGGATCGATGATGTGACGGCCCAGCACAAACCAGACAACCGCGCCGCGGCAGGGCGAACCCCCGAGCGGGAGGTTCTCCTCATCGACTCCCAGCCGAGCTGGGTACGCAACCCCGCCGACCTCTTTGGCGCGGTACTGTGCGTGGTCGGGATCGCGTTCGTCATCCTCGTCTCCGTCTACGCCAAGACCACCACCATCGCCGTCGCCCAGGACGTGCGGCGGGCCGCCAGCGGCATCCTCACCACGATCCTCGCCCTGCCGATCAACGCCCTCGAAGGCCTCATGTCCTTCTTCCTGCCGATCCTCATCCTCGGCGAGATGGTGCTCCGCAAACGTTGGCGCGCCCTCTTCACGACCCTGGTGGGCTCGGGCGCCGCCGTCGGCATTTCCGCCCTCGTGGTGTGGATGGGCGCCAAGTGGTTGCCCAGCTCCGACCTGTTCGACGCACTCTCTGAGCCCGTCCCGGGCCAGTCGCTCATCGTTGCCGTGCCCTATGTCGCTCTCCTGGCCACGATGCTCACCGTCTCCGGGTCCTCCAAGGGCTCCCGGATCACGCGCACGGGCTGGTGGCTGCTCAGCATCGCGCTCGTCCTGTCGATCCTGCGCGGCAACCAGAACCTCTCCGGCGCCCTGTTCACCATCCTCATCGGTGTCCTCGCCGGCCTCCTGACCCGCTACATTGTGGGTGGCGCCCCCGATCGCACGGTCGGCGCCAGATTCGTGGCGATGATACGCCGCGCCGGGATCGACGTCGTCACCGCCGTCCGCATCGACGACCTCACCGGCGATTCGATGCTCCAGGCCATCGACGTCACCACCTCCTCCCCCATCGGGCACACCAACCTCGCCGGCCTCGAACAGATCCGCAAGATCTTGGACCCCGACAGCGACGACGCCGACACCGAGACCGCCACCCTCATCGACGAGATTGACAACCTCACGATGCCCGGCGACGAGCGCGAGGTCACCGACGTCGACTCCTACGCCCTGCGCGCGCAGACAATTGCACGCTACCCGACCACTCGGCCGTCGGCGGTCTCCCGCAACTACATCGCCACGGACATCCACGGGCGGGCCTTCCACCTCAAGGTGCTCGATAACGATCGCCAGATCCTGTCCTTCCTCGACGACGTGTGGGCCCGTATCAGCCTGCGCACCGCGATCCGCCAGACGCGCCGCACCCTGGAGGCCACCGCCGAGCAGATGCTGCTGGCCCAGATGCGCGCCGAGCAGATCGGGGTCGCGGACCGCGCCTCCTCCACGATCGCCGGGCTCGACTCCTCCATCCTCGTGGCCGATCTCGCCACCGCAGACCCGCTCCTGAAGGACGCCGACCCCGATTCAATCACCGACGACGACCTCGACCACCTCTGGCACGAGCTCAACCTCGCTCACCGCAACGGCATGTCGCACGGCAACATGCACGCCAGCTACGTCAAGGTCACCCCGATGGGCCTGCACGTGGCCAACTGGCAGCACGCCTCCGTCCTGTCCACCGACACCGCCCGACAGGTCGACCTGGCCCAGACGGTCGCGATGCTGGCCGGGGTCGTCGGCGTCGCGCGTGCCGTCGCCTCGGCGAACCGTAACCTTCCGACGACGGCGGTGGCCTCCATCGCGCCCTTCCTCCAGACCACCATCCTTCCCCAGGCCACGAAGGCTGCGCTTGAGAAGAAACAGTTGCAGGATTTGCGCGACGCCCTCGCCGCCGAGATTCCCGACGCCTCCAACCTGCAGACCGTCGAATACCAGCGCTTCTCCCTCAAGACAATCGCGACCGTCGCCATCGGTGGCATCGCGCTGATCATCCTCTTCGGCTCCCTCAACTTCGACGATCTGCGCACCGCTATCCTCGGCGCCAACCCGTGGTGGATGGTGATTTCGTTCCTGTTCGGGCTCGGCACGTATGCGGGTGTGGCTGTCACGCTGACCGCCTTTTCCAAGGAGCCCGTGCCCTACCGGGAGGCGTTGCTCGTGCAGGTGGCGGCCTCCGTGGTCACCCTCGTGGCGCCCGCCGGCATCGGGCCGGCCGCCATCAACCTGCGTTTCCTGCAGAAGAAGAACGTCTCCACACCCGCCGCCGTCGCCACCGTCTCTGCGATGCAGGTGGGCCAGTTCGTGGTGACGATCGCCCTGCTCGTGGTGCTGTCCCTCTTCACCGGCGACTTCGGCAATCTGTCCCTGCCTTCGGGCACGATCCAGATCGCGCTCGCGATCATCGTGGTGGTCGGCGGGATCGTCGGGGGTATTCCGCAGCTGCGGCGCTGGGTGATGGCGAAGATTCGTCCCACCGTCAACCAGGTCTGGCCGCGCTTCGTGTGGCTGTTCACCCACCCCACCCGCATCCTGCTGGGGGCCACCGGCTCGATGCTCATGTCCGTGGCGTTCATCGCCTGCTTCGGGTTCGCCCTGAAGTCGTTTGGCTACGAGTTGCCGATCATCACCCTCGCCGTGACCTATCTGATCTCGAACTCGGTGGGCTCTGTGGTTCCTTCGCCGGGCGGTATCGGTCCGGTCGAGGCGGCGCTGACGGGCGGCCTCGTCATCGCGGGCGTGCCCTCCTCCATCGCGTTTTCGACCGCTGTGCTCTACCGCCTCTTCACCTTCTGGGGCCGCGTGCCGCTCGGGTGGGTGGCGCTGCAGATCGCGCAGAAGCGCAACATCGTCTAGCGGGCCGGCCCCGGCCCGGGCTAACTCACCAGCTTCACGGAGCTCCAGCCGTGCCCGATCGGGGCGCCGGTGGCGAAATACCCGCGCTGGTTGTTGTAGAGGAACAGCCTCCCGTCGTTGCGGATGGCAACCAGGTCGTAGGCGCCGTCCCCATTCACGTCGCCCGGCGAGGCTACCACCCCGAAGCTCGACCAGCCGTGGCCAATCTGGCCCGCGCTCACCAGGCCGCCGCCTCGGGTGCCGGCGAAGACGAACAGCTTTCCGTCCGAGCGCGTCGCGATAACGTCCGGGTAACCGTCGCCGACGAACTGGCCGACGCCGACGACGTTCGTCATCTCCTGCCAGCCGTGGCCGATCTTCGTGCCGTTTGCCAGGCCCTCGCGGGTCACCTCGTAGCGGTAGAGGTCACCGGTGGCGACCTGCCGCGCGACGACGTATTGCGTATTGCCCGCGCCGAGCTTGCCCACGTATGCGATGTTGTCCATGCCGTTCCAGCCGTGGCCGGCCCTGATGCCCTGCTGCAGTTGCCCGCGGCCGAGCGAGTAGTAGAAGTACAGCTCGCCGTTCGCGTGGCGAAGCAGCAGGTCGGCGCGCCGATCGGCGTTGACGTCCGAGATGGCGGTCATCGCGGTGATCTGCGCTCCCGGGCAGTGGGCCACGTACTGATGGGCGAAGGCAGAGCCGTAGTTCGCGTAGAAGTGGATCTTGCCCTCGGCGTCGAGCGACCAGAGGTCGGCCAGCAGGTCCCCGGTCGCCTCCCCGAGGAGGTTGGTGGCGCCCGGCGCCCTGCCCGCGAACTCCTCGGCCGAACAGGTCGCGCCCGGCTCGCCTGCCTTTGCCACCCGGAAGATGACCTTGAACGACGTCGCCGAATCCGGGTGTACGCTCAGCGGCGGGTAGGCGATGGTCACCTCGATGCCCACGTCCCTGCCCGCGTCTTGCGCGGTGGGCGTGAAGGTCACGGCGCCGGTCGCCGGGTCAATGCTCGCGCCCTCGGGTGAGCCGTCCGCGAGCGCGAAGGTGGTACCCGCGGGCCACTCGGCGGGGCTCGCGTCCTCATCGATCGCGTCGAGCGGGTAGCTTGTCGCGGCGGTGCCGACGCTCGCATCCACCGGCGCGCCGGCGAGCAGGACGTCCAGCTTGGGCAGGTCCTCGGGGTCCGTTTCCGCCGGCAGGATCGTGATCACCGCGGCGGCGCGCGCCGTGTAGGTGCCCGCAATGTTCGGGAGCAGCGTCGGGGCGCCGACCTCCTCGGTGACCACCACGGGCACCTCAATCTGTGCAGGCGCGGCGTCCGCGGGGACCGTCCCCGTCAGGGCGGCGTCCTCGGAGACGGTGAGCCACGCGGGCGCGCCATCGCCGAGTTCAACGCTGAGCTTGCCGCCGTTGCCGGCCACCTTCAGGGGCGTGGCCGGGATCGCGTCGCCGGGGTGAACCGCGATCGGATCGACGCTGACCTTGAGGAAGGTGTGGGCCCAGTCGATGGGGGCATCCGCGGGTAGCGTGTAACCGTGCTCGGCTAGCCCGTTCATCTTGACCTCGATGCGCTGGCCGGGCTCGGCCCGGTAGACGCCGGGCTCGGCCACCACGCCGTTGACCAGGTAGCTAATCCCGTTGTCCGGGATCTGGTAGCTCTGGATTGCCGTGCCCTCCATGATGGAGTCGGAGATCGCCGGCGCAGTATTCGACACGGTACGCTTGGCCGCGCCGAACTCCGCGGCCGAGCCGAACGACTTGCCGGGCACGGTGCTCGCCGCGTTGGTCACGGAGAACTTCACCCAGGGGCCGGTGGTGCCGGCGGGCAGCTCGAAGTTCTGCAGCCCTGCGGAGTTATCGGGGTGGACGGTGGCGACCTCGGTCCATGCCTGCCCGTCGGGCGAGGTGTAGATCTTGGCCTCGGACGGGTGGCCGTTCACGCCCGCCTGGCGCTTTTGGTACTGCACAGCGCACAGTTCCTGTCCCTGCGCGGCGTCGGTCTTCCACCATGCCTGAATCGGGTAGGCGTGGCCGTTCCACGCCGAGTGCCAGTGGGTCGCCGGGTTGGCGTCGAAGGCGAGGGAGATCGGGCCCTCGTTCGGCAGGCCGGCGGTGGACTCCTCCGAGTTCGCGGACGCCTCGCCCACCAACGACGCCGGAACGCACGTCCCTGCCGACGCCGTCAGGTTCACCTGGGTGGCCAGCTCGGGGCCGGTGGTGGCGAAGGAGACGGTGCCCGCGCCGGTGGCGCGGTTGTTGGCTACCCAGAACTCCGCGCTCGCGGTGCGGTTGGCGCCGATGGCGGAGGTGGTGACGTTGGCGGGGGTGATCTGCCACCCCTCGGGCGCGGTCGGCGTCACTGTGAGCGGATCAAGCCCGCTGGTGAGAGGGGCGTGAATCTGGACGGTGACCTTCACCGGGGAACCCGGGGAGACCTGTTCTGAGCTGGCGGAGGCGCTGATGCGCGCGGCTTGGTCGTTCTGTTCGCCGATCGCGTTGAGGGCGATCGAGCGGGCGCCCACCATGGCGCCCCATGCGGGGGCCGTCTCCGCGTCGGTGTCCGCCACGCCGGTCAGCGTGTGCTGGAGGCCGGCCGCGTCGACGTCGTCGGTGTTCATCGCCTCGCGCAGGATCTCCGAGTCGTCGATGCCGTCGAGGAATGCCTCCCAGCGCATCGAGGACACGGGGCCCGCCTCCGGGGCGCCCGCACGGCCACCGGGGTAGATGAGGTACTCGTCGCCCTGGTGGTAGAGGAAGGTCGAGTTGGCGTAGACGTCCGTCGGCCAGGAGTTGAAGGTCCAGCGAAGGAACCCGTCGAGGTTGCGCTTTTGGACGATCCAGCCGAGCATGCGGCCCGACTGCAGCGGCGAGGCCGTGATGACGTTCGGGCGTTGCGGGCTGTAGTAGGTGTAGAACAGCGAGGCCTTGCCCTCCTCCTTGCGCTTGGTCACGAGGTCCGCGGGGACCTGGCTGAGGAAGTCGTAGTTGAACGCCACGAAGTCGGCCTTGTTCGCCTCGTTGACCGAGTTCGCGGCGAGCGCGAGCTTGCCCGCCCAGTCGGGGGCGTCGTCGTTGATGAGGCTTTCGATGGCGGACATCTGCTCCGTGCGCGGCTCGTCGACGAAGAGCGAGGCGCGTTCGAACCAGCCATTGTCTTTGAGGTGCTGCTCGAAGGCAGCCAGGAAGGCGCTCCACGCGGCGCGGTACTCGTCCCCGCCGAGCGCGATCGTCTTGCTGACGAGCTTGCCGCCCTGGGTGTCGTCGTAGTAGATCAGGCGGTCCTGCCTGAATCCCTTGATGGAGAAGGCGTGGATCGGGCCGGTGATGCCGGCCTCGGCGTGGGCGGCGACCACCCTGTCGAAGACGTCGAAGTCGAAGGAGTAGCGCTGGCCGTCCCACCGCCATTCGACTGTGGAGTTGTAGTGCGAGGCCGTCTGCGGGTGGTTCGAGTCGGGCAGGTACCACGGGTCGTGGACGATCGCCACGTTGACCACGTCCTGCTGCGCCTCGGCCAGCTCGGCCAGGTAGGGCTTCATGAGCGCAAAGTGTTCCTCGGACCAGGGCTCGACGCCGTACCAGTCGGCGATCGCGTCCGGGTGCCACCACAGGTCGAGGACGAAGGGGCGCGCTGCCCGGTCGAGCAGCTGCGCGTCGCGCACGGACACCTTCACGGGATAGTTGGCGATGACCAAACCATCGAGCTTGAGGGTGATGGTTTGGCTGATGACGCCGGCCGCAGCGTCGGGGGCCACGTGGGCGACGAACCAGACCGCCTGGTTGGTGTTGGCCTCCACGGTCGGCGCCGCGGTGCGAAGCGGGTCAAGTGTTGAGCCGGCCTGGAGCGTGCCCTGGTCAGAGTTGACGATCCGGTCCGGGTAGCTCACCTCCCACTCGATCCCCTCGGCCGGGCTGACCTCGGCTGTCAGCTGGCCCGCCGTCGGCGACACGACCACGAGCTGGGCCGAGGTGCGGTTGTCCTTCGCCATCTCCAGGCCCAGATCGTGCCCGCTGGGCAGGATCCACGAGTCGGGTTGGGCCTCGGGCATGCGCGTGAAGCTCGAGCTCTGGAAGTCTCCGGTGGGCAGGTAGACCCTCGCCTCGTCGGCTCCGACTCCCGAGGCGTTGATCGTCGCATCCGACAGATCCAGGCGCACCGTCTCCCGGTTGGACTCGTATTGCTGACCGTCGTAGGTGAAGGTGGCGTAGAACTCCTGCTCCCAGTATCCGCGCTCCACGTCCTCGGCGGTGATCACGTGCCGCATGTCGTTGCGCGACCAGCAGATGCCCGGGTTGTAGGCCGAATTCGGCAGGATCTTCGTCCCTGGCGCCATCGAGTCCTGGCGGCAGTAGTTGGTGGCGTAGTTAAGCTGGACGTTGCGCACCGGGACGTTGCCGACGTTGGTCACCCGCACCCAGGGCACGGCGATGTCGCCGAGCGGGCCTTCCTGCGGTGTCACCCCGGGGCGCCAGATCTTCGACCCGTCCTCGTACGTGGCGTCCAGGTATGGCTCTACCAGCACCTTCGGGGTTGGTGTGCCCGCCTCGCCGGTCACGTTCACGTATACGTACTGCTGGGACGTCTTCCCGCCGACGGCGTACGTGGCCACCAGCGTCCGCTCCCCCAGGAGCGTATCGGGGACGTTGAGCGCGACGTCGACGTCCGCGCTTTCGCCGGCCGCGATCGGCCCGACGTCGGCGGTATCCGTGGCCGTCCACTCCGACTTGTCGTAGCCGGTGACGGAGAGGGTGCCCGGCGCGAGCTGGTCGGTGCCCTGGTTCGTGATGGTGAGCGGCAGGGTGAAGCGCTCGCCGGCGGTGACGGTGATGCGGTTCCTCGGGGTCGTCTCCGCTTGGCCTTGCTTGGCGCTGATTGGCGCGCACACCATCATCGCCGTGGTGTCCACCGACGTGTAGGCCATCGTGGTGTAGCCGTCGCGTTCGAGGAGGACGCCGACCTTGCCGGTCGCCTCACCGTTGCGGTAGATCGGGGTGCCCGTGATGTACTCCGACTCGTCGGCCTCGATGGTGACGCGGCCGGGCCAGGTGGCGCCGTCGTCGCAGGAGACCTTCGCCGTTCCGTTACGGCGGATATTGGGATCGTCCGAGTTGAGCAGCATGAGCATCTTGGACTTCGGGTCGCCCGCCGCGGCGTCGGGGTAGAGACGCAGGATCGTGCCGTTCGAGGTGGGGTCGACCTGCTGGCCGTCGGTGTGGGCGTTGCCCCAGGTCTGCCCGCCGTCGGAGGAGTAGGCCACGCCGCGCATGCCGCCGCCCACTCGCGCGCTCATCATGAGTGTGCCGTCGGATAGCTCCACGACCTTGTTCTCGTCGCCATAGGTGGCGAACGGGGTGCCGAACTGCCAGCTGGCGCCGTCGTCGTCGGAGAAGAGGGAAACGTTGGCGTTGCGGCCGGCCGCGCGGGTGACGAACTGTTGGATGAGGCGGCCCTTGTGGGCGCCGGAGCGGACCTGGATGCCCTCGCCGGAGGCGGCGAAGATGCCGGCCCAGTCCGCGGGCTTGACGTCTTCGGTGATGTCGCGGTGACGCCAGGTGGCGCCGTTGTCGTCGGAGTAGGAGTAGGCGACCTTCATGGTGTTGGGGTCGGAGGCGGAGTTGCCGGCGCTTGCCCCGCCGAATCCCTGATTCTCCGAGCCGGCGTAGAAGACGAAAATGCGACCCGTCGCGCGGTCTACCAGAACCGACGGGTCGCCGTTGCCGCGCTTGCCCGTCTCGTAGCGGATCGTCTGAATCGGGCCCCAGGTTTGGCCCTCGTCCTTGGAGCGGCGCATGACGACGCCGATGTTGCTCGCCAGGTCGTCCTGGTTCGGGCGCATGTCGAAGATGGCGAGGAGGTCGCCGTTGGGCGCCTGGGTCAGCGCGGGAATGCGGTACTTGACGCCGCCGGGGATGTCATCATGCCATTTGGCGATGGTGACCATCTCCCCGACCGGGCCCTCGTCCGAGAGCGCCGCGGGCGCAAGCGGGACAGCTAGTAGACCTGCCAAGGCGACGGAGGCTGTGAGGCCAACGCCGAGCAGGCGCCGAATTCCATTCATGTGCTCCCCTTCAAATCTGCCGACGCTTCGTTGCGTGAGCTGGCGCGACACTGCGCATGCGTGGGTACCGTGCAGTTTCGACCCTATCAGCCGCGGTGTTGTCAGACAACGGGTTTGGGGTAAGTCGGAGCGCGCCTTGGCGAGCCGGTCCGCGAGCCTGAGGTGGCGAACCCGCTGGCGGCGGGCATGAACCCGGCGTGGCGCCGCTGTGGCGGCGGGCGCGGGCCGAGCCGACCGGGCGCCTGGCGGTGGCGAGTACGCATTTGACGATAGAAGGTAGGGCCGAAAAGTGAGACGATAGAGCCATGAACGAACGTGCTGGCATGCTTGCCCAAAAGGAAGACCTCATCGACGTTGATGCCCTGATCTCCGCCTACTACGACATCGAGCCGGACCCGGACAACCCGGCTCAGCAGGTCGTGTTCGGAACGTCGGGCCACCGCGGCTCCGCTTTTGACGGCGCCTTCAACGAAGCCCACATCGTCGCAACGACCCAGGCGATTGTCGAATACCGTGCCTCGCAGGGGATCGACGGCCCGCTTTACATTGGCCGTGACACCCACGCGCTCTCCGAACCGGCCGAACGCACCGCCCTTGAGGTGCTGGCCGCCAACGACGTCGAGGTGCGGCTCGACGCCCGCGGCTCCTGGACTCCCACCCCGGCCGTGTCGCTCGCGATCCTCACCGCCAACGGCGCCGATACCGCGGCGGGCGTGCGCACGGAGGGCCCGGGCCTGGCGGATGGCATCGTCATCACGCCCTCGCACAACCCGCCGCGTGACGGCGGGTTCAAGTACAACCCGCCTCACGGTGGCCCCGCCGACACCGACGCCACCGAGGTGATCGCCGCCCGCGCGAACGAGATCCTGCGTCAGGGCTGGAAGAACGTGAAGCGCGTCCCCTACGAGCAGGCGCGCAACGCGGAGACGACGCGCGGGCACGACTACCTGTCGGCCTACGTGGACGACCTGCAGTCGATCATTGACCTCGAGGCGATCCGCACCGCCGGCGTCCGCATCGGCGCTGACCCGATGGGTGGAGCCTCCGCCGAATACTGGGGGGCGATTGGCGAGCGCTACGGTTTGGATCTGACGGTGGTCAACCCCGTGATCGACCCGGCTTGGCCCTTCATGACCCTCGACTGGGACGGCAAGATCCGCATGGATTGCTCGTCGCCCTACGCGATGGCCTCGCTGCTGGAGCGGATGAAGCCGGGCGCCGACGGCGCCGCGCCGTTCGACATCGCCACCGGCAACGACGCCGATTCGGATCGTCATGGCATCGTCACTCCCGACGCGGGGCTCATGAACCCCAACCATTACCTTGCCGTGGCGATCAAGTATCTTTTCGAGCACCGCCCCGAGTGGGGCCCGACCGTGGGCGTGGGCAAGACGCTCGTGTCCTCCTCGCTCATTGACCGGGTGGTTGCCGGGATGGGCAAGCCGATGGTCGAGGTGCCGGTTGGCTTCAAGTGGTTCGTGCCCGGGCTGGTCTCCGGCTCGATCGGGTTTGGCGGCGAGGAGTCGGCGGGTGCGTCGTTCCTGCGCAAGAACGGAACAGTGTGGACCACCGATAAGGATGGCATCATCCTCGACCTGTTGGCCTCGGAGATCCTGGCCAAGACGGGCAAGTCGCCGTCGGTGTTGCACCGCGAGTTGACGCAGACCTACGGCGAGTCTGCTTACGCCCGCATCGATGCGGCGGCCACGAAGGAGGAGAAGGCGAAGCTGAAGAAGCTCTCCCCCGCCGACGTCACCGCCACCCAGCTCGCGGGCGAGGAGATCACCGCGCGGCTGGTTGAGGCTCCCGGCAACGGCGCGCCGATCGGTGGATTGAAGGTCACCACGAAGAACGCGTGGTTCGCGGCGCGGCCCTCGGGCACGGAGGACGTGTACAAGATTTACGCCGAGTCCTTCCTGGGCCCCGAGCACCTCGCGCAGGTGCAGGCCGAGGCGAAGGACGTGGTCAGCGCGGCTCTCGCATAGCGCGCGGCGGTGGGCCGGGGAGGGGCACCCAACCGGGCTCCCCTCCCCGGCGCACCGCGCACATGTCACGCTAATCCCGAGGATGCCACATTAAAAACCCGCTGTTTAGTGTGGCATCTACTCAATGAGTGTTGCATGTGCGGTTGCTAGGCGACCGGCATGGCCACCAGGCGCCCGCCCAGCTCGGCGACGGTCACCTCGACGTCGAAGATCTGCCCCAGCACGTCCTCGCGCATGACCTCGCCCGGCGTCCCCACGCGAGCGATCTTGCCGTCCTTCATCGCGACCATCGTGTCGGCGTAGGCGGCGGCGGTGTTGACGTCGTGGATGACGATGACCACCGAGATGCCACGCTCGTCGCACACGCGGCGCAGGTGGCGCATCATGTCCCGGCCGTGGCGCATGTCGAGGGCGGAGAGCGGTTCGTCGAGCAGCAGGTATGTGGTGTCTTGGGCCAGGGCCATCGCGATGAATGCGCGCTGGCGTTGGCCCCCGGAGAGCTCGTCGATGAAACGGTCGGCGAGGTCGCGCATGTTGACGCACTGCAGGGCGTCGGCGACGTGTGCGTAATCCTCGCGGGTGCGCCGCCCTTTGGAGTGCGGGTGGCGCCCGAGCATCACAAGCTCGGCCACGGTCAGCCGGATGGCGAGGTGGTTCTCCTGGCGCAGGATGGCGATGGTGCGGGCCAGCGCGTCGGTGTCCCACTCGTCAAGCGTGCGCCCGTCGATCCGCACCTGCCCGCCGAGGAGCGGGTGGAGTCGCCCGATCCCGGACAGTAGCGTGGACTTGCCGGCGCCGTTCGGCCCGATGAGCGCGGTCACGCCGGAGTTAGGCAGGGTGAGGGTGACGTCGCGGACCACGGGGTCGGCGTCGTAGGCCATTGTCACGTTCGTCAGCTCGATCATCGGCGAGTTCCTTTCACGATCATCGTAAGAAGCAGCAGGCCGCCGACCAGCTCCAGCACAACGGGCAGGATGGTGGCCTGGTCGATCACGTGCTCCAGGATGGCCTGGCCGCCCACGAGAACGACGACGCCGATGCCCGCCGACACCCCGATGAGCTCGCGCAGGCGGGTGGAGGTGCCGACGTAGTGGGCGATGTTGACCACGAGCAACCCGAAGAACATGAGCGGCCCGACCAGCGCCGTCGCGCAGGCCACCAGTAGCGACGACGCCGTCAGCGCCAGTCGCGCCTCCCGGCGGTAGTTGAGCCCGAGCCCGATCGCGACCTCCGGCCCGAGCGACAGGATGTCCCACACGGGGCTGCGCACCAGGATGCAGGCGACGGCAAGGAGCGCCACAATGGTGCAGATGCCGAGGGATTCGGAGTTGACGACGGCGAAGGAGGCCGTTCCGGCGTCGGCGACGGAGAGGTACTCGCCGGGATCCATCACAGTAGAGAGCAGTGAGGTGACGGAGCGCAGGAAGGTTCCCACGACGATCCCGACGAGTACGAGTAGGTAGACGTTCGAGCGTTTTCCACGCAAGACCGCCAAGAACATGGACACGGCGAGCCCGGTCATGAGGGCCGTGTTGATGAGGAACATGATCGCGTTCGGCACGGCGCCCACGGCTGCGGAGCCGAAGAAGAAGACGGAGGCTGTCGCCACCAGCTGGAACATGGAGTCGAAGCCCATGACGGATGGGGAGAGGATCCGGTTACGGGTGACTGCCTGGAAGACGGCCGTGGCGGTGGTCAGCGACACGGCGACGACGACGAGCGCCCCTAGCCGCGTGGCCCGCAGCGCGCCGATGATGGCCCAGGCGTCGAGGGCGTCGTAGGTGAGGAAGAAGGCACCGGCGGCGAGGGCGAGGAGTCCGACGAGGATGAGGCGCCGGCGGGACTTGGCGCGCCGCGCGCTCAGGACCTTCTCGATCGGGGGCGGGTTCGAGCCCGGCGCGGCGAGGGCCGGCGTTGCGGGTGCGGACGCGGCGTCGTGGGCGACGCGGGTGGTGTGAGCGGTCATTTCTTCACCCTCTTCATGAGGATCGCGAGGAAGATCCCGGCGCCGAGGATGCCCATGACGACGCCGACGGGGACCTCGGCGGGGGCGATGAGGACGCGGCCGATGATGTCGGCGACGAGCACGAAGGTGGCGCCCATGAGGGCGACGAGGGGGAGGGAACGGCGGATGTCGTCGCCGTGGAGGATGGAGACGAGGTTGGGGACGACGAGCCCGAGGAAGGGCAGCGGCCCGGCGACCACGGTGGTGATGCCGGTGACGACGGCGACGATGGTCAGCCCCACGCTCTGGACGGCGCCGTAGTTGAGGCCAAGGTTGCGGGCGAGGTCTTCGCCGAGGCCGGCGATGGTGAAGCGGTCGGCGAAGAGGTAGGCCAGGGCGGCGACGACAGCGACGATCCACAGCAGTTCGTAGCGGCCGCGGATGATGCCGGAGAAGTCGCCGGTCATCCAGGCGTTGAGAGTGCCTTGGAGCTGGAATTCCCAGGCGAGGAATGTGGCGGCGGAGCCGATGATGCCGGAGAGAATGAGTCCGACGAGGGGGACGACGATGATGTCGCGGTGGTCGAGGCTGCGCAGGATGAGCGTCAGCAGCGCGGTTCCCGCGAGCGCGAAGGCGACGGCGATGAGCATCTTGCCGGGCAGGGAGAGCGTGGGGAGGAAGACGGTGGCAACGAGAATGCCGAGTCCGGCGGATTCGGTGACGCCGGTGGTGGACGGTTCGACGAAGCGGTTGCGCACGAGGAGTTGCATGACGAGGCCGGCAACGGCCATCGCGGCGCCGGAGAGGATGACGGCGAGGGTGCGCGGCAGGCGCGAGACGAAGAGGATTTGGAGGTCGCTGGCGGAGGCCTCGCCGGTCAGGATCGCCCCGATGGACATGTCTGCCCCGCCGATGAGGGTGGAGACGACGCCGAGAACGAGGACGGCGCCCGCCATGATCCCCATCGCGCGAAGGAAATGGCCGCGACGCGCCGAGCGCGTACACGAGCGCGACTCCTCGCATTCGGCGTGGCGGCAACCCCGGAACTGTTCGAGCTTGAGGGGTTGGAGCGGGCGGCGCTGGCCGGGCCGGTCTTGCTCGGGCCTGTCTTGGCCGGGCCGGCGCGGGGCGGGTTCCCCCCCCCGCGGGGGGGCCGGCGGTTGGCGGGGCGCGTCCGCGCCCGAGTCGGGCGCGGACGCCTCCATCGACTTACTTGATCGCATCAGCAACTTCGTCGAGCATGGCGGGGAAGTTGGTGGCGCCGGTCATGACGATGTACCAGCGCTCCGGGCTCAGGTAGACGATGTGGCCGTTTTGGGCGGCGGTGGTGGAGTTGACGAGGTCGTTGTCGAGGACCTGTTGGGCGGTGTCGCCGGCCTCGGCCTTGCCGACCGCGGCGTCGCGATCGACCACGAAGATCCAGTCCGGGTTGAGTTCCTTGACGGTCTCGAAGGAGACCTTGTCACCCTTGTGGCCCTCGTCCGCCTCGGGCTTCTGGTAGGCCTGGCCGAATCCGAAGACGTCCCAGATGGGCGCCCAGCGCGAGCCGCGGTCATGGAGCGAGATTTCGCCTGCGTTGGTCATGATGACGAGCGCGTTACCCTTGCCTTCACCCTTGCCGGAGTACTTGGCGATCTTGGCGGTGATGGCCTCGGCTGCAGCCGCGCCCTTGGCGTCGGCACCCACGGCCTGCGCGACCATCTCCACGTTTTGCGGGACGGTGGCCGAGTAGTCCTCCGTCTTCCACGAGTGGGTGGCGTCGATCGTCGTGAAGACCTTGGAGAATTCCTCGTAGAACTTCGCCGAGCGCCCGCCCACGATCACCAGGTCCGGCTTGAGCTTGGCGATGGCCTCCATGTCGGGCTCCTTGAGGCCGCCCACGGAGGTCACCTTGGAGTAGTCGATGCCGTCCGCATCCTTGAGCCAGGTGGGGACGGAGGCGGTCACGGTGCCGACCACGCGGTCGCCGGCGCCGACGGCGTCGATCGTGTCGAGTGCCGCCATGTCGAGCACGACGATCGACTCGGGCTTGGCCTCGATGGTCGTCTGGCCCTGCGCGTGGGTGATGGTGCGCGGGAAGGTGGCCTCGGCGGATTCTGTGGTGGCCTGCTGGGCGGCGGTGGTTTCGGTACCGGTGGCGGTGCTTGTCTTTCCCGGGGTGGCCGATGAGCATGCGCTCAGGGCAAGGACGCTCGCGGCGGTGAGGGCCGCGAGTTTCATAACCTTGGGAAGGTGCATGTGTATCTCCTTCAATGTGGCGCTAGCGGGCGCTAGCGCGTCGTGCGGTCATTACGAAAGCCGTGCGTTGCTTAATTCACTTAGGTCAACCTAATCTATCTGGCGCGCGATTTCAAAGCTCGGGGGAAAAGTCTTGCGTAATTCACCGCCCGTGGGCCCCGCCCAATCGCATCAAGCGCTTGCCAGAGGCATTTCGGCACACCCATTCACAGCCGCGAGCGGTAAGTTAGAAGGGTAGACCGACAAAGGAGAATCATGAGCTTCCCTGCCCCCACCCCCGCCATCGCAGACATCGGCGTGACCGGCCTCGGCGTCATGGGCGCCAACCTCGCCCGCAACCTCGCCCGCAACGGCTTCAAGGTCGCGATCCACAACCGCTCCGTCGGCCGCACCGAACGCCTCATCGCCGAGCACGGCGAGGAGGGCCAGTTCTTCCCGGCCGAGTCGATAAAGGACTTCGTCGCCAGCCTGTCCACCCCACGCGTCGCCATCATCATGGTCCAAGCAGGGGCCGCCACCGACGCCGTCATCGAACGGCTCGCCGCCGAGATGGAGGAAGGCGACATCATCGTCGACTGCGGCAACTCGCAGTACATGGACACCCGACGTCGTGAAGCCTCCCTCTCCGAGCGCGGCTTCCACTTCGTGGGCGCCGGTGTCTCCGGCGGCGAAGAGGGCGCACTGCTCGGCCCGGCGATCATGCCCGGCGGCACCCCAGCCTCCTACGACCGCCTCGGCCCCATGTTCGAAACCATCGCCGCGAAGGCGAACGGCGAGCCGTGCTGCATGCACGTCGGTCCCGACGGCGCCGGCCACTTCGTCAAGATGGTCCACAACGGCATCGAATACGCCGACATGCAGCTCATCGCCGAAGCCTACGAGATCATGCGCGCGCTCGGTATGAGCGCCCCCGAGATCGGCGACGTCTTCGCCGAGTGGAACAAGGGCGACCTCGAGTCCTACCTCATCGACGTCACCGCCGAGGTCCTTCACCACGAGGACCCGAAGACGGGGCGCCCATTCGTCGACATCGTGGCGGATCGCGCCTCGCAGAAGGGCACCGGCGCCTGGACCGTCCAGACCGCCGCCGGCCTTGGCATCCCCGTCACCGGGATCGCGGAGGCGACGTTCGCCCGCTCGCTGTCGGCGTCGGTGGCGCAGCGGCAGGCCGCGCAGTCCGCGTTGCCGAGCCACGCCTCCGACCTGGGCGAGCTTGCGGGTGCCGCGACGCCCGCGGACCGGGCCGCCTTCATCGAGGACGTCCGCCTCGCCCTGTACGCCTCGAAGATGGTGGCCTACTCGCAGGGCTTCGAGCTGATCCGTGCCGCCTCCGACGAGTACGGCTGGGACGTCCAGCTCGGGGCGTTGGCCAAGATTTGGCGCGCCGGCTGCATCATCCGCGCCCGCTTCCTCGACCGCATCACCGAGGCCTACGCCCGCGACGCCGCCCTGCCCCTCCTCCTCGCCGACGAGTTCTTCGCCCACGAGATCGGCGCCGCCGTGCCCGCCTGGCGCCGGGTGCTCACCGCCGCGCTCGGGGCCGGCATCCCGGTGCCGGCGTTCACGTCGTCGCTGGCCTACTACGACGGCGTGCGCGCGCCCCGCCTATCCGCCAACCTCATCCAGGCCCAGCGCGACTTCTTCGGTTCGCACACCTACCAGCGCGTGGATATGGAGGGCACTTTCCACACCACGTGGTCGGAGGACCGGGCCGAGGAGCAGTGGGCCTAACCCGCCGGGCGCCGGCCCGGCGCGCGCCCGGCGCCCGCTCGGCTTGATCTAGGCCTGGCTCTGGCCCTGTCTGGCTCAGCCTGGGCGTGGCCCTGTCTGGGCCTGCCTGGGCGTGGCCCTGTCTGGCTTCGCCGCCCTGCCCGGCCCTGTCCAGCCCGGCTCTCCGGCCCGACACCCGGCGCCGGGCCGAGATCAAAGCAAGGTGGACGATTGTGGCGTCATCTCCGTATATGGGGAGATGACGCCACAATCGTCCACTGAAGTCAAACCCGGCGCGGTTGGTCGCGCGGGCCCGGGGGCGCAAGCTGGGCGGGAGCCAAGCGGAACCCTCAGGTAGAACCCGCAAGCGGGAGCCAGGCGCGATGGCGGGCGCTCCCGCCATCGCGCCTCCCGGCTAAATCAGCCCCAGCACCCCTGGCAGCCACAGCGAGACCGCGGGGACGAAGACCACCACGAACAGCGCCAGGATGATGCCCACGAGGAACTGCCACAGCTTGGAGATCACGGCCTCCATGCGCAAGCCGGCCACCTTCGCACCCACGAAGAGCACGTTACCCACGGGCGGCGTGATCACGCCGACCGAGAGATTCATGACGACCATCGCGCCGAAGTGCACCGGGTGAATCCCGATCTCAGTGACGATGGGCAAGAAGATCGGCACGAAGATGAGGATCGCGGGCGTCGGATCCATGAACGTGCCCACCACCAGCAAGATCAGCATGATGATGATGAGGATGCCGGTGGGCGAGTCAGTGATGGACAGCAGGCCGGAGGCGATCATGTCGGGGATGCGGGCGAAGGCCATCACCCACGACAACCCGGCCGAGACCGCCACCAGGAACATGACCACAGCGGTGGTGCGGGTGGCGCTGATGATAATCCCCGGCAGGTCCTTGACCTTGATGTTCTTGTACAGGAAGCCCAGCACCAGGCAGTAGACCACGGCGATGGCGGAAGACTCGGTGGCGGTGAACGCGCCCCCGAGGATACCGCCAACCACGATGACGATCATGAGCAGCGACGGGATCGCGCGCCACAGGGTCACGCCGATAACCTTCGCGCTCGGGCGCTCAGTCACCTGCACCACGTTCTTCTTCTCGTGGCGGAAGTACAGGATGAGGGCCACGATCATACACGCGACCACCCACAGGGTGCCCGGGCCGACGCCAGCCATGAACAGGGCGGCGATCGAGGTGGAGGACACGAGGGAGTACACGATGAACGTGTTCGACGGCGGGATCAGCATGCCCGACGGCGCGGAGGCCACGTTCACGGCGGCGGTGTACTCGCGCGAGTAGCCGTCCTTGACCATGCGGGGGTTCATGATGGTGCCGATGGCGGAGGCGGCGGCAACGGCCGCACCAGACACGGAGCCGAATAGGCCGTTAGCCACCACGTTGGTCAGCGCCATCGATGCCGGCATCCGGCCCACGAGCACCTTGGCGGCGTCGATGAGCCTGGCCGCGATGCCGCCGGAGTTCATGAGCACGCCGGCCAACACGAAGAACGGGATGGCCAGCAGCGAGAAGGAGTTGACGCCGGTGAACATGCGCCCCGCGATGGACATGGCGGCCACGTCCGGGTTCATCACCGCCATCGCCGCGATGACGGTGGGCAGGCCGATGGCCACGGCGATCGGCACCGAAGTGGCGATCAGGAGGATGATTCCAACGAGCAGGATGAGTCCTGCAACAGCGGTAGGTGTCACAGCTGGGCTCCCTTCGTGCCAGCGGCGTTACCCGCCCCTGCGCCCTTGTTAACGACGCCGTCAGCGCCAGCCGCGCCCGCGGCGTCGTCGACGACGCTGCCCTCGGCCTCGGCCTCAATCATGATCTTTTCTGCTTCCTCGAGGGCGGCTTCAGCCTCGGGGATGGGGAAGTTGGACTCGCGCCCGGTGACAATCTCGATGATGTGGTAGATCGCGTAAAGCACGATCGCCACACCGGAGATGGGGAGCACGAGGTAGACGGAGCCGATGTTCACCGGCAGGGCGGTCAGATTCTGCGACCAGGCGTTCATCGCGGCGTTCCAGCCGCCCCACACGAGGGCGACGAGGCCGAGGACGAGGGAGACGACGTGGGACCAGATCGCGAAGACCTTCTGGCTGCGCTCGGGGGCCCTCAGCACAAGGAACTCGACGGCCATGTGGCCGCGCTCGCCGTACACAAATGCAAGCCCGAGGAAAGACAGCCAGACGAAGAGCATTTTGGCCAGCTCTTCAGACCAGGTCACCGGTGAGTGGAGGACGAGGCGGGAGAAGACCTGCCACGTGGTGGAGAAGACGAGGCCGACGAACAGGATGATGCACAGCCAGCCGAGGAATTTAGTGGTGAAGTGATGGACGCGTTCCATTACTGACCCCCTTCGGTGTCGGCCGCGCGAATGGCGTCGAAGAGCTCGCGCTGGTAGCCGTCAGAGACGTACATGTCGACGATCGGGGCGAGCGCCTTGGCGAAGGCCTCCTTGTCGACGTCGTAGAAGGTCGCGCCGTGCTCCTCCGCGATGGCCTTGGATTCTTCGGTGTATTTCTTCCACAGGTCGGTGTGGAAGTCCATGGAGTCGTAGAAGCAGTCGTAGAGGATCTCACGGTCAGCTTCGGGCATGGCCTTGAGGAGGTCGTTGCGCATGATCATGTAGTCCAGGCCCACCAGGTGGTTGGTGTAGGACAGGTAGGGCGCCACCTCCATGTGCCGGGCGGTGTTGTAGGAGACGATGTTGTTCTCCGCGCCGTCGAGCACGCCGGCCTGCAACGCGGAGTAGACCTCGCCGTAGGACAGCGGCGTAGCCGATCCGCCCATGAGCTTGATCATCTCGATGTGCATGTCGGATTCTTGGACGCGGATCTTCTTACCCGCGAGGTCGGCGGGCGTACGCACCGGGCCGTACGTGGTGTAGATGTGACGCTCACCCTGGGTGTAGCCGCCGAGCACCGTGATGTTGTCCTTGTCCTCGAGGGAGGCGAACAGGTCGCCGACAATCTCTGGCTCTTTGATGACCTTGATCTGGTGGTCGATCGAGCTGAAGGTGGTGGGCATGTTGAGGACGCGGAAGTCCTGGTTGATGTTCTCCAGCTGGGTACCGGACACGATCGCCATTTCGATGGCGCCGGACTTGACGTACTGGAGGACTTCCTGCTGCGAGCCGAGTTGCTCGTTGGGGAAGACCTCGATCACGTAGCGCCCATCGGTACGCTCAGCGACGTCTTTAGAAAACTTCTCAAGGGCCTTGAAGGACGGATGCGATTCCGACTGGTTGAGGGCGACCTTGAAGTATGAAACGGTATCCGCCTCGCCCACCGAGTCAAGCTGAATGCCTCCCAGTCCGGCGCAGCCGGACAGCAGGAGCGACACGCTTGCCGCGAGAGCGAGAAGGTTCCAACGTCTCTTCATTGGATCTCCTTAGCATGCGGGGTACGAGTGCTACCCCATGTGTGTGAGCCAGCATTGGCCGTGGTTGTACTCGTCGACGCGGCAGCCTTGCGTGCGTCTTCCAAGTTGCCTTGAGCCTATCAAGATAATGCGGTTGTGAGGAAAGCCTACAAAATGCGCTATTTCACAACCAGAAATAGGCGTTTAATTCCGCGAAACGCATGACACGTTCGCGGTCGACACATAGAGTTAAGCCAAGGGCGCGCCACCGCAGGCACGCCCACGCCGTCTCAGCGCGGCCGCCGTCCCACCGACGGCGGCGGGCCACGGCCCGCCGCCCGCTCAGACCGCCCATCACCCGCCGCCCCGCCGGCCCCGACGCATAGGAAGGCACTCATGAAACTCCAGCCGCACCCGGATCGGCTCTTCCCCGCCGATCCCACCACCCGCGAGATCGCCCGCAACCTGTACTCCCTCATCAAGGACGCGCCGATCATCTCCCCGCACGGCCACGTCCCCCCGGAGTGGATCGCAGACGACATCCCCTTCACGGACCCGACCTCCCTCCTCATCACCCCCGACCACTACGTCAACCGAATGCTGCACAGCCACGGCGTGGAGCTCAGCGAGCTCGGCGTGGGGCAGAAGGAGTTCAGCGCGGAGCAGTCCCGCAACGCCTTCCGGATCCTGTGCTCGAACTGGTGGCTTTACCGCGGCACGCCCGTGAAATACTGGATGGAGAACGAGCTGTTCGATTACTTCGACGTGCGGGTGCGCCCGTCGGCGGAGACCGCAGACCAGATCTACGACCAGATCGCCGAGCGCCTTGCCGAGCCGGAGTATCGCCCGCGCGCGCTGTACAAGCGCTTCAACATCCAGTTCCTCGCCACCACCGACGATCCGTGTGATTCCCTCGAGCACCACAAGAAGATCCGCGAGACCTTCGACGGCATCGTCGTGCCGACCTTCCGCCCGGACAAGTACCTCGAGCCCGCCCGAGCCGACTGGCCGCAGCTGATGGCGGCGCTGTCGGAGGCGTCGGGCGTGGATACGACATCATGGGCCGGTTTCAACGCCGCGATGGAGAACCGCCGGGCCTACTTCAAGGCGGCCGGCGCGATCTCGACCGACCACTCCCACCGCGATCCAGGAACGGCACGCCTTTCTGACACCGACGCTGAGCGCATCTACCAGCAGGCCCTCGCGGGCAAGGTCTCCCCCGACGATGCCGACGCGCTGCGCCGCTCCATGGTCTACGAGCAGGTGCGGATGGCCTCGGAGGACGGGCTGGTCATGACCATGCACCCGTCGGTCTACCGCAATCACCACACGCCCACGTTCAACAAGTACGGCGCCGACGTTGGCTGCGACATCCCGCTCAAGACCGAGTTCGCCGCCGCACTTCAGCCCGCGCTGGCGGACTTCGGGGACTCGGAGAACCTTCACCTCATCCCGTTCACCATGGACGAGACGGTCTACTCGCGTGAGCTTGCGCCGTTGGCCGGGTTCTACCGCTCGGTGTTCATCGGCGTGCCGTGGTGGTTCATCGACGCCCCCGAGGCGATGGCCCGCTTCCGCGGCGCCGTCACCGAGACTGCGGGCTTCACCCGCACCTCGGGCTTCATCGACGATACCCGCGCCTTCTGCTCCATCCCCGCCCGCCATGACGTCTCGCGCCGTATCGATGCCGGCTACGTGGCCAAGCTGGTGGCCGAGCACCGCCTGGAGATGGATGAGGCTGAGGAGGCAATCCGCGAGCTGGTGGTCGGCAACCCGGTTCGCGCCTTCAAGCTCGAGGGGTAAGCGGCCGTCCAGGCCGCATCGGCGAGAGGCCTGCCCTTCGCGGGACGATTTGGGCCGCATCTTCGTATATATGAAGATGCGGCCCAAATCGTCCCGCGTGGGTCGGTCAACGGGGGCTAGTAGGAGGCACTGTCCCCGAGGTACTCGGCCGCCAGGTGCTCGCTTTGCCGGGCAAGGATGGCCACGTCGGCCCCGACGAGGATGAAGTCGATCCCGGCATCCAGGTAGGAGTGGGCGAGGGCGGGGTCAAAGGCGTTGATACCCACGGGCTTGCCGGCCCGCCGGCCCGCCTCGATGGCGCGGTGCACGGCCGCCACGACATCGGGATGGGCCTGCTGGCCGATCACCCCCATCGACGCGGCCAGGTCGGAGGGGCCGATGAAGATGGCGTCCACGCCCTCGGTGGCGGCGATCGCCTCGACGTTGTCCACCGCCTGCGCGGACTCGATCTGCACGGTCAGCGACACGAGGTCGCTGGCGCGCGTCAGATAGTCCGGCACCCGGTTCCACCTGGCTCCGCGTGCGAGCGCCGAGCCAACGCCGCGCACTCCCGCCGGCGGGTAGCGCACCGAGCGCACAGCCCGCGCGGCCTCCTCGGCGGTGTTGACCATCGGTACGAGAAGATTCTGCGCGCCGAGGTCGAGGAACTGCTTGATGACCACCCAGTCGTTGACCGGCACCCGCACCACCGGGGTGGTCGGGTAGGCGGCGATGACCTGCAGTTGGGCCTGGATCTGGGAGAGGCCAAGCGGCGCGTGCTCACCATCAATGAGGATCCAGTCCAGGCCCGCGCCCGCGCAGATCTCCGCATTCACGGTCGAGCCGGACGTCACCCACATGCCGACCAGCCCGCGCCTGCCACCACCAGCGCCGCCACCAGCGCCGCCACCAGCGCCAGCGCCTACCGCCCGCCGCTGCCGCAGGAGCTGGCCGAAGGTGGGCGGGAGCTCTACACGAAACGACATGAGATCGTCCCCATCCTTCCGTAGTCGCACAGCACGGTGTCTCCGCGCTCAACCCACATGGGCCGGGTGAAGGAGCCGGCGAGGATGACCTCGCCGGCCTCGAGGCGATCCCCGTGTTGGGCGAACTTGTTCGCCAGCCAGGCCACACCCGTGCCGGGATGGTTGAGGACGCCGGCCGCCACGCCGGTCTCCTCGATCGTCTCGTTCTTGTACAGCAGGGCCGACACCCAGCGCAGGTCGATCTCGTGCGGGCCCATCGGATTGCCGCCGAGCACCATGGCACCGTAGGCGGCGTTGTCCGAGATGGTGTCCACGATCGTGCGGCCCTCGAGCTCGATGTGGGAGTTGAGGATCTCGAGCGCCGGGGTGACGTACTCGGTGGCGCGCAGCACGTCGAAGAGCGTGCAGCCGGGCCCCTCGAGGGGGTCCTTGAGCACGAAGGCGAGCTCGACCTCGATGCGCACGTTCAAGAACCTGTCGTATTCGATGACGGAGCCGGTTTCGTACACCGTGTCGTCGAACATGACGCCGTAGTCCGGCTCGCTGATGCCGGTGGCGGCCTGCATCGCCTTGGAGGTCAGGCCGATCTTGCGGCCCACGATCCGGCGCCCGCTGGCCAGCTCGCGGTCGCGCCAGGCGGCTTGGATGGCGTAGGAGTCCTCCACTGTGGCATCGGGGTAGCGCGCGGTGATGCGCTTGATCACCGTGCGGTGGCGGTCGGCGTCGGCCAGCTCCGCGGCGATCTGGTCGAGTGTTGCCTGTTCCAGCATGGTATTCCTTTCGTCACTGGCCGGGGCGCGCGGCCGCCGGAGTGTGTGCGGACAGGTCGAAGATCGGGTCGAAGAAGTTCGTCAGCGACTCGGTGTCCTCGAGCGAGGTGATGTGGGCGACGTACATGTCGGGGCGAACGACGACGACGGCGCCGTCGCGTGAGATCCCGCGCTCCTCAAAGATGTCGACCTTCGGGTGAACCGAGAAGACCTGGTTCCAGTCCTCGATCTGGAACGGGCCGGTCTTGGGGCGGAAGACCGCCGGAGCGTCGGTCACCTCGAAGTCGTGGTGGTGTTGCTGGTAGATCACTTTGACGTCGAAGAGGGTGTCGGCATCGTCGCCGGGGCGGGTGTGGCGGACGATCGGCGAGGCCGGGTCCTTCTCGAGCCATGTCGCGAACTTCGCCACTTTGGAGCCCTTGTCTTTGGGTGAGGCCTGGTCGGCGAAGACGTAGATGCGCCAGCGCCCGTCGGCCTGGTGGAGGTGGCCGAGGTGCGGGTAGTTGGCGTCGTTGCGCCTGGTGACCTCCACCGATTTGAAGCGCTTGCCGAGCGGGTAGCCGGTGGCGAGTTCCTGTTTGGCCTCCCCTGAGATGAGCAGGCCGACGGGGTATTCGGTCATGAAGCCGGCCGGGAACTCGGCTGTCTTGAGGTAGAACTCTTCGATGCCTTCGCCTTCCGGGTCGGCCATGCGCGCCGACCATTCGAGGTCGAAGTCGATGAGATCCTGGGCGATCTGCTGGCGCTCGCCGTTGTAGGTGTGTAGCAACGACGGCGAGGAGTAGCCGCGTAGCACCTGTCCGAGCTTCCAGCCGAGGTTGAAGCCGTCCTGCATGGAGACGTTCATGCCCTGGCCCGCTTTGGCCGAGTGGGTGTGGCAGGCGTCGCCTTCGATGAAGACGCGCGGGTCCTGCTTGTCCCGGTTCTCGGGGAGCACGTCGTCGAAGCGCTGGGTCACGCGGTGGGCCACCTCGTAGACGGACCACCAGGCGGTGTCTTGCACGTCAATCGTGTAGGGGTGGAAGATCTCGTTGCACTTCTTCAGGATTTCCTCGAGCGGGGTCTGGCGGATCTTGTGGTTGTCGTCCTCGGCCACCTCGCCCAGGTCGATGTAGGAGCGGAAGAGGTAGCCGCCCTCGCGCGGGATGTGGAGGGAGGAGCCGGCCTTGGAGTGGATGATGCACTTGGTGTGGATGTCGGGGAAGTCGGTGCGGGCGATGACGTCGGCCACGCCCCACGCGTGGTAGGAGATCTTGCCGGTGTGGGTGGCGCCGATGCACCTGCGCACGCCCGAGGTGGCGCCATCGGTGCCGACCACGTACTTGGCGTTGACGCTCACCTCCTCGCCCTTGTTCCACTCCCCTGAGCCGCGCAGCTGGACCCGCACGGGGTAGTCTTCGCTGCCGGCGCCGACCTCGAGGTCGAGGAATTCCCACCCGTAGTGGGGGCGCATGCGTGAGGGCTGGTTGTACATGAACTCGGCGAAGTAGTCGAGCACGCGCGCCTGGTTGACGATGATGTGCTCGAACTCGGAGATGCCGTGCTCGTCGTCGATGGTCCAGCCGGTGCGGATGATGTTGCCGGGGTTGTCCGGGTCGTCGTTCCAGAAGGCCGTTTCGGTGATCTGGTAGGCCTCATCGACGATCTCGTGGCGGAAGCCGAAGGCCTGGAAGGTCTCCACGCTGCGCGCCTGGATGCCGTCTGCCTGGCCGAGGATGAGGCGGTGGGGGCGCTTGTCGATGAGGACGGCGTTGATGTCGTCGTAGACGGAGAGGGAGGCGGCCGTCATCATGCCGGCCGGCCCGGCGCCAACGATGAGAACGTCGATGTTCTCCGGCATGTCCGGGTGTGGGGCCTCCGGGGCCTCCCAGCGCTCGAGTCCGATCCCGGCCGCGGCTTTGCGGCGCGGGTTGGTGGAAACGTAACCGTGGTGATGGAATTTCACTTGTCAAACCTTTCACTTCGTTGTGAAACCGGGGGCGAGGCCCCTGTCTCTTATGTGGCTGACGCCAATGAACGCTCGAGCGAGGCGAGCTTATGTTGGCGCGCATAGTTCTCGATGGTCTGGGCGTCGGCCCCCGACTCGATCAGTTCGAGGAGGTGGGCGTGTTGTTCGACCGAGATGCTTGATCGCTGGGGGTCGAAGGCGAATGAGGAACGGCGGATAAGGGTTACGCGCTCGGCCTCGGCGGTGAGGAGTGTGAGGACGCGCGAGTTGGGGCACGGAGCGCACAGCAGCGTGTGGAACTCACCGTTGAGCCGGCGGTAGGCGGCGGAGTCGAAGGTGAGGGCCTCCACGAGGAAGCGCATCTCGTTGTTGATGGTGTGGGCACGCTCGAGGTCGTCCGGGGTGATGGCGCTGGCCGCGAGCGCGGTGGCCACCCCCTCGAGGTAGGCGAGCGTGGCGAACGATTCGGCGTAGCCGGAGACGTCGATCTGCGAGACCTGTGCCCCCACGTTGTGCGTGTATTCCACGAGTCCCTCGGCTTGCAGCCAGCGGATGGCTTCGCGGACGGGTACGGTGGACACACCGAATTCCTTGGCCAGGGTGGACAGGGTGAGCCTGTATCCCGGCGAGTAGCGTCCGTTGACGATCCCGTCGCGGAGCTCCTCGTAGACCTGGGTGGACTTCGATGTTTGCACTGTCATGTTCATTTCCTTTTGTGGGGTCATAGTTGCCGACGACGACGGCCGGCTGCTGGCTGCTGCCGGTTGCCGACGACGACGGCCGGCTGCCGGCGTCGCCGACTGGGGTGCCTCTGCCGCGAGGCAGGTGCCTATGACCCCACAGTTTACTGGGAAGGGTTTAGAACCCGGCCCCGCGGTCGAAGGTCGATTCGAGGACCCCGTCCCCGCGGGACAGGTCGGTGAGTACCTCGTTCAGTTCGCCGTCGGCGGCGGGGCTGAGGTCGCGGCCCGTGCGGTCCTTCAGTGTCAGGAGCGTGATAAACGCGATGACGGTGACGCCGAAGATGTAGGCGGCCACGGCCGTGGAGGTGTTGAACTTGGCCTGCAGCGCGGTTGCGATGAACGGGGCGAAGGCGCCGCCGAGGATCGAGCCGAAGGCGTAGGCCAGGCCGGCACCCGAGTAGCGGATCTTGGCCGGGAACATCTCGGCGAACATCGCCGACTGCGGGCCGTAGGTGAAGCCGATCGGGATCGCCAACACCACCATGCCCAGGCCGATGAGCCCGTAGTTCTCGGTGTCGAGGAAGCTGAACACGACCCAGATCCACACCATTTGGATGAGGAATCCGATGATGTAGGTTTTCTTGCGGCCGATGATGTCCGACACCCACGCGGAGAAGATCGTGGAGGCGATCCACATGAGGGCTGCGAGGGAGACGAGGTTGAGGAGGACTGAGCGTTCTAGGCCCAGGTCGTTCGTCGTGTAGGACAGGATGTAGCCGCCGGTGATCATGTAGCCGGCAACGCCGTTGCCGGCGAAGATGACTGCTCCTTGGATGAGGGGCTTCCAGGCGGTGCGGAACATCTCCACCATCGGCAGGCGCACCTGTTCGTCCTGCTCGTCGGCCTTGCGGATTTCCTCCATCACCGGGGATTCGGAGACGCCCATGCGGATGACGAAGCCGATGACGACGAGGACGATGGACAGGAGGAAGGGCACGCGCCAGCCCCAGCTGGCGAACTGGTCCTCGGTGGTCAGGTGAGAGGTGATGGCCAACACCAGGGTCGCCAGCAGCATGCCGAGCGGGACGCCGATCTGCGGAAAGCCGCCGAAGAGGCCGCGCCGGTGCGTGGGGGCGTGTTCCACGGCCATGAGGGCCGCGCCACCCCACTCGCCGCCGGCTGCGAATCCTTGGAGGATGCGCAGGACGATGAGGAGGATGGGCGCTGCCACGCCGATCGAGTCGTACGTGGGGAGTAGGCCGATGAGGAAGGTCGCCGATCCCATGAGCATGAGCGTGGCAACCAGCATCGTCTTGCGCCCCAGCTTGTCGCCGAAGTGCCCGGCGACGGCCGCTCCGAGCGGTCGGAAGAAGAAGGAGATGCCGACCGTTGCGAACGAGATCAGCCGGCCGGCCACCTCCCCCGCGCCTTGCACGAACGGGTCGAAGAACAGCGGGGCGAGGACGATCGCCGCGGCGTTGGCGTAGATGAAGAAGTCGTACCACTCGACGGCGGTCCCCACGAGGGTGCCGAGCGCGACGCGGCGGTCTTCCTTCCTCTTCGTTGACAGGACGAGGGCGGCGCCGGTGTTGGCCGCACCCATCAGATCTGCTCTCCGAGTTTGAAGCCCGTCTCGGTGTCGTCCTTGCGGGTGTAGGAGAAGCCGTCGGCGCCGATGGTCACGTCGAGTTCGCGCGCGTCGGTGCGGGCCACGAGGGGCTGGATGTTGCCGTCGAGGTCGAGCACGCGGGAGGCGTCCGTGTACCAGGACGGGACGACGGGGGTGCCCCACCAGTCGCGGCGCTGGTTGTCGTGGACGTCCCAGGTGACCACGGGGTTGTCGGGG
Organism: Trueperella sp.; assembly: GCA_022783305.1. Classification (GTDB taxonomy): domain Bacteria; phylum Actinomycetota; class Actinomycetes; order Actinomycetales; family Actinomycetaceae; genus Trueperella; species Trueperella abortisuis. The sequence continues at coordinate 1,788 of JALEWQ010000104.1, read as the reverse complement.
TCGCCCGTGTAGTAGTCCTGGGTGTAGATCTCCACGCGGTGCCCGTCCGGGTCGCGCAGGTAGAGGTAGAAGGCGTTGGAGACGCCGTGGCGGCCCGGGCCGCGTTCGATCTGGTCGGAGATGCGCAGGGCGCCCAGCTTGTCGCAGATGGCGAGGATGTTGTGCTTCTCGTGGGTGGCGAACGCGATGTGGTGCATGCGCGGGCCGTCGCCGCCGGTCATCGCCGTGTCGTGGACGGTGGCCTTGCGCCGCATCCAGGAGGCGTAGGTGACGCCGGCGTCGTCCTTGATGTTCTCCGTGGTGCGGAAGCCGAGGTTCTCCATGTATGTGGTGGCGGAGGGCACGTCCGGTGTGACCTGGTTGAAGTGGTCGAGGCGGACGATCTGGCCGGGGATCTGCAGGTCATAGCGCCAGGCGAGGCGCTCGACGTGGTCGACCTCGTAGAAGAACTCGTATGGGAAGCCGAGCGGGTCGACGACGCGCACGGCGTTGTGCACTCCGTCCGTGAAGTCGCCGCGGCGGGTCTCGCAGCCGAGTTCCTGGTAGAAGGCTTCGGCTTTGTCCACGTCCTCCTGCGAGCGCACGCGGAATGCGAAGGCGGCGACGGCGGGCTCCTTGCCCTTGCGTAGCACGAGGTTGTGGTGGATGAACTCCTCCGCGGCGCGCAGGTAGATCGAGTTCTCGTCTTCCTTCGTCACGACGAGGCCCAGGACGTCCACGTAGAAGAAGCGCGACTTCTCCAGGTCGGTGACGACGAGCTCCATGTAGGCGCAGCGTAGGACGTCCGGCGCCGGTGCTTGCGGAACCTTGGTGATATCGGACATGTTCAGTCTCCTTTGGCTGAATATTTCAAGGGGTGCGCCCCTTCGTTGGGGCTTGTTCAATCGTGGGTTGACAGTTTCTTGTGTGGAGGCGGTGTGGGGTGTGGCCGGCGCCGGGCGGGCCGCCCGGCGCCGGCACCCGCTAGGCGCTCGGTCCACCAAGGCCGAGGTCACCATCGGCGTATCCGGTGGCCCCGAACCGGGTGGTGTGAACGTCACCGAGGGTGACGTGGATGGATTGCTGGACGGTGTAGAAGTCCAGCGAACGATACCCGCCCTCGTGGCCGAGGCCGGAGCCCTTCACGCCGCCGAACGGGGTGCGAAGGTCGCGAACATTGTGGGAGTTTATCCAGACCATGCCGGATTCGATCTGGCCGGCGACGTTGTGGGCGCGGGCGATGTCGTTCGTCCACACGTAGGCGGCGAGTCCGTATTCGACGTCGTTGGCGAGCGCGATCGCCTCCTCCTGCGTATCGAAGGGGGTGATGGCGACGACGGGGCCGAAGATCTCCTCCTGGAAGATGCGGGCCGAGGCCGGCACGTCGGCGAACACCGTGGCCTCCACGTAGTTGCCGGTGGGCAGGTGGGCCGGGCGGCCGCCGCCGGCGACCAAGCGCCCCTCGCCTTTGCCGATCTCGATGTAGGAGGTGACCTTCTTGTAGTGCTCGGGGTGGACGAGCGCCGCGATCTCCGTCTTGGGGTCGGAGGGGTCCCCCACCACGATTTTCTTCGCACGCTCGGCGTAGGCCTCGACGAACCTGTCGTAGATGGAACGCTGGACGAGCAGACGCGAGGAGGCGGTGCAGCGTTCGCCGTTGAGGGTGAAGACGCCGAAGAGGGTGGAGTCCAGGGCCTTGTCGAAGTCCGCGTCCTCGAAGATGATGGCCGGCGATTTGCCGCCCAGCTCGAGGGAGAGGTGCTTCATGTAGGGGGCCGCGTTTTCGAAGATCTTCTTGCCCGTGGCGAG
>JALEWQ010000120.1 GCA_022783305.1 Trueperella sp. | reverse complement strand
TGCGGCACCGAGCACGTTCGCCCGTCGGCATGAAACCCGGGCACTTCCAGCTGGAAGGTTGTGTGGGCGACGTCGAAGTGGCTGGCAACGCACTCGTGCATCTGACGCAGGACCTGCTGGGCGTGGCCGTCGGCGAAGCATTCGTTGTCGAGGACGACGTGTGCGGTAAGGACGGGCAGCCCGGTGGCGACGGCGGAGGCGTGCAGGTCGTGGACTTCGACTACGTGGTCGACCTCGCTGAGGTGCTGGCGCACTTCTTCTAGGTTGAGTCCGTCTGGCACGAATTCCATGAGCACCCGGATGGTCTCGCGCAGGATGATGAAGGCGCGCGGGAGGATGAGTGCGGCGATGAAGAGACCCGCTAGGGCGTCGGCGCGTTGGAAGCCGGTGGTCCAGATGACGATCGCGGCCACGATCACGCCGAGCGACCCGAGAGCGTCGTTGAGGACCTCGAGGAAGGCGGCGCGCAGGTTGAGGTTGGCGTCGCGGCTGTCATGGAGGACGAGTAGCCCGGTGAGGTTGGCGGCCAGCCCGATCACGCCGAACACGAGGAGCTCGCCGGCGGGCACGGTTGGCGGCTGGAATAGTCGTTGCACGCCTTCGATGACGGCATATCCGCCGACGACGAGCAGTAGCAGGGCCTGCCCGAGCGCCGCGATGACTTCGATGCGGCGAAAGCCCCAGGTGTGGCGGTTGGTGGCGGGCCGGAGCATGAGGGTGGCGGCGATGAGCGCGACTACCAGCCCGGAGAGGTCGGCGAGGGCGTGGACGGTGTCGGTGAGCAGGGCCAGGCTGCCGGTGATGATCGAGCCGACGAGCTGTGCGGCCACGATGATGCCCGTGATTGCGACGACGACGGCGAGGCGGCGCCGGTGGCCGTGCGTGGCGGAGGGGTCGGCTGGGCCAGAGTGTGAGTGAGAGTGAATGTGGTGGTGGGACATGGTTAGGCCTCGGAGGGATGCATGAGCTGTGAACAGAGGGTGACTTGGGAGCCGGTCGCGGCGAGGAGGTGCTCGGCAGCTTGGAGGAGGGAGGCGAGATCCTCGGCGTCGGCGAGGCGGTACCAGGAGGCGCGACCCTCGACGCGGAACTCGATGAGGCCACATTCGAGGAGGCAGGAGAGGTGCTTGGAGACGGTTGATTGGGCGAGGTTGAGGTGTTCGACGAGGTCGCGTACGCGGTGTTCCCCGTAGGAGAGGTGGTGGAGGACGGCGAGGCGGGTGGGGTCGGACAGGGAGTGGAAGAGGGTTGCGTAGACGGCGGTGGCGCCTTGGTCGAGGGGTGGACTGCTGATCGTCATAAGACGATAGTATCGCCGTTTAGCGATGAAAGAAAGGTTGTTGTGGAACTGCGTGGCACATGTCTCCGGATGCGGGCAAATAGACGCCGCGAGTATGTGGTCGCTAAAATGACGGCAACAGGCAGGCGCAAACCTGCCGATATAGAAAGGCCATATCCGCACATGTCGCATCAAGATTTTCCGCCGAACACGCCGCCGCAGCCTGACCAGGGGTTCCAGGGTCAGCCGGCCTACCAGGCCCAGCAGCCTTACCAGGCCCAGCCCCCGCAGATGTACCAGCAGCAGTACGGTGCTGGCATGTTCCAGGCGCCGGGTCTGCGCCGGGTGAATAAGGTTCTGTACATCCTGATGTCGTTCTTCTTTGGAACGTTTGGCGTGCACCGCTTTATGCGTGGCCAGGTTGGCATTGGTATCTTGATGCTGTTCGTGTCGTGGGCGACTTTCGGCCTGTGGCAGCTGATTGATTTCATCATCGGTCTGACGAAGATCAGCACGTACCCGGGTGACGATTTTGTGTTCACGGAGAGGGGCAACTGGGCGTAGTGCCGGGTTGTCGATGGCCGTGAGGCCCGCGTGCCGTCCGCGTCCCGCGCGTTAACGACGGCGTTCTCGCTCCGCCACCCGCCCGTCGCCCCCACCAACAAGGTCGGGCTTGAAAAGAGTTGCCCGCGTTTTTTGTGGGCGAGTCGACGGGCGGGTGGCCTTTTTGTGCTCGGAATGGTCGGGCTGGGCTGTGGGCCGACGCGTGTCGGGTTCGGCTGGCTTGGTGAACGCCTAGGAGGCAACGATTAGGCGTTCATGATCCCAACGAACGCTGCGACACCGAGCAGAAGGCAGGAAAAGGCAACGGAGAGCGCTTGTGCGGGTAACTTTCTTGACAGTGGCCCGCCAATGAGCCCGCCGAGCATGGAGGCGATGGCGAAGGCTAGCGTCACTTTCCAGTCGATGGTGAGATTGGAACCGATCCGCGCAAGTAACCCACTTGCTGTTGTCAGCACCATCACCAAAAGTGATGTCGCAGATGCGAAACGAATGGGGATGCCAAGCACGAGCACGAGGGCGGGCACGACGACGAAGCCGCCGCCCACCCCGAAGAAGCCGGTTAGGATTCCGGTTCCGAGAGCAGCCAAGATGACCGTGAGGAGGGGTTTCCGGGTGATGTGGGGCGCTTCGTCGTCGTGGTTATGCAGAGCACGTGTCAGCATCGTGAAGCCGATGCCGAAGAGCAACGCAGAGAAGAGGATCAGGAGGGTGCGGCCGTCGACGAAGGGGCTGAGGCGTGAGCCGATGACCGCCCCCACAATTGCACCGAGGCTGAAAATGATGCCTTCGCGGAATTGAACCGCACGCCACCGTGTGAGCAATGCGATGCGAGCTGTGAGTCCTACGATCACAAGCGACTCGGCGGTGGCGGTGTGTGGGGGTTGCCCCAAAACGTACACCAGGATTGGGACGGCGAGAATTCCGCCGCCTGCGCCGAGCAAGCCCACTACAATTCCGACGGCGACTCCAGCCAAACTAGCAGTGATCATTGCGCTACTCCTTCGGGCGCATCAGTGTACGAATCTGTGGGTTGCGGATGAGTGTGGGGCTCTCTCCTGCTTGTAGAAGCTGGCCCATAGCAATGAGATCTGGCGCAATATGTGTGTAGAACTGGTGATAGCCAGCGCACAGATAGTTGTTGGGCGAGCCTATCTCCGCCTGCACGAAGCGGTCCTTGGGGCATCCGCCGTTGCAGAGTGGCAGGACGGCGCAGCTGCGACATGAGTTGGGTAGCTCGACGCGTTTCTTTCGCGAAAAGGTACGCATCGTGTCGGTTCTAAGGAGACTTCGGAAGTCTGATTCGCTGATGTTGCCGATCTTCCACTCTGGTTCGACCCAGTGATCGCAGGTGTAGACGTCCCCGTTGAACTCAAGCGCGATATTGTTACCGCATTCTGGTGCGTGCACGCAGACT
>JALEWQ010000074.1 GCA_022783305.1 Trueperella sp. | reverse complement strand
AAGCGCCTCGGGCAGCGAGGTCACCTCCACCCCACCCACGCGGATCGAGCCGGCGTCCGGCGGGTTGACCGCCGCGATGAGGCGGCCGAGCGTCGACTTGCCCGCGCCCGAGGGGCCGACGATTGCCAGCCGCTCGCCGGGGGCAACCTCGAGGCTCACATCACGCAGCACCGGGTGCCCGTCGCGGTAGCTGAACGAGACGCCCTCGACGCTGACGGCGGCGCTGGCGGGAACGTCGTCGCCGACGTTCCGATCCGGTGCGACCTCCGCCACGCCGAAGATGCGGGCCAGCGCGACAGCGGCGAACTGGAGCTCGTCAAACCACCAGGCTAGCTCGTCGAGGGGCACGCGTAGCTGCTGGGCATACAGGGTGACGGAGATGACCGCGCCCACGGTGACGTAGCCAAGCCCCACAAGCCAGGCGCCCCACAGGATCGAGATAACCATCGGCGCGTAGAGCACAGCGAGCAGGGAAACCACGAGGAGGGCGCGCATGAGGCTCGAATAACGCTCGTTATCCCAATACTCGCGAAGCAGGACCGATGTGCGCGAGACACGCACCTCGCTCATCGCGAGGGAATCCACCGTGGCCGACTGCTCCACCGTCTCCGTGATGTCACCCGAGACCTCGGCGTTGAGGGCGGAAGCCGCCAGGTACACCGCGATCGTGCGGCGCAGGTATTTACGCACCACGAAGTACATCGGCACGAAGCTGAGGACCACGACGAAACCGACCCGCCACTCCACGAGGAAGGCCGCCACCACCGTGACGATCACCTGGAAGGTGAGAACCATGATGCGCGAGACGCCCTGGCGGATGATGAACTCCACCCGGTTGATGTCGGAGGTGGTGCGCCCCAGGAGGTCGCCCGTGCCGGCCGCCTCGACCGTGGACAGCGGCAGGTGCATGACCGCCTCGACCAGCTGCACGCGCAACTCGTGGAACACCTTTTGCCCCAGCACGCGGCTGCGGAAGTCCGCGAACCAGTTCGCCACCACGTTGACCAGCACCGAGGCGGCGATGACGGCGACGTAGGTGCGGATGACCGCCGCCTCGGCCCCACCCGCAAGCGCGTCAAAAGAGCGACCGATGATCCACGGCGTGACGACGGCCGCCACCGCCACCGCGATCTGCGTGGCGATCACGAGGAGGAACTCGCCCTTGTGGGCGGAAAACAGCTCGAGGATCTTCGCCCCGACCGTCCGGTTCGTTGCAATAGGCAGCTTCATCGGGCCTCCCGGTGCACGACGTCGAAGTAGCGCGCATCGTCCAACATCTCGGCGTGCGCGGCGCGCGCCAACTCGGCGCCATCGGTGTCCAGGAGGATCACCTCGTCGGTCTCGCCGAGCACGATGGGCGACGTCGTGACGATCACCGTGGTGCGCCCCGCACGCTCGGCGCGCAACCGCTGGGCGATGCGGGATTCGGTATGCGAGTCGACGGCGGAGGTCGGCTCCACCAGCAGGAGCACCGGGGCCTCGGTGAGGATCGCGCGGGCGAGGGCCACGCGCTGACGTTGCCCGCCCGACAGTGAGCGCCCGCGCTCGGCCACGTAGCCATCCAGGCCCTCGAGGGTGTCGACGATGTCGGCGGCGTCGGCGGCGATCAGGGCGAGCATGAGGTCGCGCTCGTCGATCGCGACCGGGTTGTCCTTGTGGTCCCGGTTGGCCACGCCGGAGCCATCACCGGTGTCGGCCATCTGGCGCCCGACGTCGCGCGGCAACGGCCAGGCGGCGTTATTCGCCTCCAGGTTCGAGCGCAGCCGGCCCTGGAAAAGCTGGGCGATCGCGTCGGACAGCACCACCCCGCGCCGCACCTGCTCCAATGGAAACTCCGTGAGCGGAACCGGGTCGGCGCCCTCCCAGCGGGCCGTGACGGCGTCGGCGTCGTCGGTGCGCGCCAAGCGCTCGAGTAGCTTTGCGGAGACCTCGGGGGCGGCACAGACGATTGCCGTGTGAAGCCCAGGCTTGATCTCCACCCCGCTCGTGCCGTCGCGCAGGTAGGCCCGGGACCAGTCGGCATCGGCGCGGGCCGGGTCGGCGGCGTCGTCGGAGGTCAGCGGCTCGATCGCCATGACCTTCGCCACGCGCCCCGCCGAGACGCGCGCATCGGTGTAGATCTGAAGAAAGCCGAGCACCATCCAGATCGGGGCGCTCATAAACATGGTGTAGCCGTAGAAGGAGACAAGCTCGCCGTGCGTCATCGCGCCGGCATAGACCTCCCACAGGCCACCCCCGACAATGAGGACCGTGAAGATACCCGGCACCGCAGTCGACATCGCGTTGAGGAAAGCCTGCAGTGCCGCCGCACGGATCCCCGTCTCGCGCACCCTTTCCGACTGGCGGGTGTAGCGGGCGGCGTAGATGCCTTCTCCGCCGACGCCGCGCAGGACGCGCAGGCCCACCACGGCGTCCGATGCCAGGGTGGTCAGCTTCCCACGCTCCTCGCGCTGGGCGTCAAGGCGACGCTGAAGCGGGCGGACGAATATCGTCATGACCCCGATCGTCACCGGCACCCCGATCACCACCACCAGCCCCAGCGAGACGTTGATGCGAAGCATGAGGAAGGCGGTCAGCGCGAAGGAGAACAGCGCCGCCGTGACGTCGCCAACCATTTGCGTGTAGGCGCCGAGCTTCTGGGTATCGGTGGTCACTGCCGCCACTATCTCGCCCGACGGGATCGCGGTGCGCCCTCCCCCGCGCACGCCCGCCACCTTGGCGACCATCTTCAACGCCCAACCCACGTGAGCGCGCAGCTCGGCAACCATAAGCAGGGGTTCGGCGGCCGCGCCGAGCATGCGGAACGCCATGACGGCAACAATGAGGGCAATGCCTGGTAAGAGGGAGACGGTCAGCCCCGCCTCAATGCCCCCGTCCAGGGCACGACCCAGGGCCCACGAGATGAGCACCCCGCCGCCGTAGCCGGCCATCGAGGCCGCCGTGCCCGCCAAGATAATCTTCCAGTTCGCCGTAATAGTGGAACGTAGCAGATGGCGCGAATCCATCTCAGGAATCGAACCCACCTCGAAGGCGGCCGGCCAACGCTTCGGCTGCGGGCCCACCTCGAAGCGGCGCTGGTTGATGGCACGCGATCCGCGCGCCGCCCGGGTCCTGGCGCGGGCGGCGCGGGCTCGCGTGCGCCTTACTTGGGCGCGCTCAGCTCGCTGAAAAAGGGTGTGATGTGCCATAGCTTCCGCAATTCAACACCGTAGCCAAGCTCGTGTCAAACCCCGTCTCACCTCACAATATGCGGGAGGGCCACCCCTGTGGGTGGCCCTCCCGTGCTAGCTGCGTTGGTAACGAGCGGTTACTTCGTGTAACCCACGTTCTCCCTCAGCAGGGTCTCGAAGGTGGTCGAACCGTAGTTCGCCAGGTTCGAGGGGATAGCGGTGATGTTCGCGCGGTAGTACAGCGGCAGAACCATGACTTCGTCCCAG
>JALEWQ010000048.1 GCA_022783305.1 Trueperella sp. | reverse complement strand
CGTTAAGGACATCGACGTCGACGCCCTGCGGGCTGATATGGAGGCCAAGAACAAGGTCGCTATCGCCGCGGGTGAAGATGCTCGCGCTAAGGCTGAGGTTCTCAAGCAGAAGAACCTTGCGCTTGCAGAAGCAAAGGAAGCTGCTGACAAGGCGAACCAGGCTCTGCTCGCCGCACGAGAGGCATCCAAGGCGGCCGGTGACGCCGAGGAGCTTGGCTGGGCCCTCGCCATCGCTAAGCAGACCGCGGATGGTGCCAAGGAGGCCGTAGCCAATGCGACGGTCGCAAATGACCTCGCCCAGGATGTGCTCGCTGAGGCCGAAGCCGTCGTCAAGAAGGTAACCCTTGACCGCGACAAGCTGGCAGGCGAGTTCAACGCTGCCACGGAGGCTCTTGCCGTTGCCATGAAGGCTGTGGCGGGCGCCGAAGCTGTCGAGCTTTGCAACGTGACGGTTACCCCCGAGCCGACCAAGCCGGAGACCAAGGCGGAGCCGACCAAGCCGGAGACCAAGGCCGAGACGAAGGTCGTTGCGCAGGCCGAGCCTTCCAAGAAGGCCACCCTCCCCAACACGGGCGCTTCGACTGACGGAACGATGATGGCCTCCATTCTCACCATCCTTGGTGGTGCTGGCCTCATTGGCGCGTCGCGTTACAGTGCGCGTCACCGCCGCGATGCCTAAACCTGTAATTGGCTAGATTCGCCCTGCTGGGCGGGTAGTTGCACAACTACCCGCCCAGCTTTTTACCTGCCGCTTTTTACCTGCCTCGGGCAGGTGGGGTGCGGGTGCGGACGTCTCCGAATCCCTCGGGCCCGCCTCTAGGTGGTGCGGCAAGAAGTACAGTGTCCGAAAGGTGAACGGTTCGTACCACGTCGCGGACAGGACTTAGACTTGCTCCATGGCTATTGAACTTGCAGCGATCCCTGGCGACGGCATCGGCCCCGAAGTCGTGGCCGAGGGGCTGAAGACGCTCTCCGCCGTCGCCGGGGACATCGACTTTGCCCTGACCACCTACGATCTCGGCGCGGGGCGCTATCACCGCACGGGTGAGGTCATCACGGACGCGGAGCTGGAGGAGATTAAGGGCAAGGATGCGATCCTGCTCGGTGCGGTGGGCGATCCGTCGATGCCCTCCGGCGTGCTCGAGCGCGGCTTGCTACTCAAGTTACGCTTCGACCTCGACCAGTATGTCAACTTGCGCCCGTCGAAGTACTACCCGGGCCTGCCCACCCCGCTGGCCAATCCCGGAAAGATCGACTTCGTCGTGGTGCGCGAGGGAACCGAGGGGCTGTACGCGGGAAACGGTGGTAATTTGCGCGAGGGCACGGCTCAGGAGATCGCCACCGAGGTCTCGCTCAACACCCGTTTCGGGGTCGAGCGCGTGGTACGATTCGCTTTCGAGCAGGCTCGCGCGCGGCGTAAGAAGCTCACCCTCGTCCACAAGCACAACGTCCTCGTCCACGCCGGCCACCTGTGGCGCCGCACGGTCGAAGAAGTCGGCGCCGACTACCCCGACGTCGTCACCGACTACCTGCATGTGGACGCCGCCACGATCTTCCTCGTCACCGACCCCTCCCGATTCGACGTCATCGTCACCGATAACCTTTTCGGCGACATCCTCACGGACGAGGCCGGCGCGATCACGGGCGGAATCGGTCTGGCGGCGTCGGGAAACATCAACCCCGACCGCACGTTCCCCTCGATGTTCGAGCCCGTCCACGGCTCGGCCCCGGACATCGCGGGCAAGGGGATCGCGGACCCGACCGCCACAATCTCCTCGGTGGCGCTTATGCTGGACTTCCTCGGCTACCCCGAGCTGGGAGAGAAGGTGCGCGAGGCCGTCGACGCCGACATGGCAGCCCGCGCCGAAGCCGCCGCTGCCGGAGCGCCGCTCGTGCGCACCACCGCGCAGATCGGCGACGCGATCGTGAAGCTACTCAAGCGCTAGAATTGGGGCGAAGGAAGGACAATCATGCGTCAGCACACGGAACTCGAAAAGCTTTCAGCCCAGCCTGTGGCGAGCGCCGATAGTTTCGCCGGCACGTTCGCGCTTCAGCGCAACGAGGCACTCAAGTCGGAGGCGGAGTACGAGCAGGTGATGGACCACCTGGGATTCGGCACCGACTTCTCGGACTACATGGCCCGCGCCACGTGGAGCGCGCAGAAGGGGTGGCACAACAAGGGCATCGTTCCCTACGGCCCGCTGAGTCTCGACCCGGCCGGCGCGATCCTCCACTACGGCCAGGAGGCCTTCGAGGGGATGAAGGCCTACCGCCACGATGACGGCTCGATCTGGACCTTCCGCCCAACCTACAACGCGGCGCGTATCAACATGTCCTGCCGGCGCCTTGCGATCCCTGAGATCCCGCTGGCGGACTTCATGGGCTCGATCGTGGACCTCGTGCGCGCCGATGCGCGCTGGGTGCCCTCAGCGCCCGGCTCCTCGCTCTACCTGCGTCCCTTCGTCTTCGCCTCCGAGGCATTCCTCGGCGTGCGGGCCGCCACGCGCTATGAATACTTGGTAATCGCCTCGCCGTCGGGGGCGTACTTCCCGAATGGGCTCAAGCCGATCAACGTCTTCGTGGATCGCGACTACCACCGCGCCGGCCCGGGCGGTATGGGAGACGTGAAGACGGGCGGGAACTACGCCGCCTCGCTCCTGCCCAAGGTCACGGCTCACGACGCCGGCTACGACGAGGTGCTCTTCCTGGATGCGGCCACGAACACCAACGTCGATGAGCTGGGCGGTATGAACGTCTTTATCGTCATGGCGGACGGCTCTGTGAAGACCCCGAAACTGACGGGCAACATTTTGCCTGGCGGCACCCGCTCCTCCATCCTGGATTTCCTCGAGTCCGAGGGCGTGGCAGTCAGCGAGGAAACGATCTCGCTGGCATCGGTAGTCAACGGTATCGAGTCGGGAGAGGTCGCGGAGATGTTCGCGTGCGGTACGGCCGCCGTCGTGACACCGATCGGGCGCCTGGCCTCTACGGATTTCGACGTCGAGGTGCCGGTGGGGGAGAAGACCGCCGCGATCTACGACGAGCTCACCGCGATCCAGCTCGGCCACCGGGAAGACCGCTTCGGCTGGCTGTACAAGATCGCCGACGCCTAGGCGGCCGGCGATGAAGGTCTTCATCTACGACACGACGCTGCGCGACGGCGCCCAGATGGAGGGCATCAGCCTGTCGGTGGCGGACAAGATCGCCATGTTGCCCCACATTGAGGCGATGGGCGCGGACTACATCGAGGGCGGCTGGCCGGGTGCTATCCCGCGTGACACGGAGTTCTTCGCGGCCCTCAAGTCCGCCAATCCGCTACGGTCCGCCACGCTGACCGCCTTCGGCGCCACCGCCAAGGCGGGGGTACCCGCCGCGGAGGATCCGCAGGTGGCTGCTCTTATTGACTCGGGCGCACCGGTCATCTGCCTGGTGGCCAAGTCGGACATCCGCCACGTCGTCGGCGCGTTGCGCACCACGCCAGAGGAGAATCTGCGCATGGTGCGCGACACTGTCACCTACCTGCGCTCGTGTGGGCGTGAGGTGATGGTGGATATGGAACACTTCTTTGACGGCTTCGCCGCCGACGCCGACTACGCCACCGCCGTCGTGGCCGAGGCCTTGGGCGCGGGGGCGAGCTGGGCGATCCTGTGCGACACCAACGGCGGCTCGTTGCCAAAGGCAGTCTCCGACACGGTCGCCGACCTCGAGGCGCGGCTGGCGGCACAGCGCGTCACGTCGAGGCTCGGCATTCACACGCACGACGACGCCGGGTGCGCCGTCGCGAACACGATCGCTGCGGTGGAGGCCGGATGCCGTCAGGTGCAGGGCACCATCAACGGCTACGGGGAGCGCACCGGGAATGCCAACCTGCTGACGGTGGCGGCGAATCTTGCGCTCAAGACGGATTTTCAGGCCGTGACGCCGGAGCAGCTGGCTGACTTCACCTCCGTCTCCCACGCTATCGCCGAGTTGACTAATATGGCCCCGCAGCCGCGTCAACCCTATGTGGGCCGCTCGTCGTTCGCCCATAAGGCCGGTCTGCACGCCTCCGCGATCCGCGTGGATCCCAACCTCTACCAGCACACTGACCCGGCCGTGGTGGGCAACGGGATGCGCATGCTCGTCTCCGACATGGCTGGCCGCTCGTCGGTGGAGCTCAAGTGCCGCGAGTTTGGGGTGGATCTGACGGGCCGAGGCCCGCAGCTGCGTCAGATCACGGAGCGGGTCAAGGCGGCCGAGGCGATGGGTTACACCTACGACGCCGCGGACGCGTCCTTCGAGCTACTCGTGCGCGAGGTGCTGGGGGAGCTGGTGAGCTACTTTGAGGTGGAGCAGTGGGCGGCAGACGTGCGCTCGGCGGCGTCGCCGTCGGAAACGGTGAGTGAGGCGCGCGTCAAGCTGTACGCCGGTGGGCATCGAATCATGCGGATGGGGGAGGGCGTGGGCCCGGTGCACGCCCTCGACCAGGCTTTGCGCGCCGCGCTGACCCCGGTGTATGCCGAGCTGGAGGACATGCGGCTGACCGACTTCAAGGTGCGTATCCTTGACTCGGCCGACGGTACCAGCGCGGTGACGCGCGTGTTGCTGACGATGAATGATGCGGCGGGGACGTGGACGACCGTCGGGGTCGGGGCCGACGTGATCGAGGCGGCGTGGGAGGCGTTGACGGACGGTTATCACTATGGCCTCATCCGCTCGGGGCATGAGCCTGTTTCTCCAGCTCGTGGGGTAGATCGGACCTTTAGTCCCGGGGTGGAATGACTCCATTCACGGCATGGAGCGCCGGGGTGTGTTTTGTCTGAATTGTGCGATGTGAGTTAGCTCCCCATGTGCTGTGCTCGAAGGACGATCTCCTAGAATGAGGGTGTACTTAGAACAACCTGAGGAGTAACGTGACCACCGAGGCAACGACCATCCAGCAGTGGCAAGGATTCACGGAAGGCGCATGGCAGCAAACGATTGACGTGCGCGACTTCATCCAGAAGAACTACACCCCCTATGAAGGCGACAAGTCCTTCCTCGAGGGCCCGACGGACAAGACGTTGGGGCTGTGGAAGGAACTTGACGAGAAGTACCTGTCAGTGGAGCGCGAGAGGCGCGTCTACGACGTCGACGTCAACGTTCCGGCGGACATCGACGCCTTCGGCCCGGGCTACATTTGCGACAAGGACGACGTGATCGTCGGCCTGCAGACGGATGTCCCGCTCAAGCGCGCCATGATGCCCTATGGCGGGTGGCGCATGGTAGAGACTGCGATCCACGAGGCGGGCAAGGAGATCAACCCGGACGTCAAGGAGATCTTCACCCGCTACCGCAAGACCCACAACCAGGGCGTCTTCGATGTCTACACCCCGCGCATCCGCGCCGCCCGTTCCTCACATATCATCACCGGTCTGCCCGACGCCTATGGCCGTGGCCGCATCATCGGCGACTACCGCCGCGTGGCCCTCTACGGCGTGGACCGCCTGATCGAGGAGAAGCAGGCGGACAAGCTCGCGCGCGCCGAGCTGCCCTTCTCCCAGGATTGGGCTCGCGACCAGGAGGAAATATCCGAGCAGATCAACGCCCTGAAGAAGCTGAAGAAGATGGCGGAAAGCTACGGCTTCGACATCTCCCGCCCGGCTGAGACGGCGAAGGAAGCCGTGCAGTGGACGTACTTCGGCTACCTCGGCGCGATCAAGTCGCAAGACGGCGCCGCGATGTCCTTCGGCCGCGTCTCGGCCTTCTTCGACATCTACTTCGAGCGCGACTTCGCCCGCGGCGTTCTCACCGAGAGCGAGGCGCAGGAGATCATCGACTCCCTCGTCATCAAGCTGCGTATCGTGCGCTTCCTGCGCACCGAGGCCTACGACCAGATCTTCTCCGGCGATCCGTACTGGGCAACCTGGTCGGACGCGGGCTTCGGCGTCGACGGCCGCACGCTCGTGACCAAGACCTCCTTCCGCCTGCTGCAGACCCTCATGAACCTCGGCCCGGCACCGGAGCCGAACATCACGATCTTCTGGTCTGAGCGGCTACCGGAGGGCTACAAGCGCTTCTGCGCCGAGGTCTCCATCGAGACCTCCTCCATCCAGTACGAGGCCGACCGACAGATCTGCGGCCACTGGGGCGACGACGCGGCGATCGCGTGCTGCGTGTCCCCGATGCAGGTGGGCAAGCAGATGCAGTTCTTCGGCGCCCGCGTCAATGCGGCCAAGTCGCTCCTGTACGCGATCAATGGCGGCCGGGACGAGATGACCGGCAAGCAGATCGTGACCGGCTACGAACCCATCCAAGGCGACGGCCCGCTCGACTTCGACGAGGTGTGGGAGAAGTACGAGGACATGCTCACCTGGGTTGTCGAGACCTACGTTGAGGCCCTCAACATCATCCACTGGAGCCACGACAAGTACGCCTACGAGGCCCTCGAGATGGCGCTCCACGACACGGACATCCTGCGAACGATGGGCTGCGGCATCGCCGGCCTGTCGATCGTCGCCGACTCCCTGTCCGCCATCAAGTACGCCAAGGTCTACCCGATCCGCGACGAGTCCGGCCTCATCGTCGACTACCGTACCGAGGGCAACTTCCCGCGCTACGGCAACGACGACGACCGCGCTGACGAGATCGCGGCCACCATCGTTCACACGGTGATGAGCAAGATCAAGGCAATCCCGATGTACCGCGGCGCCGTCCCCACCCAGTCCGTGCTTACGATCACCTCCAACGTGGTCTACGGCAAGAACACCGGCAACTTCCCCTCCGGCCACCGCGCCGGCACGCCCTTCGCCCCGGGTGCCAACCCGGAGAACGGCGCTGACACGCACGGCATGCTCGCCTCCATGCTCTCGGTGGGCAAGCTTGACTACGCGGATGCCCTGGACGGCATCTCGCTGACCAACACCATTGTTCCCAGCTCGCTCGGCCGCGACCACGATGAGCAGGTCACCAACCTTGTTGGCATCATGGATGCCGGCATGGTGCGCAAGGGCTAAATAATTACACAACACAAGGAGAAAAAACATGGCTATGACATACGATGAGCGCCTTGCGTCCATGAAGGCCCAGCGCGAGGAGAACGGTGGCGTTCAGGGTCTGTACCACGCCAACGTCAACGTCCTCAACCGCGAGACCCTCGAGGACGCGATGGAGCACCCGGAGAAGTACCCCCAGCTGACCGTCCGCGTGTCGGGCTACGCCGTCAACTTCGTTCGCCTCACCCGCGAGCAGCAGCTCGACGTCCTGTCGCGTACGTTCCACGACCACATGTAGTGTAGGTTCGGTGAGGCGGGCGCGCGGGAGCCTTCCCGCGCGCCCGCTATCATTACGCGGCGACCGAGCCGCTTTTGATGAGGGAGATTGATTGGCGAATTATCAGCTAGATGCACGCAAGTACTTCCAGGTGGGCGAGGGCTCCACCGGCGAGTACGCTCCCGCCCCGCTCGAGGATGAAATCCCGCGCGTGGCGGGTAAGGGGCTGGACGGCATCGCACGCGCCCCGGAGATGACGCGCCATGAGCACATCATGGCGATCCGGAACGGGGATCTTGGCTCGCTCCACTCGTGGGAACTGGTGACCGCGATGGATGGGCCCGGCACCCGCATGACCGTTTTCTTCGCCGGCTGCCCGCTGCGCTGCCTGTACTGCCACAACCCTGATACGCTCCGGGCCCGCGAGGGAACGGTGGCCACCCCCGAGGCGATCCTCGATCGGATGAGCCGCTACAAGGCCGTCTTCAAAGTCACCAACGGCGGGGTGACCTTCTCGGGCGGCGAACCGCTCATGCAGCCCGCCTTCCTCGGCAAACTCCTACGCGGGGCGAAGGAGATGGGGATCCACACCGCGATCGACACCTCCGGCTTCCTCGGGCGCAACCTGACCGATCAGATGATGGCTGACACGGACCTCGTACTCCTCGACGTCAAATCCGGCCTGCCCGACTATTACGAGCGCACGACCGGACGCCAACTCCAACCCACCATCGACTTTGGCCACCGGCTCTCGGAGGCTGGCGTGGAGATCTGGGCGCGCTTCGTGCTCGTGCCCGGCCTCACCGACGACATCGACAACATCGAGGCCGCCGCCGAGATCATGAAAGAGTTCAGCTCACTGACCCGAGTGGAGGTGCTTCCCTTCCACCAGATGGGCCGCGACAAGTGGGAAACGCTCGGGATGGAGTACCAGCTCAAGGACGTCGAGCCACCCACCAAGGCGCACACGGACCTCATCCGCGACATCTTCCGCTCCGCGGGGTTGAGGACCTTCTAGCCTATCCAGGTACAGGTTCGCGCCGGACGCTCGCGCCCGGCGCGAGCCACTACCTAGGCGCCGAGGCTACGCGTTGATTGCGCTCATGCGGGGCGCGGGCCGAAAATGGCCGTGCCCACCCGAACCATCGTGGAGCCCTCGGCCACCGCGATCTCCAGATCGTGGGTCATACCCATCGACAGCTCGGCCGCGCCTTCCAGTCCGGACAGCTCCCGCATCTTTTCCGACAACTCGCGGGTGAGCGCGAAGGAGGCGTGGATGGCGGCGTCGTCGGTGGTGTGGGCGCCGATGGTCATGAGCCCATCGATCCGGATCAACCCAAGCTCGCAAATCTGGTCCGCGATGTCGATCAGCTCAGCCGGGGCGCACCCCGACTGCGTGTGCGCCCCGGCCGAGTTAACCTGGATGAGGATGGGGTAGGGTCCCTCGGCTATTCCCTCCTCGATACGGGCCTCCTGGCGGCGGGCTATGCGCATGGCCTCCTTGACCGAATCGACGGTGTCGATGCGATCCGCGTGATCCATCGCCGCGCGCAGCTTGTTCGATTGCACCGGCCCGATCACCGTGTGGGTGGCGCGCACGCCGGCGTCCGCGAGTCCGGCGGCGGACTCAACCAGCTGGGGGACAAGATTGTGACCGAAGGTCGTGACCCCGCACGCGGCCGCCTCCACAAGGTTGGCGAGCGGCTGGTGCTTGGCCGCCACCTCTAACGTGACGGAGCCCGGCGCACGTCCGGCGGCCTGCTCGGCGCGGGCAATGCGCCCGCGAACGGAATCGATATTTGCGCTGATCATCTCACTCCTAGCGCTGATCGAGGCGAATCATGTGAAGAACAAGCCTATCGGCGTCGTCGGAGGCGTCGAGGTCGACGAGCGCCCACATCGCCCACGTCATCTCCGCCTCGCCCGTCTCCGGTTCGGCCGAGCCCTCATCGTCGAGGATCTGCATGACGAGCCACACCCGCCCCGGCTTGTGGCTCTCCAACCAGTCGGAGGCATCGTCCTCATCCATGCCAGCCTGAAGCAGGTCGGCATAGGAGGGGTCCTCAAGGATGGAGAAGAAGCGCTCCGAGCGGGAGTCCGTGGTGGTGCCCAGCCGGGCGTAGACGTCCCAGTACGGGTCAATCGCATCCGCCCAACGGCCGGCATCCCATGCGGGGTCGAGGCGCGCAAGGTAGTCGAAATCGTCACGGTCAAGAGCCTCCACCCGAGCGAACATGGCGTTACGGACAGCGGTGCGCAGGGCGTGCCTGTTGCGGGTGAAGGTGACGTTGCCGTCCTCGTCCGCACCGAAGGCGGCCTCCTCGCCCGTCGTTCCGTCGCCGGCCAGCCCGTTGATCTCGTCCAGGGTCAGGCGGCCGTCGGCGAGCGCCTCCCACTCGTCGAGGAGCGAGGAATCGATCGAGCGCACAAGCCTACCCAACCAGCCAATGATCTGTTCGACCTCCTCATCGCGGTACTCGTGCGGCACGCTCTGGCGCAGGGCACGGTAAGTGTCGGTGAGGTAGCGCAACACCACGCCCTCGGAGCGGTCCAGGTCGTAGCGCGTAATGAGTTCGGTGAAGGTCATCCCCTCCTCGATCATCTGCCGCACCACGGACTTCGGCTCCAGCTCATGGCCTGCCACCCACGGGTTCGACTTCGCGTACACCTGCAGGGCCGGCTCGAGCAGATCAGCCAGCGGGCGCGGCCAAGTCACCTCATCGGCGAGCGCCATCCGCTCGCTGTATTCCACTCCCTCAACTTTGAGCTTGCCGATCAGCTCCCCGCGAGCCACCCGGCGCTGAGCGTTGAGCACCGGGCTCGGGTTCTCCTGGACGGCCTCGATCACCGAGACCACGTCAAGCGCGAAGTCGGGATCCTCCGGGTCGAGCAACTCGAGGGCCGCCAGCGCGAAGGGTGCCAGCGGGGAGTTGAGCGCAAAGTCGTCCGGGACATCCTTGGAGAAGTGAATCGCCGGGCGGTCCGGGTGGGCGCGACGCCAGTCACGGTCCTCGTGCCTAATGACCTCGGCGGTACGCAGGGAGGAGTAGATATCGATCGCCTGGCGCACGAAGCGGTTGCGCGCGGTGGCCGGCTCGTGGTTATCGGTGAGAATCTTCACGATCGCCGGCACCGGGTCGGAACGCTGAAGCAGGTTGAGGATCATCGCGTGATCCACGCGGAAGTGTGAGGTCAGCTTCTCCGGCTGAGCCTCCTTCAGCCGCTCGAAGGTCTTCTCAGACCACGACACCTCTCCCTCCGGCGGCTTAACCTTCTGGACGCGCTTGATCCGCGCCGGGTCGTCCCCGGCCTTGCGCAGGCGGCGCGCGTTTTCGACGTCGTGCTCGGGGGCCTGCACGACGACGTAGCCCACCGTGTCGTAGCCCGCCCGACCCGCACGCCCCGCAATCTGGTGAAACTCGCGCGCGCCAAGGTTACGCCTCTTGGACCCGTCAAACTTGACCAGCGACGTGATGAGCACCGTCCGGATCGGCACGTTGATCCCCACGCCGAGCGTGTCCGTGCCGCAGATGACCACCAGAAGCCCCGCCTGGGTCAGCTTCTCCACGAGCCGACGGTAACGCGGCAGAAGGCCAGCATGGTGGACACCCACCCCGTTGCGCAGCATTTTCGACAGGGTCTGACCGAAGCCGGGACTGAACTTGAAATTGCCGAGTGCCGCGCGGATCCGCTCGCGCTGATCCTTGCTGATCAGCGCGGTCGACATGAGCGCCTGAGCCTGGGCCACCGCCTCGCGCTGAGAGAAATGCACCACGTAAACCGGGGCCATGTGGGTGACCACCAGCTCCTCGATCATCTCGTTAACCGGTTCAGCGGAATAGGTGAAGTGCAGCGGAACCGGGCGGACGGCGTCGTCGACAATCGAGACGGGCCGACCCGTGCGCCGCTCGAGGTCCGTGACGAAAAAGGACGTGTCGCCCAAGGTCGCCGAAAGTAGGATCTGCTGTGCCTGCGGAAGCTCGAGGAGCGGCACCTGCCACGCCCAACCGCGCTGCGGGTCGCCGTAGAAGTGAAACTCATCCATGACGACGACGCCGACGTCCGCCTCCTGACCCTCGCGTAACGCGATGTTGGCAAGAATCTCGGCCGTGGCGCAGATGATAGGCGCGCCGGGGTTAATGGAGGAGTCGCCGGTGATCATGCCGACGTTGTGGGCGCCGAACTCGCCGATGAGGTCGAAGAACTTCTCAGAGACCAGTGCCTTCAGCGGGGCGGTGTAGTAGGCCGTGCGGCCAGTGGCGAGCCCGGTGAACAGCGCCTGGGCGGCGATGAGTGACTTGCCCGAACCGGTGGGCGTGGCCACGATAACGTGGTCGCCAGCGACGATGTGGAGCAGGGCCTCCTCCTGGTGGGGATACATCGTCTTGCCCGAGGACTCGAAGGCCTCGGTGAACGCCTCGAGGATCGCGTCGGGGGAGGGGGTCAGGCCGTGGGCGTCTTCCAGGGTGTCGAGGGCGCGGTTGAGGATCATGGGCGCCCCTCACCATCCTGGTCGCCGGTGTCATCGCGTTGCTGTGCAGCGCCGTCAGCACGACGCCGGGCACGTGCGCGCCAAACCTGGACGGCGAGGAGGGCCGCCAAGCCGGTGAGGAGGATGACGCGCTCGGTTGAGTTGGCCTGGAAAGCCAAGAAGGCGAGCAGGATCCCGGCGAAGACGACCAGCGGGTTAAACGTGGAATGCCAAAACACACGTTGCAAAGTTTCCACGGCACATCCTCCCAGTTGACTACTGGGCTATCCTATACGAAAGGCGACCAGCCTGAGCTGATCGCCTTCCCTTGGTACACCGCCTGGGACTCGAACCCAGAACCCTCTGATTAAGAGTCAGATGCTCTAGCCAGTTGAGCTAGCGGTGCGCAACGATGTTTTACTGTAGTCCGGGCTGGGCGTCTTGCGCAAATCGATGCGGGCCATTTTGATGTGAACTGGGGCACGTGATCGGGCTGCGTGTCGAGATGGTGCTGGTGCGTGGCGCGACCCGGGATCGGGCCCGCCGCCCGCATTGCGTCGATTTGCCCGTTGGGCGCGCGCCGGGGTGGTAAATCAACTAGAATCGCTAACGTGGCTCAACCAAAAGTTTTCCTTGCGACCTCCGAGTATCTTCCGAATCTGAGCGAAGATGAACAAGGCCTTCCCGACGCCCTGCGCGATCGGGGGATCGAACCTGTCATCGCCGTGTGGTCCGATCCCGGCGTGAACTGGGACGAATCTGACCTGACCGTGGTTCGCTCCGTGCGTGACTATGCCAAAGCGCCCAAGAAGTTCATCGAGTGGGCGCGTTCCATCCCGCGCATCGCCAACTCGGCGAGCACCATGGAATGGAACATGGACAAGCATTACATGCAGGCGTTGGAAAAGCTTGGGCTTCCGATCATTCCCACCGTCTGGCTCGAGCCTGAGCAGCACCTGACCAAGCAGCAGATCCACTCCCGTTTCCCTTCCTACGGCGATTTCGTCATCAAGCCCGCCGTCTCCTCCGGAGGTCGAGGCACCGGACGCTACACGGCGACCAATGCCACGTCGCGCGCCGAGGCGATCCTCCATGCCCAGTACGAACTCAACGCTGGGCGCTCCGTGATGGTGCAGCGCTACCTGGAGGATATCGACGTTGCCGGTGAAACCTCGCTCGTTTACCTCAACGGCCTCGCCTCCTACCAGGTGGAGAAGGACCCGATGCTCCACCCGCGTTACCGCAACACCAGCGGGGCCGGCGTCGTGGAGGAAGTGGTTCGAGCCACCCGGGCCTCGGAGGAGACGTGGCGTTGGGGCGAACGCATCCGACAAACCCTGCACGCCCACATCAAGAACATGTCTGGGCGCGACGAGCTGCTCCTGTTCAACCGGGTGGATCTCGTGCGTGGTGCGCCGGACTCGGATGAGGAGTTCTACGTCATGGAGGTCTCGCTTATCGACGGCCAGCTTTACCTGTCTGTGGACGAGGATCATCTCACCGGATTCGCCGACGCCATTCAAATGCGCGCTTTCTGGTGATATGCTTCACCGTCGCCGTTTAGGCGAGCTGGCCTAAGGCTTGGTATAGTTTCAATTCGTTGCCGCGGCGAAAGCCGGCGCGCATGGTGGCTGTAGCTCAGTGGTAGAGCACCTGGTTGTGGTCCAGGGGGTCGCGGGTTCAAGCCCCGTCAGCCACCCCGAATAAAACCCCGGAATCTCAACGA
>JALEWQ010000008.1 GCA_022783305.1 Trueperella sp. | reverse complement strand
TGCTCGAGGCCGCCCGCATCGACGGGGCAAGCCCGTGGCAGATCTTCACCAAGATCCGCCTGCCGCTGATCGCCCCGGCCGTGACGTTCAATGTGGCCACAGCGCTGCTCGGTTCGATGAACTCCTTCGACGTCATTGCGGCGACGACGGGCGGCGGGCCGGGCGGAAGCACAGAGGTGCTCAACATGTTCATCTTCCGCACCTTCGGCCAGGGCCTGTACGCCCAGGCGACGACGATGAGCCTCGTGCTGTTCCTCAGCGTCGTGATCATCGCTGTCCCGCTCATCGCGGGGCTGCGCAGCCGAGAGAGGAGGATGTCGTGACTGTTCGAGCTTCGAGTAGTCAGCGCAACGACCGCGCCAAGCGGGCAGGCGGGCAGCCGACGTCGGTGAAGGTGTGGCGCATCGTCCAGCCCCTGCTCGCCGTCGTGCTCGCGGCATTACTCATCGGGGTGCCGCTGTGGACGCTCGTCGTCAACGCGGGCAAGAACCAGGCGGAGGCGTCGTTGCTGAGCCTGGCCTTGCCCACCGAATGGCAGCTGTGGGACAACCTGCGCCAGGTGTGGTCCGAGGCGAACATGGGATGGGCCTTCATCGGCTCCCTCCTTCTGCTCATTCCCTCGGTCTTCCTTGTGCTCCTCTTCGGGTCGATGGCGGCATGGGTGCTGGCACGCAGGCAGTCGAAGGCCTCCGCGTTCCTCTATGCGCTCGGAATCTCCGGCATCGTGCTCCCGCCGGCCGTGGTCACCCTGGTTCTCCTCCTGCGCCAACTCGGTTTGGCGGGACTGCCGATCGGCATGATCGCCACCTACGTGGGCATGTACATGTCGACGGTGATCTTCTTCGTGACGGGGTTCGTGCGCACAATTCCGCCCTCACTCGAGGAGGCTGCCCGCATCGATGGCGCCGGGCCGGTACAGATCTTCTTTAGGCTGATCCTGCCGCTTCTGCGCCCGGTGCTGTCCACCGCAACGATCCTGATCAGCCTTTACGTGTGGAATGACGTGTTCTACGCGTTCTTCGTGGTCGGCGGCCGAATGGATACGCTGCCGCTCAATCTCTACACCATCGCCAGTTCGGGAATCGCCCTGAACAACTGGCATCTCATCTTCGCCTACGTGCTGGTGATGAGCGTGCCGCTGGTGACGATCTTCGTCATTTTCCAGAAGAAGATCATCGCCGGCATCACCTCTGGGGCGGTGAAGTAGAACCCGAGAGGTGGCCAGGCCCTGGGCGTGGCCACCTCTCGACGGTGTTCACCACCTGCAGGCAACGTCGCCTGCAGGAAGATCGGAGCATTCATGAAATTCAAGAAACTCACTGCAACTATCGGGCTCGCCGCCCTCCTGTCCGCGTTCGGGGGCGTCGCCGCGGCCCTACCGGCTGACGCGGAACCCGCCGGCGATGCCCACACCGTAGCGACGGTCAACGTACTTCGCGGTAAGGTGCCGACGACGAACGCAACCGAGCCGCTTCAGCCCGGGTCTGCCGAGGTCATGGTCGCGCCAGAAAAAGCCACCGATGGCTCGGTAGCCTATGAGGGAGACGAGGCGGGGGTCACCGAGATCGCCGCCGGACCCGAGGTGAGTTCAGAGCCGATGAACGGCTGGGAGAACTGGAAGGACGTCTACCTTCAGTACGCGTTAGATGATCCTCGCGAGATCCGCGAGGTGCGCCTGTATCACAACCAGTATTCGACGTCGGTGTCAACGTTCAAGAACGTGCGCGTCCAGATCGCTACCGACGCCGAATTCACCGATGTCGTCTATGACTCGGGGTTCGCCGATTATCAGGAGACCGCGCAGACCCAGGGCCAGGCGCAGGTCGTGACGCTCGATAAGCCGGTGACCGGCCAGCACGTACGCATTTGGCAACGCGGGCACTACATCGAGTCGACCTCTAGTTCGTGGAAGGGCATGTCCAACAAGGTCCGATTCCGTGAGATTGAGGTGATGGCGAGCGCCACCGAGGATGAGGCAGCGGCCCTCACTCCGCGCAATATCGCCGCGGGGAAGATCCCGTATGTCTGGGGTCTGGCGCCCACGAATATCGCCGCGATCTCGGACGGGGACTGGGACACGTACGCCACTCACAATACGCCCGGCGAAAACTGGCTCCAGTTCGAGTTTAAGAACAGCTACGACGTGACGTCGATCAAGCTCGGCCTCGAGCCGGGCACCTACGAGTCGATCAAGGCCTTCGTGCTCGCCGGCCCTTCTGCCACTATCTCGAAGACGACGGGTCTTCCGGAGGGCGGCGGTGCCCCGGTATATTCGGCGTCGTCGTTGACCGTGGATGGGCCGATCACCATGGAGTTTCCCGCGACCAAGGGCTCGACGGTTCGCTTTGTCTTGAAGAAGGACGAGGCGGGCCCGGTGAAGTTCTCCGAGGTGGAGATCATGGCCACCGGCGATTCCTACGACGAGTCGGACCCGGTGTACAAGGCGCCGGATTCTCCGTTCACGAAGCTCGTGTGGAGCGATGAGTTCAATGGCACGCGCGTTGACGAGTCGAAGTGGAACATCATCTCCGGCATGGCTAACCACGGCGCGATTTACAATCGGGACGCGGTGAGCATTAAGCATGGCATCGAGGGTGAGGAGTCGAACGGCTACCTTGCGATCAACTCGAAGAACTACGGTACGACGGACGTCCTTGTCCGGGCGGTCGGGCACGATCCCTACCCGGGGGAGCCGCTCAAGGACAAGCAGACGTGGTCCTCGGGTCGTGTGGAATCGAAGAACAAGTATTCCTTTGAGTACGGTCGTATGGCCGTGCGGGCGAAGGTGAATGACTCCCAGGGCATCTGGCCGGCAATCTGGATGCTGGCGCAGGATGAGACCGGCCATGACGAGATCGATGTTCTGGAGTACCTTGGCCAAGAACCGTGGACCGCGTACATGACCAACCACTACGGCGTGTGGGGCCATAACAAGGGCCAAGATTCAGGTACGGCGGGCACGTATGAGTCATGGTCGCAGAAGTTCCATGTCTACGAAGTCGAGTGGACTCCGCAAGAGATCACGTGGTTCATCGACGGCCAGAAGCGATTTGCCACCGCGCGCGACTGCGCGGGTGGCTGCGACTCGCGCCATTCACTGCCCATGTTCCCGATCCTCGAGACGCAGGTTGGGGACGGCTGGGTTGGCGACGTCGATTACGCCAAGCGCTGGACGAAGCAGGACTCGGACTTCCTCGTTGACTGGGTGCGCGTCTATCAGAACGAGGACCAAGACCGGGTGCGCTTCGATGACCTCGAGGCGGAGCGGCCCGCCGACGGCGAGTATCGCCTTGCCCCGATCTCGCAGACTAACGTGGTGGCAAAGACGACCGGCACGGCGCTGGCCGACGACAAGAACAACTTCTTCTACGGTGGCCAGCCCCGCTACGAGGATTCGCGCCTCGTTTCTGCGGACAAGCCCGGAGAGCTGGTCTACAAGGCGGCCGGGCTGAAGGAGGTTCGCCTCACGGCCTACTACAAGACGGTCGCCGGTCAGAAGACGTTGAACGGCGTCAACAACCAGTGGGAGGGCACCTCGATACGTTCGGTGACGAGGGACGGCCAGCTCGACTTCGCGGTCTATGCCTCGCCCGACGGCAAGACGTGGAGCGCACAGGAACTGTCCACCCACAACAACTTCGTTGACGCTCCGCCGGCATACGCGCGTCACACTGTCACCGCGCGAGGGCTGCCCGCCGATACGGAGTTCGTGAAGATTGTCTTCCCCGACGTGTCAGGGGTGACCTACCGCGTGGGTGACTCAGATGTCGCCGTCGAGGCGGGTGACGTGCAACTGGCGAAGGTGACGTTCCTCCAAGAGAGGCGCGCGCTCGATTGGACGGAGTTGTTGCCGGCCACGCCGGTGGAGCCGTCGGTTCCCGCGACGGATCCGGCGCCGGCTACGGTCCCGACGGCGGATCCGGCGCCGGCCGCGTCGCCTGCCCCCACGGTGGCAAAGCCCGAATCTGCTCAGGCGGGGGCGGCCACGCCCCGGAGCCTGCCGAAGACCGGTGCGACGGTCGGCTCCCTGCTCCTGCTCGCAGCGGGAGTTTGCGGGGCGGGAGTCGCGGTGAGGCGTCAGGCCAAGTCGTGTTAATGATGGGGCGCCCCGCGCAGTTGCCAGCGGGGCGCCCTCATGGGCCAAACGTGGCCGCCTCGGGATCCCAAATGCGTCACGCTGACGGAGGCAACCTACTCGTCGCGGTGTGTATGTGTGCTAATTCGCGAGCCAGTCAGCAAGTTTGAGAGCCGGGATTCTTTCAAATTCTTTTCTGTTGTGAGTCACGAGAGTACAACGGTGCGTGAGGGCGTCTGCAGCGATCCAGAGGTGCCTTCCCAGGGGGCTGCGTTGGCGACATTACGCATGAAATCCGCGAGCGTCTCGGCCACCTCAGTAATGATGAGACTATCTCCCTCGAGGCGAATGCTCGCACGTTTCGAGTGAAGACGCATACTCTTCGGGATCCGTACGGCCTGTGAGTTACCGCTATGGAAAACGGACGTGATCACCATGGGAGCCCCCTCTCTTGATGAAGTCTTCGTATACAAGATCAGTATATACAGAGAGAAAGGTGAAGCGCATTGCCCAGGTTGTCGCTGCTAGACGTGCTTCCCCGTGCGGTGGTGAACGTGTGATGCGGGTGTATGGCCGCCTCGGGATCCCAACTAAGCCTGGTAAGGGGACTCGTCTCTCGGGACCATAAACCTCGAGATAATCCGGCGAATTAGGGGCAAAATGGTAAGGGTACATCCACACCGCATGACAGAACGTAAGAAAGCGTAAGAAAGGCAGTCATGGAGCTTTTTCAGTCGTGGACGAATGAGGAAGGCGCTCGCCGCGCATGTGAGAGGTTCGAGAGCCGATTCGGCCGCGCGCCCCAGGCCGTTTGGGCCGCACCCGGGCGGGTGAACATCATCGGCGAACATACAGACTACAACCAGGGTTTTTGCCTCCCGATCGCCCTCCCGCACCGCACTTTCGTGGCGTACGCGAGCCGTGACGACGACGTCGTGAACGTGGTCTCGGGCAAGAGCCACGTGTGGACGGGCGCCTTGGCGGACGTGAAGCCGGGGATGAAGCGGTCCTGGGCGAACTATGGCGCGGGGCCGGCGTGGGCCCTCGGGGTCGAGTGCGGATTTGAGGCGGCCTTCGAGTCGTGCGTGCCGGTGGGCGCGGGGCTGTCGTCGTCGGCGGCGATTGAATGCGCGATCGCGTGTGCGCTGGTTCCGCCGGCGTCGGACGAGGATCGGCACTCGATTGTGCGGGCGGCGATCGCCACGGAAAACGAGGTTGCTGGCGCGCCGACGGGCGGCATGGATCAGACCATCTCGATGTTCGGCCAGCCCGGTCACGCGCTGCTGATCGACACGCGGGACTGGGCGCTCAAGCAGGTGCCGCTGGACCTGGCGGCACACGGCCTGGAGATCCTCGTGATCGACACGCGGGCGACGCACTCGCTCGGCGACGGGCAGTACGCCAAGCGTCGGGCGGCATGCGAGGAGGCGGCTCGTGAGCTGGGTCTGGCCTCGCTGCGCGACGCCGAGGAGGCGGACCTCGGCCGGCTCTCCGGCGAGCTGCTTCGCCGGGCGCGTCACGTGGTGACGGAGAACGAGCGAGTGCTGGCCACGGTTGAGCTGTTGCGGGCCGGGCGGCCGGAGGAGATCGGGGCGTTGCTGTCGGACTCGCACGCCTCCCTGCGTGACGATTACGAGGTCAGCGTGGCGGAGCTGGACGTCGCGTGCGAGGCCGCCGAGGGCGCGGGTGCGCTGGGTGCGCGCATGACGGGCGGAGGATTCGGCGGTTCCGCGATCGCGCTCATCGAGGCGGGCGCGCAGGACCGGGTCGTCGACGCCGTCCGTGGGGCATACGCCCAACGCGGATTTGGCGAACCGGGCTTCTTGGCGGCGACGCCGGCAAACCGGGCCGAGCGGGTGAGCTGATCGGTCAGCGCGCCTGTGGGTTGCTCCTAAGAATGTCGGAGGGGAGGGCTAGAATCGGGCTCGACACGATGGGAGCTGAATGAAGTACGTCTGGGGATTCTTGGCGGTTTTGTTTGTGGCGGTGGGCGCGCTGACGCTGCGGCCCGATCTGCTGCCGGGCGCTGAAAGCTGGGTGCTGCGCACCCCGATGGCTCACGTCATGGCGTTGCGGCCGTGGCTTGCGATCGTGTTCGCCGGGGCGGCGGCCTTCCTCCTCATCTTCGCGGCGATCCGCCGCTCCCTGGTCGGCTCGGGCAGGATCGCGCTCGCTACGAGCCTGGCCTACCTGGTGATGGCCATCTTCCATGGGGGTACGCTCTACGCGCGCGGGATCCAGTCGCCGGCGCAACTGGGCCCGGACCACGGCGTCACCGCGGTGGGGGAGGGCAACGGTCAGGTGACCGTGCTGTCGTTTAACACGCTCGGCGGCTCGATCGTCATGGCGGATCTCGCCGACTCGGTGGTGAGCAACGGCGTGGACGTGCTCGTGCTGACGGAGACCTCGACCGCCGGCGGCGAGGAACTCGTGGGCCTGCTGGCCGATCGCGGCCTGACCTTCCGCCAGTTCGACACGGGCACGGATCGCTACGCCACGGAGTTCGAGTCCACCGTGGTGCTGGTCTCCGACTCGCTTGGGGAGTATTCGCAGGTGGCGGCGGAGGGGCTGCCGGGCTCGAGCGTCGTCGTCGTGCCGGCGAACGGGCACGGGCCGAAGATTATCGGCGTGCATCCGTTTGCGCCTGCGCCGGCGCACATGGACAGGTGGAAGGCGGACATCTCCGCGATCTACGGCCAGTGCGCGGATACGTCGTTCATCATGGCCGGCGACTTTAACTCGACTATCGACCACCAGATGGTCCTCGGGGCGGATTGCGCCGACGCGCGGATTGAGGCGGGCGCCGGCGGGCTCGGGACGTGGCCGAGCGCCATGCCCGCCCTGCTCGGCACCCCGATCGACCGCGTCCTCACGGACGGTAGCTACCGTGGCGTGGAGGCGAGCGAGGTCGCCAGCGGGGGCAGCGATCACCGCGGGATCATCGTGCGGTTGGCGCCCGCCGATTAAGCGCAGCGCAAAGCGGCCGCCGGCGGCGGTGCGGCGCAGTTATGCTGGAGGCAAGACTAAGGAGGAACCATGGGTTTTTTGAGGACGGTGGCCGTCGGCGCGATCGGATACGTGCTGGGGGCGCGCGCGGGGCGTGAGCGCTACGAGCAGATCAAGTCAGGGGCGAAGCGCGTGTGGGATTCGAACGCGGTGCGCGATGGGCGTTCCAAGGTGCGCAACCAGGCCGCGGACACCTTCCAGCAGGCCCAGAACCTCGCCTCCGAGAAGCTCCATGAGGCCACCGACGCCGTCAAGGACAAGGTCCGCTCGGACGATCCGCGCGTGGATGACGAGATCACGGTGGAGGCCGTCCGGGTCGAGGAGTAGCGGCACGGGCGGCCGCCCGCCAACATGTGAGCCAGCCCACCAGCGGGGCCGCAGGAGGGGTAAGCTAGGGGCAAGCGACGGAGGTGCCTCATGGACTATGTGCTCACAGATTTGATGGTTGACCGCGGGCGCGGCGCGCTCTTGGCCTCCGCCTGCGGGGATGCGCTCGGCGTGCCGTACGAGTTCACGCGCGGCACGGACGATCCTCAGATGCTTGGCGGCGGACTCGGCCCCTACGAGCCGGGCGAGTGGAGCGACGACACGCAGATGGCGATCTGCATCGCCTCCGTGGCGGACTCGGGCCTGAGCCTGACCTCCGACAAGGCACACGACGAGATTGGCCAGAACTTCATCAACTGGATGCACGACGGCGCCACCGACATCGGCATCCAAACCCGCGCGGTACTGCTCAACGCCTCGCGGATGACGGGCGACGTCTCCGACCGTCTGCGCCAGGCAGCTCGCGACTACGCCGCCACCACGGAGCGCGGGGCGGGCAACGCGGCGCTCGGGCGGATCGCGCCGATCGGCATCTCCTTCCTGTGGGATCGCGACGCGACGGCACGTGCGGCGCGCTCCATCGCGACCCTCACTCACGCCGACCGCGAGGCGGAAGAGGCTTGCGTGCTGTGGGCCGAGGCTATGCGTGTGGCCGTCATCGACGGGGTGTTGAACGTGCGCGCGGGGATGGACCTGCTCCTGGAGGAATCGCGCCCGAGCTGGGAGGCGCGGATCGCCGACGCCGAGGCCGGGTTGGTTAACCCCCGAACGAACGGCTACACGGTTTCGGCGTTGCAGTGCGCGTGGTTCGCGGTCAAGGCGACACAGGACTACTTCGGCGAGGCCGCGATGTATGACGGGTTGCGTCGGGCTGTCAAGCTCGGCGGGGATACGGACACGGTGGCAGCCATCGCGGGCGCGCTGCTCGGCGCCCGTTGGGGCGAGAGCGCGATCCCGGCGGCGTGGAAGGACGCGGTGCACGGCTGGCCGGGCATGGGCGGCGCTGAGCTCGCAGACATGGGCGAGCGGATCGTTCGCAATTCCCAGCCGCGAGGCTTCTAGCGCGCCGAGCCTGGCCTACCGGAAGCGCCGAATCTTGCGCAGGAGCGCGTAGCCGTCTTCGCCGCGAATGATGGGGACGCCGCCGTCCTCGATGTCGCAGTCCTCGCGGTCGCCGGCGGTGGCCTCCGGCGTGCCGTGGGAGAGCACCTGTTGGACCGGGTTGAGGGTGCGCAGAGCGATGCCCCGCACGCGGCGCGGATGGGCGCGGGCGAGTTCGTCGTAGATGAGGGGGTCGTGCTGGCCGTCGTCGCCGACGAGGTACCACGAAATGTTGGGGAACATGATGAGCAGGTTGCGCAGCTGCGTCTTCTTGTGTTCCTGGCCGGAGCGGAAGAGGCCGGTGGGGGTGGGGCCCCAGTCGGTGAGCAGCATCGGGCCGATGGGGAGCTCGTTGTGCTGGATGAAGCTGAGCATCGTCGAATAGACGTTCCATGCGCCTGTGGACAGGTAAAACACGGGTGCGTCCGGGCTTGAGTCGAGAAGGTTGT
The DNA here is from genome assembly GCA_022783305.1 of Trueperella sp. GTDB lineage: Bacteria > Actinomycetota > Actinomycetes > Actinomycetales > Actinomycetaceae > Trueperella > Trueperella abortisuis. Next base: position 618 of record JALEWQ010000008.1, on the reverse strand, counting down.
GGTAGAACTCGGCCATCCCGGGCACGGGCTGGCGCATGTCGGTGTGGAGAACGAAGGAGTTGTAGGCGGCGAGCATCGCGCGCGGCAGCCAGGTGACGACGATCGTGTCGTCGATGTCGGAGACAAGTCCGGTGGTGGCGTGGTCCGAGACGATCATGACGGGCGCGGTGATCGCCTCGCCCGCGGCCGGGGTGAGCGTGGCCTCGTGCCAGCCGGGCGGCAGGCCGTGGTCCTCGATGAGGAGGTCGACGTAGCCGGAGCGATCCGTGCGCGTGGCGATCGTGCGGTCGCCCAACTGGACTGTGACCGGCAGGAAGCCCACCTGGGTTGTGAAAAACTGGCGCCACCCGCGTTGGGCCTTCTCCGCGTTCTGCGTGGCGAGTTTGGCCAGGCCGCGCACTTGCGGCGAGGTCAGCGAGTGCATGGACTTGGGTAGGAAGGGCAGCTCGAAGGGTTGGGCGTCGTTAGGGTCGGCCATGGTGGCGCGCGCGAGCACCTTTGCCGCGTGGACGGAGCCCCAGCCGGCGTAGCCGGTTAGCCGCGGCAGCCACCCGCGTTCGCGCAGGCGCACGGTGTTGCGCCTGTTGGCGGCGTCTTCGAAGTTGCGAGCCACATCTG
>JALEWQ010000116.1 GCA_022783305.1 Trueperella sp. | reverse complement strand
TGCCTAGCCGGGCGCCGGGAACCTTGACCGGGGGCGGCGTGAATCCCGCCGTACCGGACGCGGTTCGGGCATCGGCGTCGTTGGCGGAACCGACCGTGTTGCGGAGGAAGTGTAAGAAACTCATGATAGCCACCCCATCTGTACGGCGAGCGGAATTGAGGCATTGCCCAGGAGGATCGCGATCGCGGCGAGCGCGCCGATCCAGATGAAGATCGAGCGAAGGCGGGCCCCCATCGAGCCGAAATCGACCGCGACGTTGAAGGCGCCATGCGCCACGTGAATCGCGAGCAACACCATGATGAGCACGTAGAAGATGGCCATCGCCGGGCGCTCGAAGGAAGCAACCAGGTTGGAGTAGGCGGCCGAGGCCTGCGCCGTCTGCCCGCGGAAGGAGCCGGAGGCGACCGGCTTCAGACCCACCGTGAGGTCGAGGAGGTGAACGATGAGGAAGCCCAGAATCGCCACGCCCGTGACCGGCATGAGCCGCGCCGAGAGCGCCTGGATCCCGTGAAGCTTGCGCGCCCGGTACTTGCCGCGGAATCTGCGCCCGCGGATGTAGACCACCGACGCCGCCCACACGTGCAGGATGAGACACAACCCCAGCACCACACGCATGATCCACAGCACGGCCAGCTTGGGAAAGAGCGGGTAGAACGCCTCGCGCAACCAGTGGGCGTAGCCGTCGAAACTGGACGGCCCCATGTAGACCTTGAGGTTTCCGTACAGGTGGATGAGGACGAAGATCGCCCAGATAGCGCCCGTGACAGCCATGATGACCTTTAGCGCCCACGAGGGCGGGGCTTTCAGTTGCATCGTTGCCTCCTTCCTGTCATTGTCCCAGCTCATACATGTGAGTCATCACACCTTTGTCCCGCATCGGGTATACTCGCGTCTGTTGCCGGGACGGCCCGGCGCCGCGCGGCACGACGCCGGCGGGTACCTTCCCGCCAGCGCAACGGCTCGCACCGAGCACGGCTTGAGGATTCGCCGCGTGTTGCACGGACGAGGGACGGCCCTCACGAAAGGGCACATGTCTGGCGTTGTTGCATGGTTAGCTGTCGCGCTGACCTTTTTCCTTCCGCTCTCCGGGCCAGTGGCCATGGTCGGGATCCTCGCCGTCATCATCTACGCCTCCTTTGGCGTCAAGCGCCGAGCCGACGCGCTCTCCCGCCGGCTTGGCGAACCGTTCGGCACGATCGTGCTCACGCTGTCGATCATGGTGATCGAGGTGGCGATGGTGGCCAGCGTCCTGCTCGGTCCTGGCGATCACGCCTCCATCGCGCGCGACGCCGCGTTCTCCGCCACAATGCTCGTCATTAACCTCATCCTGGCGGGCGCCATCCTCGCCCACCTTGCCCGCCATGGCCCCATGCCGGTTCGGCGGCGGGCGCTCTCTTGGTACCTAGGCGCGCTGGGGGTACTCGGCGCCGTCGTGTTTGTGGCGTCGCGTGTGGTGGGCGATTACCGCGGGCTCTGGGCGGTTCTCGCCGGGCTGGTGCTAGTCACCGCCTACGGGGCGTTCATGTGGCATCAGCTCGGACCGGGTGCTGCCGACTTCGCGGAAGCCGCCCCTGCCCCGCGTAGCTCCGAGCCCGCAGCACAAAACTTCGTCTGGCTGGTGGCCACACTCGTGGCAATCGTCGTCCTTTCCCACTCGCTCGGCCCCCTCCTCAATGAGGCCGTGGGCAACACAGCGCTCGTCGGCCTCATCCTTGCCGCCGTTGTACTCCTGCCCGAGACTGTCACCACCCTGGCGGCCGGCCGGAACGGCCAGAGTCAGCGGGTGTCGAACTTGACCCACGGCGCGCTCGTCTCTGTGCTGGGCGGCTCGGTGCCGTCCATCCTGCTCATCAGCGCGGCCACGGGCCAGCAGATCGTGCTCGGGGTGGGCAACTGGGAGCTGGCACTACTCGCAGCGACGCTCGGGCTACAGGCCACCGCGCTCGTGCGGCAGCGATTCTCCCCTGCACACGGGCTGGGGCACTTGGCGTTACTCGGGGTCTACGTGGCAACCCTCTTCTAGCTTTCGAACACCGCTTCGTCACTATTTCACGGAGCTGTCCCGACCTGGAGTTGACCGTCATGCGGCCCGAGGAATGCCTAGATGCTAGGAACATAACTCGGCAAAACGGCACTACGCGACCACACTATTGCCGTTCCGGCCACCCTGATTTCCCAAAGCAACAGGGCGGTCTACTCCATGTTCAGATCAGCCACAAGAGGTCTCCGTACGTTAGAGTGTATGCAAACGGACAGTTTGCGGGCGAACAGTGCCATAGCATTCACTAGATACAGATCGGAATACAGCCATGGTGAAGCTAAAGAGGTTCCTTTTCTTTGTAGGCGTTGTTCTGGTCTTGATTAGTATTCTGTTGACTATCGCATCTATGAATAGCTCATACGTCCTCAATGTCTTTGTCAATGGTAGACATTCTGAAAGCATCGTAACCTTTTCAGATCTTGGTATCGTGGCGCTCGAAAAGACGGCATCGTTTACCAAGTATCTGTCGTACGGTGTCTTCTCTGGAATTATCGGAACTCTTGGGTCAATAGACAAAAAATGTGTTTTATGATCGAGTTTTTCGTTGGTGTAATAAGGGAAAGTCAGGGTTCTTAAGGTTGAGACGCTGAAAGTGGTTGCTTCGTTGACATCTGCCCGGTTACGTGCATGGGGTGAGAAGACCAAA
>JALEWQ010000115.1 GCA_022783305.1 Trueperella sp. | reverse complement strand
GGTGAGCCAGAAGTTCAGGAACTGGCGGGCGGCCGCCTCACGGCCGGCGTCTCCGGTCTTGAAGGCGACGACGGCGTTGGTCTGCTCGGGGTGGTTGGTGGCGCGGTTGCCCTTCTCGGAGATCGGGAAGAATCCGATCTTGTCATTGAGGGTCTTGGCGTCGGTGAGCGAGCCCATGTTGTCCAGGAGCGAGTTCGTGGCGATCGCCATGGCCGCCTTGCCGTCGAGGAGGGCCTGGGCCTGCTGGGCGAAGGTGCCGGTCTTGATGTCCTCGTTGTACAGGCCCTCGTCGATCATCGACGCATACTTGTCGATGGCGCCCTGCAGTGCCTCACCCGTGAAGCCGTCCTCGTTCTTGTTGACCCGATCCCACAGCCCGTCGGCGGAGGCGTCTGCGACCAGAGCCTGCACGGTCCACTGGGTGGCCCACCATTCGCCACCCATCTCGTTCAGCGGCGTGACACCCTTGGCCTTCAGATCCCGTGCAAGGGTCAGAAGCTCGTCGAAGCTCTTCGGGATGGCGGCCCCGTTCTTTTCAAAGACTTCCTTGTTGTACCACACCCCGATCGTCGAGGGCGAGGAAACGAACGCCGAGTAGCGCTTGCCGTCGAGGGTCCCTCCGTAGTCGAGGACGCCGTCGGCGTACTTCGACTCCCAGGGCGCGCCGTCGAGGGTCTGCAGGTTCTCCTTGGCGTTGATCGGGGTGAGCATCGAGGCTGTGGGCTGCCACATCGCAAGATCCGGCTTGTCGCCCGTGGCAACCTTGGTCAGCACGTTCTGCTCGTACCCGTCCGGGATCGTGACGATGTTGACCTTTGCCCCGGTGGCCTCCTCGAACTTCTTGGCCACCCCGGCGGGGATCTGGTTCGAGGACTGTGCGGCCCACACGGTCAGCGTGGTGCCATCCAGCTTAGCGGTGGCCTCGGGCCACTGCTGTGCGCTCGCCTCGCCGCCCGAGGTGGCGGGGTCGGCCTTGCCCGAACCCGGATCCGAGCAGGCCCCCAGTGCGAGGACCATCGCTGCCGCGACGGCCAGAATTCTCTTGTGGATCTTCATTTTTCCTCCCTTTCGCCCGGCTTCTTTGCCGCGCTGTTGTGCCGCCGGATTCGGTAGATCCGTGCGGAGATTTCCTTTCCGGGAACCTGCATGGTGATCCCCGAAGCTGTGTGTGTCACGTTCCAGGCGACGTCCTCGATGCCCGCGGGCGGGAACATTTGCTCGCCGAGCTGCCAGCGCTCATCGACGACGACGAGCTCGGAGTCGCCTCCTTGATGCCAGACGAAGAGCAGGCCGTCGTCGTCGGGACGTGCCGGCAGGTGCGCGAGCGTCACCCACTCGCTGTCCCAGCGAGGCAAGCCGGTGGGCCAGATCGGGTGGCGCTGACCGAGCGCGTCACGTTCGGCCTTGGCGAGGTCGACGGCCGCCACAACGAGGTCGGCCTGGAGTGGTGAAAGCTGATCGAGGTGGCCGCTGAGGTAGAGGCTTCCGGCGAGCGAGACCGTCAGCGTCGAGACGATCTCGCCGAGCGGCATGTCGGGCTGCGGCACTCCCCAATTCGCCGTCTGCTCGGGCAGCACGACGAGCGGGGCGCCGGCCGCGATCACCGGGTACCTGCGCATGTCTTCCGTGTCCGAGGTGGACTGAAGGTGTGCGCTCGCCAGAAGGGCGTAGTCGGTCGTCATCCCGCCCGAGGCGCAGTTTTCGATGAGCACGTGCGGGAAGCGCTGAGCCAGCTCCGCCAGCCAGGCAGACCACGCCCGGCTGTGTTCGAGCAGACCGTCGCCCGGGCTGTCCGCGCCCTCGTCGGGGCCGACGCCGATCGAGTAGTTGTCGTCAACCTTGAGGTAGCCGATACCGTAGTCGACCATGCGATCAAGGACCGCGGTGAGGTAGGCGCGAGCCTCCGGCTTGCGCATGTCGAGGCGCATCCGGTCCTGCTCGATGATCGTCACCCCGTCACGCTTCATGCACAGCGGCTCGAGGCGGGCAGCCACCGGGGAGTTCACACCCACCGCGAGGGGTTCGATCCACAGCCCCGGAACCATGCCGTGCTCCCGGATCATCTGCAAGACCGCGTCCAGCCCACCCTCGAAGCGCGTTGTCGAGGGCATCCACTGCCCCACGTTGGCCCACCAGTCCGTGTCGCGCTCGTTGGCGAACCAGCCGGCGTCGATACAAAACACCTCAGCACCGGCGCGGGCGGCAGCCGGAATGAGTGCGGAGAGTTTCGCCGAATCCGGGTCTGCCTTGAGGGTGTTGAGGTAGTCGTTGAAGACGACCGGGGCGATCAGCTTCTTTTCCCCGCTCGCCCTGCGCAGCGCACGGCGATAGTCGCTCATCTGGGCGACGGCGCCCTGCCATCCCGTGGCCGAGAACGCGAGCGTCGCCGACGGCGTCGTGAAAGACTCCCCCGGCTTGAGAACGCGCATCCAGGAGTGCTGCAGATCTGTGGGGCCGTAGATCGCCAGGCCGAGGGATTGGTGGCGGCGGGAGAGCTCAACAGTCCAGCCCCCGTTGTGTTCGATCTGCCAGCCGACGCACGATCCCGCCTCGTCCTCGACGTAGCCGGTGGGCGCAAACAGGCTTGCGGACCAGCCGCTTTCAGCGGAGAGCCGGAAGGCGTCACGGGCGGAGTTTCCGTGCATGTCGGGGCTGATGTCAACGAGGAGGTCGGCGAGCCGGTGGCTCTCCCACCGGTTTTCGGCCATCCACCCCGAGCGCGCGAAA
>JALEWQ010000114.1 GCA_022783305.1 Trueperella sp. | reverse complement strand
GGTGAGCCAGAAGTTCAGGAACTGGCGGGCGGCCGCCTCACGGCCGGCGTCTCCGGTCTTGAAGGCGACGACGGCGTTGGTCTGCTCGGGGTGGTTGGTGGCGCGGTTGCCCTTCTCGGAGATCGGGAAGAATCCGATCTTCTCATTGAGGGTCTTAGCGTCGGTGAGCGAGCCCATGTTGTCCAGGAGCGAGTTCGTGGCGATCGCCATGGCCGCCTTACCGTCGAGGAGAGCCTGGGCCTGCTGGGCGAAGGTGCCGGTCTTGATGTCATCGTTGTACAGGCCCTCGTCGATCATCGACGCATACTTGTCGATGGCCCCCTGAAGTGCCTCACCCGTGAAGCCGTCCTCGTTCTTGTTGACCCGGTCCCACAGGCCATCGGCGGCGGCGTCCGCGACCAGAGCCTGCACGGTCCACTGCGTGGCCCACCATTCTCCGCCCATCTCGTTCAGCGGCGTGACACCCTTGGCCTTCAGATCCCGTGCAAGGGTCAGAAGCTCGTCGAAGCTCTTCGGGATGGTAGCCCCGTTCTTTTCAAAGACTTCCTTGTTGTACCAGACTCCGATCGTCGAGGGCGAGGAAACGAACGCCGAGTAGCGCTTGCCGTCGAGGGTCCCTCCATAGTCGAGGACGCCGTCGGCGTACTTCGACTCCCAGGGCGCGCCGTCGAGGGTCTGCAGGTTCTCCTTGGCGTTGATAGGTAGCAGCATTGAGGCTGTGGGCTGCCACATCGCAAGATCCGGCTTGTCGCCCGTGGCAACCTTCGTCAGCACGTTCTGCTCGTAGCCGTCCGGGATCGTGACAATGTTGACCTTGGCCCCGGTGGCCTCCTCGAACTTCTTGGCCACCCCGGCGGGGATCTGGTTCGAGGATTGCGCGGCCCACACCGTCAGCGTAGTTCCCTCCAGCTTAGCCGTGGCCTCGGGCCACTGCTGCGCGCTCGTCTCGCCGCCCGATGCGGTGTCGCCGGCCTTGCCCGAACCGGGATCCGAGCAGGCCCCCAGTGCCAGCACCATCGCTGTCGCGACGGCCAGAATTCTCTTGTGAATCTTCATTTTTCCTCCCTTTCGCCCGGCTCCCTTGCCGTGCTGTTGTACCGCCGGATTCGGTAGATCCGTGCGGAGATTTCTTGGCCGGGAACCCGCATGGTGATTCCCGATGCTGTGCGTGTCACGTTCCAGGTGACGTCCTCGATACCCGTGGGCGGAAACAGTTGCTCGCCGAGTTGCCAGCGCTTATCGGCGACGACGAGCTCGCAGTCGCCCGCTCGGTGCCAGACGAAGAGCAGGCCGTCGTCTCCGGGCCGTGCCGGCAGGTGGGCGAACGTCACCCATTCGCTATCCCAGCGCGGTAGGCCGGTGGGCCAGATCGGGTGGCGCTGACCGAGCGCGCCGCGTTCGGCCTTAGCCAGGTCGACGGCGCTCGCAACGAGGTTGGCTTGGATTGGTGAAAGCTGATCGAGGTGGCCGCTGAGGTAGAGGCTGCCGGCTAGCGAGACGGTCAGCGTCGAGACGATCTCACCGGCCGTCATGTCAGGCTGCGGCACTGCCCAATTAGCCGCCTGCTCGGGCAGGATGACGAGCGGGGCGCCGGCTGCGATCACCGGGTATCTGCGCATGTCTTCCGTGTCTGAGGTGGACTGAAGGTGGGCGCTGGCCAGAAGGGCGTAATCGGTCGTCATCCCGCCCGAGGCGCAGTTTTCGATGAGCAAGTGCGGGAAGCGCTGAGCCAACTCGGCCAGCCACGCTGACCACGCCCGGCTGTGCTCGAGCAGGCCGTCGCCCGGGCTGTCCGCGCCCTCGTCGGGGCCGACGCCGATCGAGTAGTTGTCGTCGACCTTAAGGTAGCCGATGCCATAGCCGACCATGCGATCGAGGACCGCGGTGAGGTAGGCGCGCGCCTCCGGCTTGCGCATGTCCAGGCGCATCCTGTCCTGCTCGATGATTGTCACCCCGTTGCGCTTCATGCACAGCGGTTCGAGGCGGGCGGCCTCGGGGGAATTGACTCCCACAGCGAGGGGTTCGATCCACAGCCCCGGAATCATGCCGTGTTCCCGGATCATCTGCAAGACCGCATCCAGCCCGCCCTCGAAGCGGGTCGTTGAGGGCATCCACTGCCCCACATTCGCCCACCAGTCGGTGCCGCGCTCGTTGGCGAACCAGCCGGCGTCGATACAAAAGACCTCAGCACCCACGCGGGCGGCAGCCGGAATGAGCGCGGAGAGCTTCGCCGAATCCGGGTCGGCCCTGAGGGTGTTGAGGTAGTCGTTGAAGACGACGGGTGCTATCAGCTTCTTCTCTCCGCTCGCCCTGCGCAGCGCACGGCGGTAGTCGCTCATCTGGGCGACGGCGTCCTGCCAGCCCGACGCCGAGAACGCGAGGGTCGCCGCCGGCGTCGTGAACGACTCTCCCGGCCCAAGAACCCGCATCCAGGAGTGCTGCAGATCGGTCGGGCCATAGATGGCCAAGCCGAGGGATTGGTGGCGGCGGGAGAGCTCAACAGTCCAGCCACCGTTGTGTTCGATCTGCCAGCCAACGCACGGCCCCGCCTGGTCTTCGACGTAGCCGGTCGGCGCAAACAGGCTCGCGGACCAGCCGCTTTCAGCGGAGAGCCGGAAGGCGTCACGGGCGGAGTTTCCGTGCATGTCGGGGCTGATGTCAACGAGGAGGTCGGCGAGCCGGTGGCTCTCCCACCGGTTTTCGGCCATCCACCCCGAGCGCGCGAAA
>JALEWQ010000111.1 GCA_022783305.1 Trueperella sp. | reverse complement strand
GCTGACAGAGTCTGTTCCCAGTTTTCCATGATGTTCCAATCCTTGGTTCTCTCGGCGTTGAGGTAGAAGTGTGGGCGTCGTCGCCCGAACTTCCGAACCAATATTCATATGATACTACGAATTATCTGGTATCATACAACTTGTAAGCCGCAAAATAAAGTGATTTCTTTGCAAAGGTGGAACGAATGTCACGAAGCGCTACTTCTCAGTCCCCCAATTCACGTCATCTTCCGCGCCTTTCCCGCGCCACGCTCGCAGGCCATCGCGATCTGCGGATCGGGGCGCCCGCCCCAGAACAAACCGGGATCGTTCACATTGGGCTCGCCCAGTTTCATCGCGCACTCGCCGCCGTGGCAACCGCACAAGCCCTCGCCGTCGAACCGGGCCCGTGGGGGATCGTCGGCGTCGCCTCCCACTCGCCGCGCGTCGCGAACGCCCTGGTCGAACAGGACTTCCTCTACTCCGTCCTGCAGCTGACGCCGGACGGCGAGCAGGTCGGGGTGGTGGACGTGCATCGGCGCACGCTCGTGGCGGCACAGGACCCGGCCGCCGTCGTCGCCGCCATCGCCGACCCCGCCCACAAGATCGTCACCCTCACCGTCTCCGAAAACGGTTACCGCAAGGACCCCGAGCGCGTCGGGCTCGACCTCACCGACGCCGAGACGCTCGCCGACATCGCGAATCCGTCGGCGCCCACGACGACGATCGGGCTTATCGCGCGCGGCCTCGAGCGCCGCTACGCGCAGGGCGGGGCCCCGATCACGATCCTGTCCTGCGACAACATGCAAAGCGCGGGCACGCTCACCCACGCGCTCGTGGTCGAGTTTCTTACCCGCGCGGGCGCCGACGCGCCCATGCTCGCGTGGCTCGGGGAGTCGGTGACGTTCCCCAACGCCATGGTGGACCGGATCGTGCCCGCCACCACCGACGCCACTCGCGAGCACGTGGCCGAGCTAGCCGGCTATTGGGACGAGGTTCCGGTGCCGGCGGAGGCCTTCACCATGTGGGTGATCGAGGACAAGTTCGCCGCGGGCCGCCCGGCCTGGGAGCACGCCAAGGGCGTCATCTTCTCGGACGAGGTGGAGAAGTATGAGCAGGTCAAGCTGCGCCTGCTCAACGGTTCACACTCCCTTATCTCCTACCTCGGGGCGCTTGACGGGCGCGAGACGATCCCCGCATCGCGCACCCAAGACTTCGTGGAGGCGTGCGTGCGGCGCGCGATCGAGGAGGAATTCCTGCCCTCGATTGACCTGCCCTCCGGCTTCGACGCGGGTGCCTACGTGGACCAACTCTTCGTGCGCTGGACCAACTTCGCACTCGGCGACCTCGTGGCGCGGGTGGGCTCGGACGGTTCGGCGAAGATCCTGCAACGCGTGCCCGTGCCGGCGCTACGCCTGCTGCGGCAAGGTAAGATGCCGCAGCAGATGGCGCTGCTGGTGGCGGCCTGGATCGCGTGCGTGTGCCCGCCGCGGGGCTTCGTGCCCGGGCCGATAGCGGAGGCGATGGTCGAGCCGAAGCGGGACTTCCTGGCGGCAGCCACGGCGGGGGCGACCAGCCCGGCCGAACACGCGCGGGCCGTGATGACCTCGGGCTTGTTCCCGCAGGAACTGGCCGAGCGCGAGGAGTTTACCGCCCGCGTGGGTGAACTGCTGGACCTGATCGTGCGGGACGGGGTGCGGGCGGCCGCGGCGCAGGCCCTGGGCGCCTAGTCGAAGCGGAGCACGTTGGGCGTGCGCGAGTCGAAGGCAGTGCGAACCTCGGCGACGATGTCGCGCATGGCCTCGCGTGCCGTCGTCGTGTCGCCGGCGTAGATGGCGCGGGCGATCGCCTCGTGGTCGCGCAGTGCGCGGGGCTCGGGGCGCGGCGGCATGAGCATGTTCTCGGCGCGCCACTTGAGCACGGCCTCGATGGTGGAGGCGAGGGCGACGAATATCTCGTTGCCCGAGGCGGCGAGGATGAGGGTGTGGAAGCGGACGTCGGCGTCCATGAACTCGTCGGTGGTGGCCACCGATCCGAGGCGGGTCAGCTCGGCGCTGAGGGCGAGGAGCTTGTCGCGCTGGTCCCGGGAGGCGAACTGGGCGGCGAGCTCGGCGGCCATCGGCTCGATGGCCTCGCGAAGGTCGATGAGGGAGCGCATCTGGCGGTCGCTGTGCGGGCCGCTCAGGCGCCACCGGATGACGCGCGGGTTGAGCACGTCCCAGTTCTCGAGCCCCTGGATGATCAGGCCGCGGCGTCGTTGGGGGACGACGAAACCGCACTCCTCGAGGCTGCGCTGGACCTCGCGGGCGACGGTGCGTGAGCAGGTGAATTCCTCTTCGATGTCCGCGAGCGTGATGGCCTCGCCGGGGGCGAGTTCGCCGTTGGCGATGCGCGGCCCGAGGACCTGGAGGATGTCTTCGAATCGTGAGTTGGTCATCTGCGTCGTCCGTTTCCGTTCAACACCATATGCAAGTAGTCTCTTAGCTTGCGAATAGTATTACCTTTGAGGTATTTTGATAAGTATACGGCGTCAAGTTTACCACTGCGGCGGCGTGATTCATCGTACGAGCAACGAAGCTGGGGATTACGAAAATGGCTGAAACAATTCATGTTGTCATCATGGGAGTGGCCGGCTGTGGCAAGACCACCGTGGCCGGCATCCTCCAAGATCGCTGGGGATGGGACGTCGCCGAGGCTGACGAATTCCACCCGCAGGCGAATGTGGACAAGATGCACTCGGGCATCCCACTCACCGACGAGGACCGCTGGCCCTGGCTCGAAACCATCCGCGCCTGGATGACAGAGAAGGAAAACGAGGGAAGATCGACCATCGTCACGTGCTCCGCGCTGAAGAAGAGCTACCGCGACGTGCTCCGCAGGGGAGGCGCCCGCGTCCTCTTCATGCACCTCGACGGCGACCGCGACCTGCTCGCCTCCCGCCTCGCCGCGCGCACCGGCCACTTCATGCCCGCCTCCCTCCTCGACTCCCAGTACGCCACCCTCGAGCCGCTCCAGCCCGACGAGCTCGGCGCTGTCGTGGACATCGCGGGCACACCCACCGAGATCGCCAACGACGTCCAGGCCAAAATCAAGCACATCCTCAACGCGCGGGGCGCCGGCAACGACGACGCGCACGCGACGGCAGACGTGGGCGTGTACGGGCTGGGCGTGATGGGCGCGGCGCTGGCGCGCAACCTCGCAGGCCACTTCACCACGGCGGTGACCAACATTGACCCCGCCTACACCGACCGATTCATGGCGGCTCACGGCGGCGAGGGCCGCTTCGTGCCGGCCGTGGGCGCCGCCGAATTCGTGGCCAACCTGCGCCGCCCGCGGAAGATCCTGCTCATGGTCACCGCGGGCCCCGCCGTCGACTCCGTGCTGGCCGAGCTGTCGGAGCACCTGGATTCCGGCGACGTCGTGGTGGACATGGGCAATTCCCACTTCCGTGACACCCGTCGACGCGAGGTCCTCATGCGCCAGCGGGGGATCCACTTCGTCGGGTGCGGAACCTCGGGCGGCGAGGAGGGGGCACTCACCGGTCCGGCCCTCATGGTGGGCGGAACGGATGAATCATACGCGGTACTGCGGCCCGTCTTCGAAGCGATCGCCGCACGGGCCGGCGATGGGACAAGCTGCGCCGTCCACGTCGGCCCCGACGGCGCCGGCCACCTCACCAAGACACTACACAACGGCATCGAATACGCGGAGATGCAGGTCATCGCGGAGGTCTACCACCTCCTGCGCCACGTCCTTGGGCTTGATAACGACGCCGTAGCTGACGTCCTCGACGACTGGGCCGGCGGCGAGCTGTCCTCCTACCTGCTCGAGATCAGTGCCGCGATCCTGCGCACCGGCGGGAACTTCATCGAGCAGATTAGCGACCGGGCCTCCCACAAGGGCACCGGCGCGTGGTCGACGGTGGCCGCCGTCGAGCTGGGCGTGGACGCCAGCCTGCTGTCCGGAGCTCTGTTCGCGCGCTTCGCCTCGACCTCGCGCCTGCGCGGGGCCTGGGCCGCGGAGGGTGCCGCGGGTGGTGCCGCGGCCAGCGCTGCTAGCTACGCCGCCGGCGCGGTGGGCGACGCTCCCCGCCCGGGCGGCGCCTCCGCCCTCGCCGTCGACCTCGACGCCGAGGACCTTCGCCGGGCGATGTGGCTGGCCAAGCTTGTCGCCTACGCCCAAGGCCTCGAGGTGATCCGGGCGGCGTCGGCGGCCTACGACTGGAACGTTGACCTCTCAGCAGTGTGCCGGGGCTGGCGCGCCGGCTGCATCATCCGATGCGCGATGCTCGACGAGTTCGCACGCTTGGTCGAGTCCGGCGACCCCATGGACATCCTCACCAAGCACTCCGCGCGCGTGGAGGAATACCTGCCCTCCCTGCGCAAGGTGGTAAGCGCCGCAGCCCTCGCCCAAGCCCCGATCCTCAATCTGCCTGCCACCCTCGCCTACCTGGACTCGGCGCGCTCGCGGCGCCTGCCCACCGCCCTCATCCAAGCCCAACGCGACTACTTCGGCGCCCACGGCTTCGAAATCCTCGGCAAGGAGGGCCTCTTCCACGGCCCCTGGCA
>JALEWQ010000103.1 GCA_022783305.1 Trueperella sp. | reverse complement strand
CGTGTTCGACTCCAGGATCTGCAGGTCGGTCAGATTCGCCTCCAGTCGCGGATCGGCGTTAGGCGCGGTGAAGCCGGTTGCGGCCGGGCGGACGGTCGGCGTCGGCGTCGTCGCGCGCGCGGTCTCGACGCTCGTCCGGTCACCTTGGGTCGCGTTCACGACGACGTCGGCGTGGGCCTCGCCGCGCTCGAGGTCGTCCCGGGTCACCTTGTGGGGCAGCTCGCAGGTGTGGCTCTTGCCCGCGGGCACATCGGCCGTGCAGGCGTCGGAGGCGGCGATCGTGATGGGGGCGTCGGTGACGTTGTCCACGACGAGCGTGGCCGTCAGCTCATCGCCCACCTGGTAGTTGTCCTTGCCGGTGCCGGCCGTGAACGTGAAGGAGGAGATCCGTGCCAGCTTGGGAAGGACCTGCGTCGGGCTCCCCTCGAACGGGGCGAAGGCAGTGGTGGCGCCCGTGTATCCCGTGTTGGCGTAGGCCTGGAACGTGATCGACGGCGTGAATGAGCCGCTGGCGACGTCGGCTTCGGTCACGGTGTGCTTCGGGAACGGGCAGGACTTGGTCGCGCCCGCCTCGAAGGTGTTCCACTTACAGCCCGACCAGTTATCAAGGTTGGAGTCGGTGGCCTCAAAGGAGCGGGTCTTGCCCGTGTCGTTCGTGACGTTGAGGTTGTACTGGATCACGTCGCCGACCTGGAATGGGGCCTCGTCCGCGTTGGTGATCTCGAACGTCGCCTTGAGCGTGGGGAGTGCCTGCGGTTCGAGGCCGTCGATCTCGGCGCGCACCTCCGTAGCGGTGAGCGCGCGGTTGTAGATCTTCAGCTCGTCGACGACGCCGGTGAAGCCGGTGCCGCCCAGGATGTCGGAGGGGACGGCCACGGGGTTGTTGATGCCCCAGTTCTTCAGCTCGAGGAGCTCGCCGTTGACGTAGAGCGCGATGCCTTCCGTGGAGGAATTGGTGGCGGTGATGTGCGTCCACGTGTTGTTGGCGAGGGTGTAATTGTAGGTCAGCACCCCGCCCGCCCCCGGCAGCACGTGGAAGCCGATCTTGTCCTCCCGATTCGCGGCGAGGCGCTGGGAGACCGCGCGGACGCCGTCAGCGGACTGGATGATCGACGCACGACCTGTGGCCGTGGGCGCCTTCACCCAAAAGCCGATGGACCAGTCGTGGGGGAGGTCGAGCGCCGGGTAGGTGATCTTGGCGCCGTCCTTGATTTCTACCGCCTTGCCGACCTTGCCCTCGACGAGCGGCAGGTCGCCCGTGGGGGTGCCATCGCGGCTACCCCACTGATCCTTCGTGGCGGATTCATCGAAGGAATAATAGGAGACGTGGGTGTTGGCGGGGGCGCCGGCGTCGTCGGCGGCAGCGGCCAAGGGGGTGAGCGGTGTCAGAGCGAGCGCTCCGACCGCAGCTGTGGCGAGAGCGAATCGTCTCCGCCAGGCTCGGGTTTTCCTCATCATTTTCCTTTCGCATCATTGCGATTGCGTGGACCGCGTCGGTGCGGGCACGGGGAAAGCCAGTTGTCAGACAATCGCACCGTCCAGCGTATGCGGGGTGGACGGAGGGTGCAACAGTTTTACGACAATGGATTGGCTCTAGAATGCGCATGTCGGACGGAGCCGGCGTAGGAGACAGGCGCGGATGTCCCCGCGCGGGGGCCGGGCGGCGAAGGCCGCTGTGCGGGCCGGATAGCGAGAAGGCCCCCTTTCGGGGGCCTCGCGGTGGCTCCGACCGGCGTCGATCCGGTGACCTTTCGATTTTCAGAGGAAAAAAGTAAGAGGCCCGTGATTACGGCTGTTGCGGGTTCGGGAAAGACTCGGCACATAGTCAATGAAGTGGATCGAAAGATTCAAGACGGAGTAAGCCCGTCGAGGGTCCTTGTGGTGTCGTTGACGAACGCCACGGTCGAGCATTTCGAGTCTGTGTGTGAGCACCGGGTTGAAGTCCGGACGCTTCACTCAGCCGTGGCCTCGGTGCTTGCGAGCGTGGGGTATTCGTGGGGCGACATACCGCCGGAGGTCGCTCAGGTGTGGGGTGCTCGTGACGCATTGGTGTCATTGAGGATGCCTACTTCTGCGGCAGTGGTGGAGCAGGCTCTAATGATTGAGTCGCGGGCGAACTCTCGCCTCATGGGGCCTTCAGAGTGGGGAGAAGATGATGATTACCCTCCAATGCTGCCATTCTCGTCGGAGGTAGTTCCGGCGTTCCTTGAGCGTTCGTTGATCTATCGGCAGCGCCTTGGAGGCGTGTCCTATGACGATCTGTTGTGGTTAGCAATAGCTGCCGAGCCGCCAGAGCAGTGGGATGTGATCTTCGTGGACGAGGCACAGGATTTGGGCGGCTTGGCCTTGGCGGTTCTTGATCACTGGGCTTTAGAAGCCGAGGTGCTCTTTGTGGGTGATCCGGCGCAGTCGATCTACGGCTTTGCTGGAGCTTCGGGTGAGTGGATGAACGAAGGTCTGCCCGTGGGAGAGCTTCCGACGTGTTGGCGTTCTACTCGGCAGATTGTCGAGGTTGCGAATTTCCTCCGCGATGACGGCATGAAGGCGATCTCGGGCGTTGGGGATGGTCCTGTTCCGAAGGTGGTGACGCATGAGAGTTCTGCGGCGCAGCGGACCTTCGTAGCGGCCTTGGATGGGCAGAGACTTTACCGCCGTAATCTGTCCGTTCGCAGCCTACATGACGCCACGATCCACGTTGCGAAGGGGGCCGAGTGGGACGCCGTGCACGTCATGGATGCGGCGTCTGGAGTTCTTCCTAGCTCGTATGCACTGACCGAGGCTCAGCAGCGAGAGGAGCGCCGCTTGTTCTATGTGGCGGTGACTCGGGCGCGCCGTGAGCTGTATTTTCACCGGGTGCGGGGTTCAGATACGCCGTATATCGATGAGCTGCTTGACGCCGGGTTGGTGGAGGAGTTCTGTGAGTAATCAGGATATTAAGCCCGATGAAGCGCGGGCTCTTGCGCTGCGGTATTGTGCTCAGCCTCGGCTCGTGAAGCGGAAGGACACCGGGGAAGCGTTTTGGCTTCCGTGCCGGTCGCGGATCTATGCTGATTGCCCGCGCTGTGCGACGGCATACCGGCGAGATTACGGGACAATTTTTCGCTCGGGCGCGCTTGCGGGATGTTATCCGGAGCTACGCGAAGGTAGGGCTGACTATCGGGACATCACTGGGGACCAGCTCGAGGATTACGACTTCTTTTTCATGACGCTCACCGCTCCGTCTTTCGGTGCCACTCACAAAGTGCCGACGGCGGCGTGGGAGCAGAAGCACCCGTCTCGGGCGTGGAGGTGTGAGGGCTGCGGTGAGATTCATACGGCGAAAGACCGCCATCTCGTCGGGGTGCCGGTCGATACGGATTCCTACTTGTATCACTCTGCAGTCGCGTGGAATTCGGCGGTCGGGAGCCTGTGGAACGTGACGCGCACCGCGATCAGGCAGCGATTTCCGGGCGTTGAATACGTGGTAGTCAATGAGCTTCAGGTGCGTGGCGCACTGCATTTGCATGTTATCCTCCGCGTCCAACGTCAACAGTTCACAGAAAAGAGCTCCACTGCGATTGCGCGGAAGCTTGCCCGGATTGCTCGTGGAGCGGGGACCAGCGCGCGGTGTGTCTATCGGTGGGAAGATCCGGAGACTGGCGAGGCTGAGTTCAGGGATGAACCGCTGCGCCACGTCGCTGACGGGCGTGTTGTTGAGACACAGAAGGCGCAGTGGGGCAGGCGGAGCGAGGTTACGGTCATCGGTCATGGCCGCAAGGAGGAATCGCCCGAGGGAGCACTGTCCTACGTCTCGAAGGCCGTGTCGTACACACTCAAGTCGTTCGGAAATTCGATCCCGGTTGGTGAGCGCACTGAGTTCGCCGAGCACATGTATCGCCTTGAACGTGCAGCCAGGGAGGTCGTGATGCCCTGCTGTGCAAACTATGTCGAGGAAGGCGCACCCGAGCACGTGTGTCACGGTAAGCGGCACGCGCGGCTGGGGGCCTCGGCTAAACCGCTGTCGGTCTCGCGTGGATGGTCTCTGACCGGCCTTACGGGCCGCGAGGCGTTACGTGCGCACCAACGCATTGTCGCTTCACAGCTTGCGGAGGGAAACGCTGGCCCGGGAGTCCCGAGCCGTCACGGGACTGCACTGGCGGGGTGGATTTCTGAGTCAATCGCGTCCGTCGATGCCTACCCGAACAGTGTCCTAGGCGTTGATGCGACAGTGTATTTCACGGGCTCTCCGTTAGAGCGGCGCCTTCGTCCGCCGCTCCTTCGCGAGGGGCTTGCGCCTCGTGTTGGCTGGCGAGCTCCGCACCACGTGCCGGTTGACGACGAGCGCGCTCGGCCACTTGCGTTGCCGTGGGAGTGGGACGGACTGCCGGAACACGATGCCGGATCGGTCGGGGAGGATACGAACGCGAAATCGATCGACGGTTTGTTGACCATGCTCACAGCGTCCGGAGTGGCAAAGCTTCAGGCCATAGCTGCATAACACTCACATCGACAGGGCCCTTGCATTGAGGGCCACTTTGTCATGCCCAGTGAGACTAATTCCTTCAAATTGTGGGCCGTTATGGGGTGTGATTACGGGGTTTCGTCGCCTCAGCTGCGGTGTTCGTGATGCGGAGCGCGGCGGGCGCCCTCGCGCCCGCCGCTTCTTGTCATAGAATAGAAAATCTCAAAAATTCTGCAGAAATGCAGAGCCTACTCAGTACACAAAGCTTGCGCCGAGCCCGCTGGTACACGCCTCGGCGAACACAAGTGCACATGGAGTACTCGGTGTGCGCGGTGCACGCCTATTGGCGGGCTGGGGCTCAATGTGTGGAGCGATGTTCTATTGGTAGTCGTCGGCGAGGTCGGATGTGTAGAGCGCCTTCGCGTCGGTTGCGGTCTCAATAGCCTCGCGCACTGCTGGGCGGGTGAGGTCTAGGACGCGTAGCGTGCCTCCCGATTCAGCGACGGACTCGATGCGCCGGAACTCGCTGCCGTACTCCTTCGCGAACACGCAAAGGCCGCGTAGCTTCGGCAGTGCATCGGATAGGTGGGTGCCGTGAGGATCGACCATATCAACCGCGACGCCGTTTGCCGTGCGAGTGAAGAACAGGAAGTCAGGGCGCAGCGCCTTCCACTGGTTGCCGTCTTCGTAGGCAATGGCGAGCGATTCCTTCACGGCGCGGTCCGGGTTGCGGTACCAACTGATGAAGCCAGGGCGCTCTTGCTCAGTAGCAAGCACTCGCTGTTCCCAGTCATTGAGATCGAGGGGGTAGGTCCCATTCTCGTCCGTGAGCAGATGCGTGGTGCTCGTGGGGAGGTGTCGTTCATTGCCGTTGACGTCGCGTTCCTTCGTCTCTGCTTGGGCCTTTCGCGGGACCGTCAGGGCGATTCGTTCGGGCTTGAGAGACATTCCTTCGAGTCGGTCGTATTCAGCTTGCTGCTCATCGGTCAGGTTCTTGCGTTCGACCCGAGTTTCAGTGAGCCACTGGCGGGTGATCTGGTCGGCTTCGGATTCGATTGCTTCGACGACTTCAGGAACCAGTGCGAGGGCCGCGACGTTGATCTGTGCGTCGAGGAGGGCTTCCTCGTCATTGTCGGGTGCGAGATGGTCAACATATGCACGAGCAAGGGCGGGCGACAGCTTGCGAGCGGCTGCCCGGTAAGAGTCATCGAGCGCACGAAGGTCGACAGCTGCATCGAAACTCGTCGAGGTCCATGCACCGCCGCCGATTTTGCGGCGTAGTTCTTCGCCGGACATGGTTTCGACGTCTTCGCGGGCCTTGGCAACCTTCTCTCTGTGTTGGACGGCTCTGCCATCGAGCGCGGCGCATAGCATCTCTTCGACCGCGCTCACGGGGTTCTCGCGGATCTGGTCCTTAGCAAGCGTGGCTGCTAGGGCGGTGAGGCGCTTGATGGGTTTGGTTCGCCCACGTGGAATAGTGACCGTCGGAAGGTTAGCGAATTTTTCCCACACTGCGTCGGGGACCTCGGGGTTTGGTGCAAGATCGACGGGATCAAATAGTACGCGGCGGCCCTCACCTCCGCCCGTGTCAGAGTCCTTACCAGTCGCGCCGCTCATTAGCATTTCGGCAACACTCATGGCGGTGTCCTTATTGAAGAACGGCAGCAGGCAGTCCACGGAGTTCAAGAGCTCGTTGCCAGGGATCCTGCGAGCCAAGGGTGTGCGAATCATTCGGCCCAAGAGTTGCGTGATATGTGTGGGATCGGAGGCGGGTCGGAACGAAACAAGCACCTCGGCGCGGGGGCAGTCCCACCCTGTTGAGATCGCCGTCTTCGCAAGCAGCACGCGGCACCATGTGCGATCTTGGACTTCTTGGGGCTTGAGGTAGGGCACGTGGTAGCCCGCGATCTTGAGGTCTTGATGCTCGCCGAACACGTTTGCCACGCTCGTGTCGGGTAGCTCTGGCCATGCCCGGAAGATTGTCGTCAGAACCTGTGTAAGGTCTTCATCGGTCGGCTTGTCTCCCATTTGAACGACGAGGAGCGGCTCGACCGGATCAACATCACCTTGACTCGCGGCATACTCCCGCCACGCTCTCGTTGATTCACGCAACTTTTCAACCGCCCGCGTGAGTAACACCGTGTCGAAAGTGCCGGATTCCGATGGAATCGATAGCACGATGTCATCCTTGAGGAGACCGGACGCTTGCACAAGCGTCGGATCCACTTCGACAGACGGAAGAACCGTCCGATTCGACGCACCTTTCATTGCTTCTTCAAAGCGCTCCACGGTTGCCGAAATTCCGAGCACGATCGGGATCGGTGGAGTGCTGCCGTGGCCGTTGATGAGGCGTTGGACGATCGTCGTGCGATCCTTCACGGGCTGCATTCCACGATGTGCCTCGTCAAGCACCATGTAAAGGGTGAGCCCATCACTGTTGATCGTGTTGGCGAGCACGTCGTAGATGCTGGTTTGGAGCATATCTGGAGTGGTCGCGAGAAGCTGGTCTCCGATGGCTTCCGAGCGATCAGCACGAACCAGCAGGGA
Organism: Trueperella sp.; assembly: GCA_022783305.1. Classification (GTDB taxonomy): domain Bacteria; phylum Actinomycetota; class Actinomycetes; order Actinomycetales; family Actinomycetaceae; genus Trueperella; species Trueperella abortisuis. Next base: position 6,258 of record JALEWQ010000103.1, on the reverse strand, counting down.
GTTTTTCGAAAGCTTCTGTGTGTTGAGGAAGTAGACGTTCCCGGGCTTAAGGGACGGCTCGGCAAAGGGTGGCTCGATGATCCGAAGCCGGTTCGCAAGCGCCGGGGAAGCTGATTGGATTCGTGCGCGAGACTGCTCGTTAAGCGAAGGGTCGTCAGAAAACCAGAGCACCACGGCCCCGGGATCGGGCGCGAAGTCGAACTCGTCGGAGCCAAAGAACAGTGATTCGATGATGGCCGCTGCCATAATAGTTTTTCCGGCTCCAGTGGCCGCTGAGAGAGAAAACTGTGAAGCATCCCCGTAGCGGGAGTACATGTCATGGGCGCGGGTGAGATTCCCCAACACCTTATCAACGGCCTCCGCCTGATAATCCTTGAGTGTGTACCTCATCAGGCGCGCCCCCGATTAATCTCGAAATTCTGTAGATAGGACGAATATAGGCGAACCGGTTCGACGTCTTCGGAAAGCTTGCGGCAGGCCATCTGAAACACGGCGTCATCGTCAGTCACGAAGAACACCATCCGGGTCCCCGGCGCTTCACTCAGCGCAGTAAAGAATTCTGCAGAGTTGTTGAAATTCTCCAGCACCCCATAGACATCCGAAACATCCCAGCCCCGTTCGCCCAAGTCGGCGATAATTCGCCCTTGTGCTCCAGCTCGTAGCCACAGCATCGGCGCAACACGCTCAAAAGCCCGGTGATGGCGCACAGATAGCGGCGACTCATAGGTGAGAGTGAAGAAGGCAGCGTTTTCCTCAAGACCATCGGCCATCGGGAACTCATCAGTGAACTTGTAGGCCCCCTTGATCGGGTCACCGTCTGGTGTGAGACCAGTGATAGCGGCCTTAATGCGTGGCTTCGTGATGTAGTCACAAATACCAAGCGCTTCCCATTCGGGATCACCGGGCCGTAGCCCCCGCTTGCGGAGTTTTTTCTGTTCATCGGCAGAGACCTCGTTATTGGTCACCGAGATGCACTGGCGCTGGCCTCCGTCCTGCTTGTTCAATCGCATGACGGCGTGGGCGGTCGTACCTGAACCAGAGAAGAAGTCCAAAATCACAGCATTCGGCTTGCCCTTGACGAAGAAGCGAAGGGAATCCTCGACGGCATACAGTGACTTCGGGAATGGGAACCTACGTTGAGGTATGAGTGCTCGCAGCGCCCCTGTTCCCCCGGATCCTCCCGCATCGTGACTAGATACGTTCCATTGGGAGCCTGGTATATAGGGCTGGATCATTCCATCCGAAGATAGAATTAGAGTCCCGAATTTGTCTCGACCTTCAATCTTGTAAGTGCCATCATGAACTTTAGCAAGTTCGCCAGGCTTAAGATATGAGAACGTAGTCGCCTCGCCCTTAAAGGAACCAACCTTGAATGCGCCCTCCAAAATTAGTTCCTTAATCTTGTCAGCGGAGACTCGCCATCGGGCTTCTCCGCCACCTGAGCTTCGGGGGAACACCGCAACAAGACCGTCCGGCGCAATGTAATCATCGAAAGGAACATTCAAGGGTAGAGGATCTCCAAATCCTTGTAACGACCCATCTTCAGAGTCTAAGAGGATTGGATAGGCAAGGTTCGGTCGGTCAACTCTCCTGCTGTCGTTTCCTGACCTCAATAACGATTCCCATCGAACTCCTGTTTGACGTTTCTGTTGGCCTTGGATCCATTGCTCGGGAAGTGAGATCGCGCTTGGCTCGGAGCTACCTAGCATTACAAAGAAGTAATATTCATCGGTACGAGAAAAAGACGAACGGGCTACACCTGAAGGCATGATATTCACGCTGACCATTTGTATCCTCGCCTCCGGAAAACATTGCTCGAGTAGGAGACCAAGTCTTAGGTATTCCTTCTCGTCAATCGTGCAGATCAACACGGAATCGTCCGGGTTGAGTAATTCTTTGGCGATGAGGAGGCGTCGTTCCATCATGGCGAGCCACTTAGAATGCCTGTAAGCGTCGTCGGCTTCAACGTAGTTGTTGTTGTATTTCCAGTCTTTGGCTCCCGTGTTGTATGGCGGATCAATATAGATGGCGTCTACCTTGCCTCGGTGGGTGTAGGTGAGCATTTCAAGAGCGTGAAAATTCTCCGCGTTGATGACCGTGTGGAAGGGCTTTTCTCCGCCGCGTTCGACGCGGCCAGTCTCGACGAGTCCGGGGAAGATGCCGTCTTGGAATTCGGCGACTACGACAAGGTCATCTATCGAGGTTTCGGTGTGCTCAGGCGTCTCGGCATAGATCTCAGCTAACTGCGCTGTGTTCACGCCGTCTTCGTTGGTGATGCTCTGGACTAGCCACAGCCGGTTATCAGGCTTCTTGAGGGCTCCGCGCGGTGGGAGAATACGGACTTTGCTGCCGCGTTTGGGTGTGATGCCGGGGAGCTCAACGGCTTCGGGTTGGTGGCGTTCGAAGACGAGGCCAAAGTTTCGCCGCTTGGTCAGGGCTCGGATTTCGCCCTCAAGATCAGCGCCTAGCTGCGGGTTTGACGCGTGGAGCTGCTCCATGAGGTCGGTCAGTCGTGACACGGTCTTGTCCTTCTCGTTAGTCCCATTGCCTGCCGGTGATTGCTCGCTCGATTGATTCGGCGCGCCAATCTTCCTGCTTCACTGGGAATTTCACGTCGTCGATGACGATGGCGGAAGGTGAATCGGTAACCTGAGTGTTGTAGATTACCTTGCCGTTCAACACGGTCTGGGGCCATTGCTGTTGAACATTGGATCGGCTCTTCATGAGGAGCGCCGCGCCGATCTCATCGAGCGAGAACCCGGCTGCACTCGCCTCGGCAGCGATGCGTCCGGTCTGTGCCTTGGAACGTTGTTGAAGGCGGCGATAGATCAGCGCCATCGTGAGCTCCCACGGCAGTCCAACATGTTCACCGTCTGACGCCTCGCCCAGAAGACTCGGATCGCTTCTTTCTTGTGCGATCTTCCTCGCAACGCGCTCTACTTTGGGGTCAATAAATTGCGTGATGAAGTCGTCAACCCAATTGAGAGCGGAGCTCGCTTTTTGTCTTATGCGGGCCGGGCTGGCCGGTTGTGTGGACACAGGTCATGGCCTTCCGTGAGAAAGCGGCGACGATGCCGCCAGATGTGTTGTCAAGAAAAAATATTACGCAATCGATTTACTTGACGCAACCATGACGTTTCGATATTCTAACGTTGTCAATAAAACCTATTGCCCAATATCGATCAAGTTGAACGATATTGAAAAGAACGAATGAGAGGAATGCTGTCATGGTTTCGATGGTGACATTGCCGGTTGCGGGGGAGATCATCGTTCTTCCCGGTGAGCCCAAGGCGACGCAGGTATTTGAGTGGGAAGACGGGGAGCGCAAGGGGCCCCTGGTCGATGAGAAGACGGGTTTGCCGATCTGGCGTATCCGTAGTTGCCGCATGGAAGTGTCGGGGATGGTGCTCCCTGACGTCACTTTGAATTTGGTAGCCCGGGCCGAGCCAACCTACGGTAGTGGACTAACAGATCATCTCCGGCTCGTGAACGCCGAGGTTACACTGCGTGGGCAGTGCTCTGGTGGGGACCGACATTTCGCTCAAATTAGTGCGACGTGCCGTGCCGAGCTGAAGACCGAGAGGGCCGGCAGCTAATGACTGGCCGACTCCTATTGCGTTCCCTCGCCGAGGCTGCCGTGTTGGCGGTCCCGGCGGGGATCGTCCTCGCTGTCATTACTGAGGGGCCGGTGAGAGCCGCTCTGCTTCTCCTCGTCCTGTGTGTGGCCATTGGATACGTCAGCATGGATCTGCTGGCCGCCTTTCGAGTGTGGAGGGGGCACCCGACTATCCGGGACACCAAGCGAGCACTCGGCGCCAACTGGTCGGCCATGTGTGAATCTGCGGGGCTCGAGGTTGAGCGTAAATTCGGCCCGCCTGCCACTCCGCGACTTCGTTCGATTGTGGAGACGCCTAGCGGGCTGGCCATCACCGTGCGCCCTGTGAAGGGAAAGCAAACTGTCAAAGACATCGAGAAGCTCGGCGAGCGCATCGAGGGACTTCTCGGGCTTGACGTGCGCGTTGCTCCGCGCCCGGCACCCGGGGCCTGCGCGCTTGAGATCGTGCTGCGGGATCCTCTCGACGGATACAGGGAGGCACGGCTATGAGCCTCGACATCCTTATTGGCGTTACTGAAGAAGGCAATGACCTCCGCCTTGACGTTGACACATCCGGCCATATGGCGATCCAAGGAATGACTCGAAGCGGCAAGAGTGTGTTGACTTACGTCCTCGTTGCACACGCCGTGACCATGCCCGGGGTTCTCGTGGCGGGCTGTGACCCCACCGGCATTCTCCTCGGGCCGCTCCAGCAGGCAGAAGAATCCGAACTGCGAGCCGTCGGGCTCGCCGACCCGCGTAGCCACGCGAACACTGTAGGTGCCCTCGTTGAGGAAATGGACCGAAGGATCGCCTCGCTATACGCGCCGGAGAGTGGGCTGTTTCGCGACAAGCTTGCAGCAGACGATTTCGCCAATGGCGTGCCACTCATCCTCGCCATCTTCGAAGAATATCCCGGCCTGCTGGCGGCACTTGATGACGATGACCGGCTCCATGGGCGCAAACCAGATGCGCGCCTCGGAAACCGCGTTCGAGTTGGTGTCCGTCGGCTCATCCAAGAAGGCGCGAAGGTGGGAATCCGCGTGGTCCTTATCGCGCAACGCATGGATGCCGCCATCATTGGCGGAGCCGAACGCTCCAACCTCGCCACTCGAGTTTCCATGCGCGTGGACAACGCCGATGCACTACGGATGCTCCATCCCGGCGCTACCTCAGAGCTGCTCGAACGGGTCGAGCACTTCCCGCCAGGGCGCGGGTACTTCGAGAGCCCACAACACCCCGGCGCGGTCTTTCGCGCCGACTACATGACATACGAACGCTACGCGAAGCACATCGCGAACCCCATGAAAGACGAAGGAAAAGACCAATGACAACGATCGAAGACTACTACAAGGAACAAGGAGAGCTCATCGCTCTGGATATCTCCGCGAAGACCTTCTATAACTATCAGCTGGCCTTCCGCAAACGAATACTCCCGGCGCTCGGGGACACTGAGCTTACAAAACTGCGCCGAAGCGACGTGAAGCGTATGGTCAAGAATCTGAAAGCACGCGGGGTTTCGGACTCCACGATCACGGACGCCGTGGCGGCCCTGTCCTCGCTGCTTGAGATTGCGCGAGATGACGGACTCATCGAGGAGAATGCTGCGCGTGGCCTTCGCCGTCGGCAAAGCTACCGGCCCCCGGCAAACCGGGGCCTCACCGCGGACGAGCTCAAGATGTTCATCGGGCGAACGCCTGTCCCCTACCGGCTGCCCGTACTCTTTCTCGCCGCGACAGGCCTCCGCTTTGGTGAGATGGCTGCGCTGCGGTTTGGAGACTTCACGAACAACTACACGGTGGCAACGATCGGCAGATCCGTCAGTACAGACCACACGGGCAGGCTCCAAGAAGGAGACACGAAGACGCATAAGATTCGAGTCGTCAGCGTCCCCTCAACCATCGCCCAGCACATTAGGGGGGGCAATAGACAAAAAATGTGTTTTATGATCGAGTTTTTCGTTGGTGTAATAAGGGAAAGTCAGGGTTCTTAAGGTTGAGACGCTGAAAGTGGTTGCTTCGTTGACATCTGCCCGGTTACGTGCATGGGGTGAGAAGACCAAACCCGCACGCCCGCCGCTGCCCGATTTGTCAGACCGCCACGAAGAAGAACGGCTCAACGAGTGCTGGCCGGCAGCGCTGGAGATGCCCGGCTTGTGGCCACAGCTTCACCAGCACTCATCGGCGCCAGCAACGCGAAAAACAGTTCCGCGAATTCGTTGAATTCATTACCGACACTGAACCCAAACGTCGCCTAACCGGCTCTACTCGGACGTGGGATCGCGATCACGCTTGGTGTTGGGATACCCGCCCGATCTGGGACATCACCGGAGAGGTTCATGACCAGATCTTCATCGACGGGACCTACATCGCTCACGGCTGGTGCGTCTTGGTGGCGGCTACCACTGACGGTGTTATCGCCTACCAGCTATGCGCCAAAGAATCCAAAGCCGCCTACACGGCCTTACTGTCGCGTATCCCTGCTCCGGCCGTGGCACCACCGACGGGGACCGCGGGGCCCTGGCCGCGATCAAGGCCTGCTGGCCTACCAGCCGCCTGCAACGGTGCCTAGTCCACATCCAGCGCAACATCCGCACCCTGACCACCACCCGCCCCAAGACCGACCAGCACAAGGCCCTATACAAACTGGCCTTGGACCTGACC
>JALEWQ010000101.1 GCA_022783305.1 Trueperella sp. | reverse complement strand
ATTGGCCGGTAAACTCCTCCAGCTTTCCGCCGGAGCGATCTACACCGACCCCACCAGTGCCGAATGGGTCGACGTGCACGACGCCAAACTCGACGGCCTCGAAGACCTCGTCGAAGCCGCCAACGGCCAGCCCCTGCTCGTTGCCTACTGGTACACCCATGACCGCGAGCGCATCCTGGCTCGGGTCCCGCAGGCGCGCGTGTTGGATGTGGAGCAGGATTTTGCGGATTGGAACGCCGGCAAGATTTCTGTTGGGTTGATTCATCCGGCGTCGGCTGGGCATGGTCTGAATCTTCAGGCTGGTGGGCACATTTTGGTGTGGTTTTCGCTGACCTGGTCTCTTGAGTTGTATCAGCAGACGAACGCCAGGCTGCACAGGCAGGGTCAACAGATGCCGGTGTCGATTATTCACTTGGTGGGTGAGGACACGTTTGATGAGCGGGTGCTCGAGGTCCTTGCGCGCAAAGGTGTAGGGCAGGCTGCGCTTGTGGATGCGGTGAAGGCTGAACTCAATCAACGAAAGGAAAACCATGACCGAACAGCAATGTGCCCGGCTTAGCGGCACCAAACACGGCACCCACGAAGACGAGGAGGAAAAGTGAGCGTCATCTTCATGATCTTTTCAATCGGCGGGGCTTTCGTGTCCGCATGGTTCGCCTACCAGGCAGTCATCGAGGGATCGCCAGATACGTCGGTTCGTCACTTCCCACCTCATCGAGAACCAAATGGTCCGGGAAAGGATAGCCCCATGCCTCAAGCGCAAAGAAACTCTTCTGACCGAACGGAGGAATGATGAAGTCATCATTCAGCTCAACTCGCGCGAACTGGTCTCGGTTCCTCACATGCTCGACATGGAAGGGTGCGGCCGAGTTATTTTTGATGACGAGCATCGCCTTCCCGGCGCGTTCAATGAAGCGCCTCCCAGAAGGGGCATCCGCAGGAAAGCCAACCACGTCGGGGCGTGCCCCAGACTCCCTGAGGGCCTGCACGATTTGGTTCAAGCTCGTCGTCATTTCGTCCAAGCGCTGCAGTTGCTCAACGCCTTGCCGGGCTGACTGCTCAGCAACAGTCTTTGCTGTTTCGGCTTGGCGTTGGGACGCATCCGCCTGGATTGTCGCGGCCTGTGCCGCTTCTTTGTCGAGGCGGGCTTGTTCTCGCGCCTGCTTTGACAGGTTCGAGCGCCACCACGAGAAGGCAGCGCCTACGAGCGACACAACGGCGGCTCCAGCGTTAATCCACGTAGGCAGATCCATGTTAGGCCTTTGCCAGCTGGGAGACGCGTTGGACAGATACGCCCATGATCGTGCCCACGTCACGCATGGAAAGCCCTGCGCGAGTCAACAGTTGCACTGCTGTGCGCGAGGAATCGGAAAGCTCGCGTTCTGCTTCCTGGGCGGCTTTGGTGGCGCTCTTATAACGGTCAATAGCCTCGACCGGAAGCCCGCACGGTTCGATGCTGACAGTGAAGCTTTCTTCGGGCTGGCCGGTCATGAGCGCCGCAGCGTCTTTAATCATCGCTTCGAGTTGATCCAGGCGGCGAGCCTGGGTGGAGTATTCGTGGTCGTCTACGGTGAAGTCGGCAGCCCACCACCCATCGCAGCGGGTGGCAGTTGCGTTAACGTGTGTCATTTCTTTGCCCTTCTGATGATTGCTTTCGCGGTGAGCTCGTTTACCTCGCGGTGGCGGGGGATTGGTTCGCTCCAGGTGCCGATGGTGGCCCGGGTGTGGTTTCCTCCTTCAGTTAGGTGGAGCGTTTCGCCCTTAGCCTTGGCTATCTTGTCGAGCTGTTTGATTAGGTCTCTCCGCTTCATAACTTTATTCTACCCCCATAGACTTGTGCAAGTCAAGCCCTATAGACAATTAATGTAGGAGAATCGTAATGGACAAAAACCCAACCCTCACCACCATCTGTGCCGACCTACCCACCCTCTACCAGCACCTACTTGACCTCACCGACACCTCGCTCCACGCCATCCGCTACACGGCAGCCCACACCACCGGCACCCAAGCCGACAGCCTCCCCGAGCGCACCACCTACGCCCGCGAGCGCCTCGAACGCGAGCTCGGTGAGCTGAGGGAGATTGCGGGTGTCCTGACCGACACCGACCACGGCCAGACACCCGTCGACAAGGTGGCTGTGGTGTTGGCTGAGCACGCCGCCACACTCGCCGCCTGGCCCGACCTACAAGCCGACGTCGAACGGATCTACGCCCGCTGGAAGAAAGTGGTCGCACCCGACGCCGAGACCTCCAACCACCTGTGCCCGGCCTGTGGCCACGCACACCTAGTCTGGCACCACACAGAGCGCCTTTACCGTTGTCCTGCCTGCCACTACGCCGGCACGGCCGAACACGTGACCAATCTACGCGCCCACGTCATCACCCACGCTGACGTGTGGGTGAGTCGTGACACGGCTTGTGCCCTGTTTGGGCTGACTCGGGAAGGGCTGAAGAAACATATTCAGCGCGGAAACCTTCACCCGCGTGAGGGGCTGTTTTCGACCGTGGCGTTGCGTGGCTTGCCAAGGCGCGGCGAGATTCTTCCACCCTGACCCTAGGTGTGGTAGCCTCTGTACTAAGCGATTGAAAACCGCTTAGCAAACAGAGGCTGATCCCTCTGATGGGATCGTTTCTCATGGCATATGCCGGGGAGGCCTCGGAATACAAAACCCTCGGGGAATACGAGGCAGCCTGACTGTTTGCAGGTGTTTTCACTCGCCCGGCGTGCTATGCCAACTTGAAAACTTGCTGTAGCGCGCCTCATATCCGCAAACAGATTTTGAGGTGACCACATGAGTGACCCTATCCGTATCGGAGACGTCTTGGGCCGCCTGCCCGCCGACATGCTCGACGACGTGCGTCTCGACGACTTCACCTGCATAGCCAACTCCCTCGGCATTCACGCCTGGGAAATGGTGCGCCACTTCGAAGAACGAGGAGGCACCAACTAGCCACACCCTTTCAGCCCGCCCCGCACAACCAGTGCGGAGACCGGGCAGCCGGGCGTGGGTAGCGTTCTTCGATATCGGGACCTCTAACCGCCCCACGCCCTGGCTCTAAACCACGAAATAGAACCGCCGGGAAGACAACCACGACCAGCGCCCCGGGCTGGTCCTGCCAGACACGCAGCTGACGTCTGACAGTAAACAGGCACCAGACACCCGAAAAAGTTCGGGGGTCCATTCGTGGTGCACCGAACAGCCGTATGGGGTTGTCAAGGTCGGCGGGCGCTTTGGGGCAGGGGTTAAGACAAGCCAGGCACACTATCGTGTGTCCGCATGGTTAACTCCTAGTGTTCGAGGGGCGAGCGGCCTGCCATTCATCGATGGTGCGCTTACTCCACCCGAAGGTGGGGCGCTTGCCAGATCCGACGATCACGTCAGGCGCTGGCAGGTTATAGCGCGATAAGGTGCCGACCTTCACGCCGATACGTTGAGCAAACTCGGATCGGGATAGGTATACCTCACTCACGGCGATCAGCTCGCTTGGCCATGAGGGATACGACTGTGGCCGCGAGGGTGATGACCGCGCTGATGATCGCGAGGGTGCTGGCTCCTTTGATGGCGGCCAGAATCGTGAGAACTGCGGCGAAGATGATAAGCCATGTGGTCATTGTTTTTCGGCGATGGCGGGCGGCGCCCAATCGGTGTAGACTGGGCGCCGAGCGGGTTATTTCTTATCTTTTCGCTTTGTCAGGGCTTCGATAAGGTCCGCTACCGCTTTGATGAGTGCGGCTAGTGCCGTGATAATCGCCGCGGTCCCGGTGAGTACGTCCATCGCTGTTCCTCCTTTCTTCCAACACCACCAGTATACATATTTATATATGTGGGTGCAAGGTGGAAACAACACCCACCCCGCCCAGCAAAAACCCCCACCACACCCCGCTCGTGTGGTATAGTCCCCCTTGTAGGGCGTTCCGTGCGCCCATTTTCCATACCACGACACCCGACCACGGTGGTGAAGCAATGGTTTGGCAAACATCAACACGCGCGCAAAGGCTTCCCAAAGACTGGGCTAAACGCCGCGCCCAAGTACGAGCCCGGGCACACGGGTACTGCCAAGCCACCACACACCACCCACGATGCCCCGGCACCGGCGCCGAATGCGACCACATCATTCCCGGCGACGATCACAGCCTCGAGAACTTGCAATGGTTATCGAAAGCCTGTCACCAGGCTAAGACTGCACGGGAGGCCGCAGCGCGTAGTCGGGCTCGCACGCGACTAAGACCTGCAGAAAAGCATCCAGGTTTGAAAGGCTGAGCGAAGCTGTCGCGGATGTGAAATCGGAAAAGTGTTTCTTTTTATTGTGTCGTAGTTTAGACTGAGGGGGCAGGTCTCCCCCTCCCGTCCTGCCCGGTATACCGCCGGGATAGCAGTCAAAATCCTGCGTGCGATCATACCACGTTTTTTCTTCGGGGAATTCCGATCTGTTCAACTTTTCAGCGTGTTTTAGCCGATTGTGGGGCGCGTGTTTGGCGTGGCTGTCGTGTTGTATCATGCCGACATTGCGGTTTCCGGCCCCCTTTCGTCTCGAATGCATGAAAGTGGCTACATAGTGCGAGTTAACCGTAAACTATGGTAGGGTTTGGGTATGAGGACCTGCGCCCACTGCGGCATCAACATCGAGGGCAAGCGCGCCAACGCCCGCTACTGCTCGACCTCGTGCCGCGTCATGGGCAACCGGCGCCCACCACTACCACGAGCGATGACCCGCCAGGACCGGTGGGTGTTGTGGAAGCCGTTCAAGCGTCATGGTGGCTGGTCGAAACTCCCGATCCAACCGGATGGCACGCCGGCGTCCTCAACCGATCCGGGCACGTGGTCGGCGTTTGCTCAGGTGGGTGGTGAGCTTCGTAAAGGCTTCGTCCTCGGTGGCGGAATCGGCTGTATCGACCTTGACGAGTGCATCACCGATGGGGTGATAGCCCCCTGGGCGCAAGAGGTCATCGCCGAACATGTGGCTAGCGCGGTGTGGATTGAGGTCTCCCCCTCTGGGACCGGCGTCCACATTTTCGTGCCGATGGGTCCCGGTTCGGGGCGTGTGATTCGGGATGGGGAGCGAAAGATTGAGATCTATCCGCCTGATTCTGGCCGGTTTATTTGCGTGACGGGGCTCCCGTTGAAGTACTAAGCCACTGTGCTCGCCTTGGGTGCGTGCACGGTGCGTGTACCCTGTGGAGGTGCAGTTGAATGGGGAAGAATGTGAAGCGGCCCGAGGCTCTCGGTGAGCTCGGGTCCCGGCTGTGGGATGAGACGCTCGCGGTCTACGATATGGGTGAGCATGAGCTGCGCGTGTTGGGCGAAGCGTGCCATACCCTGGATCTGATTCAGCAGATGCGCCGGCGGATCAAGCGTGATGGTGTGATGGTCAAAGGCTCGATGGGTCAGCCGGTGGCGCACCCTCTAGCGTCCGAGGTTCGTCAGCAGCGGGCCCTGTTTTCCACGCTGATGCGCGGCCTTGACCTACCCGATGTTGAGCCGGTGGCCTCGCCGGTGGAGGGTGAGGCTGGGTTGCGGGCTGTGTCTGATGTCAATCAGCATCGGGCGGCTGCGCAGTCGCGGTGGGCCAAGTCGTACGGGAGCTGATAGGTGTGGCTGTCTTAAGGGGCGGCCATGGTGGGCTAATCCGTAACCGTGACATGGAGTTGCGCGAGATTAAGGACTGGTACCGGGAGCATGTTCCTGGTGCGCCGCGCCCGGAATGGCTTCATGAGCCAGTGATTGTTGGCCCAACATGGAAGTTTGACGAGAACGGGTGGGTGTTACCTGAGTTCACTGGCGGCTGGGATGTGCTGGCCTGGTGCGGGTTGTGGTTGAATAACCCCGATGGTGAGCCGTGGCGGTTCACGATGGAGCAAGCTAGGTTCACGCTGTGGTTCTTTGCCACTGAGCCTGGTCTTGGCACGTTCGTGCACCCGTCGGCGGTGCTGCAGCGGTTGAAGGGGTGGGGTAAGGATCCGTATGCGGCGGCGTTGGAGGCCGCTCATTTTCTTGGCCCGTCGGTCTCGGACGGGGTCGGTGATGACGGGCAGCCGATCATGGTGGCTAACCCTGCCGCCTGGGTGCAGAATTTCGCGGTCTCGCAAGAGCAGACGAAGAACACGATGTCGTTGTTTCCTGGCCTGTTCGGCCCGCAGGCCCGAAAGCACTTCGGGATTCAGGTTGGTCGGAATAATGTGTGGGCACTTGGTGATTCGGTGCGCATTGAGGCCGTCACCGCTTCACATTTGGCGGCGGAGGGTAACCGTGTAACGTTCGCGGTCAGGAATGAGACTCAGAATTGGAATTCGTCGAATCAGGGCCACGAGTTGGCCGGAGTGATCGATGGCAACGTGACTAAGGCCCGTGGGGATCGGCCAGCTCGCGTGCTCGATATTTGCAATGCTTACCGTGAGGGTGAGGACTCGGTCGGGCAGCGGGTGCGTGAGGGCTGGGAAGAGACTCAGGATCAGTGGCAGGGCGGGGAGCTGGTGGAGGCCCGGCGTGAAGATTTTGGTCTGCTTTATGATTCGCTTGAGGCCGCCCCGTCGGCAGAGCTCAACGGGGAAGGCGTTGATGAGTGGATTCCGATCATTCGTGGGGATTCGGTGTGGATCGATCCGGAGCGGGTGAAAAAATCGGTGTTCAACCCCACGAACGCCCCGTCTGAGTCTCGGCGCAAGTGGTTGAACCAGATCCAGGCTGAGGCGGATGCGTGGACGACGGCACAGATTTTCGATTCGTTGGCTGATGCTGAGGTGGTGGTGGAGGCCGGTGAAGAGATCGTGCTTTTCTTTGACGCCTCAAAGTCTGATGATGCGACCGGGCTTGTGGGCTGCCGGGTGGTGGACGGGCACGTGTTCGTGCTTGGCATGTGGCAGCGCCCGGCAGGCAAGCTCGGTCAGGGCTGGAGGGTTCCACGCGAGGATGTTGACCGTGTGGTGGAGGAGGCTCACGACCGGTACCGGGTGGTGGCGTTCTTCGCTGACCCCGCGCACGTGTTCGAAGATGAATCCCAGTTGCCGTATTGGGATGGCGTCGTTGATGGCTGGCACCGGCGGTGGGGCGCCCAATACGCCGTTGACGCGCGTCCAGGACGTGACCGGCATTCGGTCATGTTCGACATGGCCACCTCGGCGGCGCTCAAGCCGTTCGTGCAGCATGTGTCAGTGACCGAGCAGGAAATGATCGACGGGGCGTTCACGCATGACGCGGACGCCCGGCTACGCAGGCACGTGCTTGCCGCGAAACGCTACCCAACCAGGTATGGGATGTCGATCGCGAAAGAACATCCCGAATCACGCAGAAAGATCGATTTAGCAGTGTGCATGGTAGGCGCCCGGCTCGTGCGTCGCCTGGTGTTGAATTCGCGCAAGACGCGCAGGAGGGGAGCTGGCCGAATATGGTAATGACACCTGCCGCCGTCGTCGATCTGGTCAATGATGAACTTGCCGGGATTGGCGCCCGGCAGGTCGAGTTAGACCAGGTAGATCAATGGCTGACAGCAGATAACCCGATGGACACGTATCGGCGTGCGCATACCGCGCCGAATACGGAAAAAGGCCGACTCGGGGAACTCTCGGTGACCCCGATTCTTGAACTGATCGTGGCTGAGGTGGCTCAGCAGATGATCGTCGGGCGGATTAGCGTGCCCGGCGATGATACTGCGGCCTCGCGGCTGCGCAGGCCATGGGACGCGAACGGCATGCCGTCCAAGCAGTACGCCCTGTGGCATGCCGGGCTGGCATACGGGCAGTCACACATGCTCGTGCTACCGGATCGGGCGCTGCGGCCTCACGGCCAGCGCGGTGTCGCTTCGCTGCTCCCGTTCTCACCCCGCCAGCTATTCGTCAAATGGGGTGACCCGCTGGAGGACGAGTACCCGCTGTGGGCGATCCGGCTGATCGGAGATGTCAACGAATGGACGGGGCTACGCGTGTACGACGAGCAGGCCGTGCACTATCTGACCCGCGACACGACCACGGGTGGGTTGACCTATGTGGAATATCGTGAGCACGGCATGGGCGTGTGCCCCGTAGTCACGTTCTCCAACGACCTGGACTTAGAAGCCCGTTCACGTGGCGAGGTGGAGAAATTCCGTGGTGTGGCTGGCCGGCTTGAGAAGACCACGCTCGATCGGCTCATGGCCCAGCACTACAACTCGTGGAAGGTGCGTTATGCGACCGGTATGGAAGAACCACTCGATTCGCAGGATGCGGCCGAGCAGCGCCAGAAGCTCGCACATAATGACATTCTCGTGGGTGGGGCGGGTGTCCAGTTCGGCACCCTGCCGGAGACCTCGCTCGATGGTTTGCTCAAGGCAGCTGAGGCGGACCGGGATACTTTGGCGGCGGTGTCCCAAACACCGGTGTGGGCGCTCAATGGTGGCCAGCTTGTGAATCTTTCTGCCGAGGCGCTGCTTGAGGCGAGGTCGATGCAGCGCCAGAAGGTGGCGCAAAAGCAGCGGTCCAATGGTGTTGGTGTGGCGCGCGTGCTGCGTCTTGCGGCTCATGCTGAGGGCCGTGAAGACGACGCCGGCAGGTTTGATATCACGGTGGGCTGGGAGGACACCGAATCGCGGGCCTTGTCGGCGACCGCTGATGGCCTGTTCAAGCTTGGCCAGCTCGGTATCCCGCCAGAGTTGCTGGTGGAGATGATCCCGGGGCTTTCGTCGGAGCGGGTGGCGGACTGGAAGGCGCATCTAGGGTCGGGCTCGGAGGCTGGGCGGCTGGTGGACGTGTTGGAAAGGCAAATCTATGGCCAAAACGCAGGCGGGCAAGGATCTTACCGAGCAACACCGTAGAAACCAGATCCTTTTACGGGCCTCGGTCGAGGCAGCCGCCCCAGCACTAGATCCGCTCATGGATCTAGAAGACCTCACGGGCTCATTCCCACGGTGGTTTGCGGGTAGGAGCGTGCTAGCAAACGCGGGAGTGGACACCTCGGCCAGGCTAGCCGGAGCGTATGTGGCCGAGTACGGGCTCGCAGAGGCCGGGGTGGAACTCGTGGCAGGCACCCCGGAGTTTGACCAGCAGCGTATCGCCCGTGAAGCATACACGGACACGGTGGTGATGACCAAGGCCCGGATCGCGGCGGGTATGAGCCCGGAGGAAGCCTGGCGAATCCAATCCGCGATCACCTATGGCAAGCTTGGCCAGTTGGTGCTCGATGCGGGCAGGCAGACAATCACCGCCTCTTCGTTTAAGTATTCGGGTAGGCGTGGCCGGTGGCGGCGGGTATCGGATGGTGCCCCGTGTGCGTTTTGTGCGATGCTGGTGGGCCGCGGCCCGGTATACCAAGAACAGACCGTCCAGTTCAGGGCCCACAACCATTGTGGGTGTACGGCTGAGTTGGTGTTGCACGAGTGGGAGCCGACGGAGGAAGAAGCCCTCTATCGGGCCTCCTACCTGCAGGCAGCCTTGGATGCTGAAGAAGAGTTCGGCCGATCCTGGGCGCGTACCGCGGCCGGTGAAAACCAGATTTTGGCTCGGATGCGGCGCAACAACCCGGGCTTGTTTAACGACGGCGTGTTCGCCAAGGACTCACAGTTTCGTTCACCGGCGTGGGTCAAAGCGAAGGAGTCAACCCGGCGCCGCCGGGAGAAGATCAAGCTAGCCACGGGCACTAGCGGCGGTGGCGGGGCCAAGCCACCGAAGCTGCCAAACGGGAACAGCGAATCGTCCGATGGTTACAGCAATCTTGCCCGTGCGCTTGACTTGGCTCCTGATGCGAAGCTCATCCATGAGCCGATGAGGGAGGGCACCAACTCGTTTAGAGCACCCACTGCTGCATCGATACCGGCTAAGAGAATCGCGCCAGCCACAGACCCGTGGCGGTATTTTGAAAAAGATACACGGACTGTTGCAGAACATTTTGCCCGGCATGTAGATATAGGTCTGTATTCCATTCAGGAAGCAAGTGGCCCGGGAGCAGACAAAATCAAGAGCCCAGACGCCATTTTTGAAACGTTTGCAGAAACTATCGAGTTCAAATTGCAGAAGTCTGCCAAGCTGGATAATTTCAAAACTTCACTTGCTCGCTCGAGATCGCAGTCAGAAAACCTCGCCTTTCTCACGAATGCAGAAGTCAGTGATGATAGACTGGAAACGTTGCTTCGTGAATATGTTAGTCGGTACGGTCATGGACATCGGGTTGTGATCGGAATGAGCCAGTCAGGGAAGGTGGTGTATTGGGTAAATGACAGACGTTAAAAGAAGCCGTAATTTTGGGCTTTCTTTTGAAGGTTTTTCACTAGAAAAAGTGCAGGAAATCCTGGAAAGCTACCCTGGAACAACGCCAACCGATTATTTTGATGATGGCCCAGGCCCTTTCCCAATTCTGGCATGCTATTCGACAGATACTCCTCCCGAGGTGCTTCAGCAGTTTGTCAAGGATCGGCTAAATTATCGGCCGCCGGCTGATGAGCAATTTGAAACCTTGCCCGATCTAGAGAGCGTGCGTGCGTTCACGCGGTCTTAGCCGGACTCTCACGTAGTTCTTGACCCCGCCAATCTTTGGTGGGGTTTTTTACCCATTTGGCCTGCCCCCTTGGTGGTGGGCTTTTTTGATGCCCAAAGGAGGCAAAGCACAATGTATGGACGACGCCACCCATTCCTGGTCATGCTCACAGGTGATGAGGCTGGGGGTTCTGGAAGCCCTCAGGACGAGCCGGAGCAGACCACCAACGCCGACGCCGAGAAAGCAACCGATACCACTGACGACGCCGATGCCGACGACGTCGACGACGTCGATGAGAGCGATGGCGAGCCGTGGGATAAGGAACGGGCCCTACGCAAGATCCGTAAGGCGAACGCCGAAGCGAAAGCCCTGCGTGAGCGGGCCAAGGCAGCGGAAGAAGCCGCCAAGGCCACACCGGATCTGAAGGCAAAGAATACTCAGCTTGAGGCTGAGAACCTGCGCCTACAAGTAGCTCTCGAGCTTGGCCTACCAGCCCAGATCGCTAGCCGTCTCCAAGGTGGGACGCGCGAAGAACTCCTCACGGACGCTGAGGAATTCATGAAGCTACTCGGGACGAAAACCCCGCCGACGACTAAGCCAACGAATGGGTTCGGTGAAACCCACACCAACACTCCAGTTTCTGGCAAGCCCATCGATCTTGACGAGCTTGCCGGTGGATTCATGAACTAACCAGAAAGGAGCCCACTTATGGCTCACCTGTTGTTTACCCCTGAGCAGGCGGCTCGCTCCACGCTGGCCGCGCTGCGCTACCTGTCTGTCCTTCCCCGCACAGTCCGCCAGGACTTCTCTAACGAGTTCGTGGCCGGGCGCGGCCAGACGATCAACGTGCTCGGCCCGGTCAAGGCCGGCCAGGCCAAGGTTTACACCGCGGCGAACCGGACCGCACGTGACGCGATCGAGTTCAACGAGCTGACCCAGGAATGGGTGCCGATCAAGCTCGAGAACCAGATCTACAACGCGGTCCGCCTGCCCGATAACTGGGCCACGTTCACCCTTGCAGATCTTCAGCGTCAGGTGCTGCGCCCGCAGGCCGAGTCCGTGGTCGACGCGCTGGCCACCCCGCTTGTGGAGGAGATGAAGAAGGTTAAGGCTGAGGCGAAGGCAGCGGCCACGATCGACGCCGCGACGGGTGAATCTGACGTGCTGCGGTCGATCACTCACCTGCGCCGCGTTCTTAACGACCGCAAGGTCCCCCAGCAGGGGCGCACGCTTGCGATTGGCACGGATTGGGAGGAAGCGATTCTGAACACTCCGATGCTGAACAAGGTCAACGAGGCCGGCGACGGCGGCTCTATGCTGCGTGCGGCGACGATTGGGAACCTGAAGGGGTTCCAGGTTGTGGTCGCCCCGGACCTGCCGGCGAACAAGGCGGTGGCCTACCACAAGGACGCCTTCGCGTTCGTCACCCGCCCCTCTCGTCGCCCTGAAGGCGCCGCGTATGGGGCCACGATCTCGGAGGCTGGCTTCGCCCTGCGTCACATCATGCAGTACAACCCGGTTCAGCTTGAAGACCAGTCGATCGTTGACACGTTCTACGGTGCGGCGACCCTGGATGCCACCCGTGCGGTGGCGGCAACGATCTCGACCGCGTCCGCACCGTCCAGCTAACAGGCAAGGAAGGAGGCGGCACCAATGGAGCTTAAGCGTTTAGCACAGGTGGCCGAACTTGCTAACTACATCGGCGAAGCCATTAGCGATAGCACGGATGTCAAGCAGGCAGAGTCATTCCTTGATGCCGCCTCCTCCCTCGTGCTGTCGCATGCCGGTGAGCCGGGCTGGACTGAGCAGGATGTGCCCCAGGTGGCGAAGTTCGCGGTTCTAGCGTGCGCGGCTCGCGCATACACGAATCCGGATGGGTGGACGTCCGAGGCGGTCGATGACTGGCGGGGCTCTGGCCGCAAGGTCGAAGAGGCCGGCCTGTATTTGACGGCGTCGGAGAGGGCGTCTCTGGCTCGGTTCAGGCCGCGCCGCCCTTTCGGTACCGTGTCGACGACGCGCGATCCGGAACTGGTTGGGCGTGGGTTTGTGCCTACCCCGGACGGTGCCCCCATCTTGTGGTACTAGGGCGGTGATGCGTTATGGCCGTAAGCGCTCGTGGGATTCGCCGGGGCAGGCAGCTTGCAGAAAAGTTGATGCGCGCTCGGGTGTTGATTAGCCGGCCTACGGGCGAGACCGAGTTCGACGAGGCCACGTTCAAGCAGGTCTCCCAGGTGGAGACCGTGTATGAAGGCGTGGGCAAGGTCCAGTCCTATGAGGCGTATGAGGCTAACCCTGTGACAGCCGGGGCGCGGGCAACCTCGATTCGGGTGCGTGTGGATATCCCGGTGGGTGTGGCACGCGTCCAGCCCGGGGACCGAGTTGAGGTGCTCGAAAATCTTGATGACCCGCTTCTGGTTGGGCGGGTTTATCGGGTGGGTGTAGTCGGCCCGTACAAGTCGACGGCGACCGCGTACCGGATCTTCGTTGACGAGGTGACCCATGGCTAACATCCATGTAGACACCTCCGAACTGCGCGCGTTTTCAGTTGACTTGCATGAAGCGCCACTGAATGTGGTGCGCAAAGTACCCGCGGTGGTACGCAAAGGCGCACTCAACATCAAAAACGATCTGGTCAAAGACGCCTCCGACACGAAGTGGTTCAAACGCATCAAGGGCACGATCAGCTTTGACAAGCTCGACCAGGGCTTCGGTGCTGAGATTGGGCCTGTTAAACGCGGCCAAGGCAACCTCGCGAACATCGCCTACTTTGGTGGTGTGCACGGCGGTGGCGGCACTCTGCCTGACCCGGGTGGGGCTTTGGACCGGGAATTGCCAAGGTTTGAAAAAGCAATCCAAGACCTAGTTGAGGAGGTGCTGTGAAAGACCTGATCGCTGGCGCACTTGACGGGAAGGTCAAGGTCTATGACACGGATGCGTCCAAGCATTCGCTGGCCGATCTGCCTTACGTCGTTTTCATCGGCGGGCTGGGAGCCCGCGACGAGGAAGAATCTATGTACGGGCGCGACTCGACCAGTGGTGAACTGACCGTCAGGTTTGTGGGCCAGTCCCGTCAAGCGTTGTACACAATGGCCGCCCGCGTCAGGAAGGCCCTCGACCAGCACACGATGCGCCTGCCTATCGGCCACACGAGTTTTGTGCTCGCGGCCTGTGATGGTCCGTTTGTGGATACCACGGTCGCAATCCCTGATGATGGCACCTACCCGTTTTATCTTGACGACATTTACCAGATTTATACCGATCGAGGATCGATAGGAGAAGAACCATGATTGATGTGATCGACCGGCTTGGACGCCCGTGCAGGGTGCCCGAGCATTGGCTTTCCCACCCCGTGCTGGGTGCGGATTTTTCGCTACCTAACAAGACGAACAAGGGTGAGACCAAGACCCCAGCAGCGGGGCGGAAGGCGGCTAAGTAATGGCCAAGGAGATTAAGCGCGGGCCGAAGACGCTCGCTGATGCACGCACGAAGCTCACCGTCCTCACGGTGCGCCCTAAGAACATGAAGGCGATCACGGTCGCCGAACTGACGGCCGGCTACGACATCCAAGACTTCATTTTGAAGTCTGATTTCCAGCTTGGCCCGTCCGGGTCATCCACGATTTCGGAGATCGAGCTCGGCGCACCCGGAGAAGGCCAGGCCTTTGGGTTGTCCGCAGGATCTGGGCACGTGACGATTTTCCGCTACCTTGACCAGGACGGTAAGCCTGATCCGGAAGCCGACGTCGTGTTCTCCCTGTTCAAGACTAAGGGCACCGAGCTGACGCTGGTGCGCCGTGATGGGGCGCCGGCAGGGCAGGCGTGGAAGTCCGGGGATGAATACTCGGCTTTCGAGGTCACCAATGATGACCCGCAGTTCCCTGCTGACGGTTCTGGGTATATCAAGCGGCCGGTGCCTTTGGCTGTGGGTGCGATGCACCTTGACCAGACAGTCGCCGAAGCCTGATACCAGACGTGTGCGGGCAGGAAAGCGGCGTGTGTCTACTCCGAGCATGCTGCTGGCCGGCCCGCACACCACACCTTAAGGGAGCATCATGGAAGAATCACTATCCGACCTCACCCCGCCCGATGTGGGCGAAGACGAACCCCTCGAGGAGACATTAAGTAGCTCCGACGTCGAACAGCGCATCCGCGAGGCCGCCCAAGAGTTCGACTTGCACGCCTTCATCGAAGGCATCCGCACCGCGAGGGTCACCGTCATCATCTACTCGCGTGGAGACCTAGCCAACAAACACTCAAAGATCACCGGCAGGATCGCCGAAGCTACGCTACGCGGAGACCGCATTAAAGTCCGCGAGCTATCCGAGCGGGCTGACAAGATTCGTGAAGAGTTCCTTGCCTCCGGGCTGGAAATCACCCTTGAAGAGCGCTCGAGGGATTGGCAGAAACGCAAAGTTAAGGAGCTTCGCGACGCCGGTATCACGACGCAGGCAGAGGTGGGTGCGCACTTGATTGCTGCCCAGGTCGTCGAACCGGCTGTGCTGACCGGGGATGCGGACTTTTTCCTCCTCATGGCCGACAAGATACCGGCCCAGTACAAGCGCGTCGTCGGAGCCTGGAATCAGCTCAACGGCGCCGACGAGCAGGCGGGTTTACCGGTTTTTTAGCGCGCGTCCTGACCGAACCCCACAATCTCGAAATCTTGACGGGGCTTGAGACAGCGAAAGCATGGCAGGTGCGGCCCTTGGAGTTCTTCGGTGTGGAGGGTCGGGGCGCGTGGACGGAAACCGACCGGTCCCTATCGGTGGCTCTTGAAATGTATGAGCGCGGTAAGTGCCCTGATTGTGGTATCCCGCGCCAGATCGCATACGACCCGGCAATGGATGGCTGGTTCGAGGTACCGGACGAGGCCACGGTGTGTTATGCGTGTGCGGCGCGTGACCGGGTGGTGATGGATGAGCATCTCCGGGCAGAGCCGGGCCAGAAATTCCCGGTGGTGAACACGCTACCGGCAGAAGTGAGGTGAAACCTATGCGTGAGCGTTCCGTGAAGGTGGTCTTGCGGGCGAACGTGGAGGATTTCCGGAAGAACATGGCCGCCGCAAGCACGTCGTTTGAGCAGGCCGTGAGGGACATGGATAAGTCCGCACAGGTGGCGTCCACGAATGGTGGCCGGTTGGTGCAGTCGATGCAAGCCCAGCGTGCCGAGTGGGACCGTATCGGCGGGGTCCTGGTGGCGTTTGGTGCCGGGTTGACGGCGGCGTTTGCTGGGTCAGCGAAAGCGGCCATTGACTGGGAGTCCTCGTTCGCGGGCGTGCGTAAAACTGTTGATGCGTCCGAAGCCGAGTTCGCGCTGCTGGATACCAGGCTGCGTGATATGGCCAGGAGCATGCCGGCCACTCATGCGGAGATTGCGCAGGTGGCGGAGGCGGCTGGCCAGCTCGGTATCGAGACCAGGAATTTGGATTCGTTTACTGAGGCGATGATCCAAATGGGTGAGGCGACCAACTTGAGCGCTGATGAGGCGGCAACCCAGCTGGCACGCTTCGCGAATATTATGGGAACATCCCAAACTGCATTCACGAACATGGGCTCCGCGATCGTCGCACTAGGTAACAATTTTGCGACGACCGAGTCTGAAATTGTGAACATGTCGATGCGGTTGGCCTCTGCTGGTAAGCAGGCGGGCATGACCGAGGGTGACATTTTCGGTATCGCGACTGCCTTGTCGTCGGTGGGTATCGAGGCAGAAGCCGGTGGTACCGCCGTGTCGAAGGTGATTATCGAGATGCGTAACGCGGTCGACACCGGCAGCGGAAAGCTAGAGGTTTTCGCCAAGGTCGCGGGGATGACGGGTGAGCAGTTCGCGCGGGCGTTCCGGGACGATGCCGCAGGCGCTCTGACCATGTTCATTCAAGGCCTTGCCCAGATGGAAGCGACCGGCCAGTCTACCTATCCGGTGTTGCAAGAGCTTGGTATGACTGATGTGCGTGTGGGTAATGTGTTGCGCTCCTCGGCCAACGCTGCGGACCTGTTTACGGGTGCGATCGAAATGGGCAATAGCGCCTACCAGGAAAACACGGCGTTGTCGGATGAGTATGCGGCCCGGATGGAAACAACGGCCGCGAAACTCGACGTTTTCAAGAACAACGTCGTTGATCTGGCGATCTCGCTCGGAGACCTGCTACTCCCCGCGTTAAGCTTTGTTGTTGAAGGCCTGACCGGGGTTGTGCATTGGATCGGTGATCTGCCCGCTCCGCTCCAGGTGGTGATCGGAGTATTCACAGGGCTCGGCGGTGTCATATCACTCGCCGCAGGTGGCTTCATGCTCCTCGCACCCCGCGTCCTGGATGCCTACCACGCTTTCCAGGCCCTCAAAAGCGCCAATATCCTCGGTATCGGAACAGCGATGGGGGAGGCTGGCGGCATGGCGCGCGGCCTAGTCGGGGCGATTGCTGGCTTGTCTGGGCCGATAGCCCTGGTCGCAGGGTCGGTGGGCGTGCTCGCCGGTGTCGTCGCGTCTTATGTGAACGAAGGCCGCGCGGCCGAAGAAGTCAGCAGGCGGCTCGCTGGGTCATTCGACCGGGTCACGGGAGCGGCTACGGGCAACACGCGTGAACTCCTCGCTGCGGAATTAGCCGCGAATGGGGTGGCCGAGGACTATGCGGCGCTCGGCGGGAACGTGGCCGACCTGATCCCCGCGATAGAAGGCAACGCCGACGCGATCGCCCGCGTCAACGAAATTCTGGGTGTGAACTCGGACCAGATCGAGGACGCCTACAACGGGGCTGAACTGTTGGGCTTGAACATGGCGGCCGCCGACCAAGCCGCCTATGGGCTAGGCAACACATTAGGAGACATGGCTGTAGAACCGGTGAGCGAGGGCATGAACGACCTGCGCAACCGGCTCCATGATGTCGCCGCCGGTTTCGACCTGGCAGGCAGCGACGCAAACTACGCTGCGCAAATGCTCGAAGGTGCCGAGGCTGCGATGGACGGCACGGCCGGGGCGAGTGACGATCTTGCGGGGTCGTCGGAGGTAGCGGCTGGCGGGATTAGCCAGGTTGGTGAGGAAGCGGCCGGGGCACAACAAGCGCTAGACGACTACATTGCTTCGTTGTTTGAGGCGGCGGGTATCAACATGTCCGTGGATGAGGCTGCGATCCGGTATGCAGACACGCTCACGAAAGTCACCGAGAATCTTCACGCGGCTGCTGGAGCGTCAGCCACGGGCACGAAAGAACAGCGCGAGAACCAGGCTTCGCTGATCGATCTCGCCCGTGACTCGGCCCGATGGATGCAGGCCATGATCAAGCAAGGCGGCGTGACCGATGACCTTGCCGCACGCACTCAGCAGATGACCGGTGACTTCCTCGCAACTGCAAGGCAGATGGGCGTCAACAGTGATCGGGCTGTGGAGTTGGCTGCGGATTACGGCCTGATCCCGGCGGATATTCGTACAGAGGCCGAGTTTGATGATTGGCAGGCGCGGTACAAGGTTGATGGCTGGAAGTTGTGGATGGATTCCATTCCGGCGCGTAAAGAGGTCACACTAGTTCAGAAAATTGTGCAGCAAGGCGCGTTGATTGGTGCTGGGGTGGGCATGTCGACACCTGGCTATTCGCAGGGTGGGTACACGGGTCCGGGCAGGGTGACCGAGCCTGCGGGCATCGTGCACAAGGGCGAGGTTGTGTGGTCGCAGCGGGATGTTGCGCGCGCTGGTGGCGTGGCCGTGGTCGAGGCAATGCGCCGCGGGTTGCGTGGCTACCAAGCGGGCGGCGTGGTGCAAGGGCCGTCGGCGCAGGCTCCCCGGCCGGTGGTGAACGTTGCCACCCCATCGCTTGAAGGGATGCGGATCGAGGGCGCCCTGCAGGTGGGGGAAGCCCTGGTGCCGTTGATTGATGGGCGGATCGTACGCCGTGAAAAGCAACGAGCACTGGTAAGGAGGTAACCCGTGTTTCCTGCAGAGAAGATTGAGTCGGATCGGCATGAGATTCGCTCGCTCGACGGGCGTGTGAGGGTGCCGTTCAAATGGCTAGGCGACTACCCTGTGACCGGTGACGCGGGGTTGGCGTTCATCTACCCGCATGGTGCTAAGTTTCCGGTGGTGCGACGCCGTGAATCGCGCGCACAGTCGTGGACGCTCGAAGCCGTCACGGTGGGTGCGGACTCCACGCGGTTGGCTGGCCTACTCGAGACAGGCGCGCCGGTGGGAGTTTATCACGCGCAGGCAGCGTGTCACGCCGTGGGCTGTCAGATCCCGGCATTCCAAACGGTGTGGGTGGCGGCGTACCCGTCCCAGCGTTCGGATATTGACCGGTTGGCCCGGCGGGCGTGGAAGCTGGAGCTTGTGCCGGCAGACGTGGACGCGATCGGCGACGTGGGTGGCTTCCAGTGGGCCGACGTGGCCACCCAGTGGGACACATGGGGTGGCATGCAAGCGGCAAATGCGTCATGGAAGGTTCTCGCTGACCGAGAGGCACAGGTGTAACACGCATGGAGATCACCCCCAGTCTCACTGTTTATCAGCACGACCAGGTCGCGCTCGTGGCGCCGGTCGTGTCCGGCTCCTACGCGGTCAAAGCCCTACCGGATGGGACAGACGACCACGTGCTCGAAGTGCAGATCCCCTACATGGTAGACGGTGTCGACATTCGGCCATTTGCCCGTGGGGAGCTACTGACCGGGGTGGGGGAAACCATGCGCCTCGAGTGGGATTTCCGTGAGGGTGGGCGCACCTGGCAGGCCGCGTCGGTGATCTGCCAGATCGAGACCGCCTCCGTGGAGGCGGCTGGCATCACCCTGTCAGGGCATGGCCTGCTGTCACGGGTGCGGCATCATGCACGCCGGAACGCCACCCAATACCCGGAGGCTAAACGCGCGGTCGACGTCATCCGCGATATCCTCGCCGAGGACAACATCGCGCTAAGTGTGGCGATGAGCGCGGTGACTCCGTCGATCCCGGCGGGGTGGGTGTCGGGCACTGACCGGTGGCAAGCTCTCACCGACATGGTCCAAGCGATCCCCGCGAGGCTGCGGCACGTGGATGCCGGTGTCGTGCTGTCAGACCCGCTAAAGCCAGCTGAAGAGTTCACGCGGGTGCTACGTGACGGGGACGGTGGCACCGTCGTCTCCGCGCCCTGTGTGTTTGACAGGTTTGAGCGGCCGAATCATGTGGTCGTGCGTGGGAAAGGTGTCGATGGGGAGCCGGATTTTGCGGAGGAAGCTTTCCTAGAGTACGGCCCGTATTCTCCCGGCGAGTACGGGTGGGTCACAGTGGAGGTGGAAGCGGACGCGGTGACAACGCCGGCCGCCGCGCGGCATATGGCGGTGAACCGGCTCTACGAGCTAGGCCGAGGCGCACACATCCTCCAAGTGAGGGCCGCCTCCGACTGGGAAATCAATATCGACGATGCGGTGATTGTGGAGTTTGAGCAGTCGAGGTGGGCTGGTCGCGTTGTCGGTGTGGAGTGGCCGGCTGATGGGCTGGGCGAGATGACGATCGAGGTAGGTGTGGATTCGTGACGATTCTTTCAGCATATGATGGGCAGCCGGAGGGGCCGGAGGCTGGCCGGGTGGAGCGCACGGGCGTGCTCAAAGAGCTGAGTGCGGATTCCAAGCGGGGTTTGGTCTCCTACATGGGGGTCGACCTGTGGCTACCGCTGATGCCAGGCATGTTCGTCATCGGCGGCCTGGTGTCGGTGCTCGAAGAGCGGGGGCGCCCGGTGCGTGTTCTCGCGGCGGTGTCGGATCGTCCCCTCGCTCAGCCTGGCGAAGATGCGGCCTCGGGTGAGCTGGTGGTGCGGCGGGCGCCCTCGTGGGCTGGTACCGTGCTGGAGCCGATCACTGAGCGCGGCATGACCGAGGAAGAAAAAGCGCGGCTTGAAGAGGCCACGCAAGAGCTGGCGGACGCGAAGCAGGAGCTGGCGGCCGCAGATTCGGCACTCAGCGAGCACCTGGCAACCCTGGAGGAGAAGCTGGCGACGGAGGCTGGCCGGATTGATGCGGCTGTGATCTCGGCACGGGACGCGCATAACGCGGCAGTATCCGCGCAGGAAGCCGCAGATGAGGCCGCACAGAAGTACGGGCCACTCGACGAGCGCACAAGGAAGGCGCAGCAGGCTGCTGACCAGGCTAAGCGTGGGGCTCAGGCAGCTAGTGAGTCGGCGCGGGAAGCGCTCACACAGTCTGCGGCCGTGGATGCGCAGGCCCAGGCCGCACAGGGTGCGGCACAGCAAGCCCAACAGGCGGCGGAGTCAGCGCAGGTGGTGGCAGACACGGCACGAGAGAATGCGAGGACCGCGCAGCAGACGGCTGATGAGGCGGCGGCAAAGTATGGTGCACTGGATGAGCGGACGAGGACCGCCCAGTCGGCAGCGGATGTCGCGAAGCAGACTGCCCGGGCCGCGCAGGCCACGGCTGATCAAGTGAAGAAGGACGCGGCCGCATTACAGTCAAAGGTTGAGAAAACCGAGGTTGACCTTGGCAAGGTTGTCCTTGCGTTGGATGGCAAAACGGCGATTACGATCTCCACCAGCAGGCCGTCCACGCGCACTCCGGGCAAGGTCAAAGGTGACGTGTGGTGGCAGACTGACATGAGCCATAACCTGTACGGTCAGTGGACCTGGGACGGGTCCCAGTGGAAAGCGTCGCTGATCCGCAACGAGCTGGTCGCGTCGTTGGATGTGCACAAGCTTCAGGTGACTGGGTCGGCACGTATCGCCACGGCGGTCGTCAATAAACTTTATTCGGAGCTGATCGTGGCGAAGCTTTTCGTGGCCCAGCGTGTAATCGCTGAGCACATGATGGCCAACGGGTCAGTGACCTCGCGCATGCTGAATGTGGTGCCGGAGAATGGCAAGGGCGGCTTGCAGCTGAAGCCTGACGGGCTGATGATTGTGGATGCTGATGGGGTTGGGGCGGTGGATCTGCGTGTCAACACCGAGAACTACATCAGCTTTTATCAAGACGGTGCCGCCACCTTTTTCGTCTCCGCCCAGGGGGATTTGACCGCACAGAACATCACCGCGAATGATACATTAACGTACCGTGGGGTGGAGCTCGCTACCCTGCTCGACCCGTTACCTCGTGGGGTAATCGGCCGGTCAATGCTGAACAATACCATTATTTCTGGGGGGCCGTGGACAGAGATCTGCTCAGTGTCATTTGTCCCCGAAGTGGGGCGCCAATACCGTGCAGTGCTCTCAGTTAGCGCCAAATCCTCAGCGTCTATCAGTCATGCTGTTGGTGCGAAATTCTCCGCTAACTCTACCTTCTCGCGTACCTGGATAGCGCCGTATTTTGAGGGCGGAACCGAAGTTTCCTATACGCACGAGTTCTCGTTTAATGCCTATGATACGGGTGCTAGTGCGCAGCAGGAAGTCACGCTGTCAGTGTATGGGCAGTCCTCAGAGGCCCCGTCCCAGATCGCGTTCCGCGGCTGGGGGGATGCCATCACTACGCGCCGTGCCTGCTACATGCTGGTCGAGGACATCGGCGTGGCGGCACCGTTACAGATGCAAACCATGCGCTCCCAACTGGGGGATAGCGTTTCTACCACCACGGAGCGCCAGTACACCACTGAATGGGTGATGACTGGGTTCCAAAACTACAATGCGGGACGGAAGTATGCCCACACGTCCGGGAACATAGCTGGCGGGTACTACGGCGGTGAGTGGCGCGGGATCATGTTTTTCAACTACGGCACGATCCGTAGTGCACTCACTGGGTCGCACGTGGCCTCGATCGATATCTACTTACCGAATGCGCACACGTATTCTTCGGCGGGGTCAACGGTGCTTATTGGGTCACACAGTTATGCGTCTGCCCCGGCATCTAGCCCAAGCCTATCGGCCGCCACGTCCACCCATTTCGGGCGAGGCCAAGGCAAATGGGTGCCGCTTCCAGGCAGCGTAGCAACCGGGTTCGCCACGGGCAGTATTCGCGGCCTCGGCGTGTACGGCGGTTCCCAGTCGAACTATGCGCTGTTCCGCCCTCAAGGGGTCAAGATTCGGGCAACATACACCAAATAAAAGAGGGGTAGGTCAGATGGTAGTAGATATTGGGTGGGAAAAGCTCGACCGGACTGAGCTCGAGCAGATCATCAACCTGGGCAAGTTCTACTTGGATGCACTGGACCGTGAGGAGCGCCTCATGGGTGTACTAGCTGAGATCACTGGAGGCATCGATGTGGTGGAGGGCCGCCCGTGGGTGCAACCTACCGGGTCGCACAACGTCTACCCGTTGGGGGTGACTGTCACCCATGAGGGCCATCTGTGGCGGTCCGAGCACCCGTTTAATGCGTGGCCGCCCGGAACCCCTAACCTGTGGACCGACCTGGGTAAAGCTCCCGCCAGCGTGGACGCCCCGCCGGCCGATGATCATCCGGCGTGGGAGCCGGGCATCCAGGTTCGTGCCGGTGACATTGTCGCTCATGACAGGACCCTGTATCGGGCCGTCCAGGCGCACACCACGCAGGCCGGGTGGGAACCGCCCGCGGTGCCTGCCCTATTCACCCGAATCTAGAAAAGAGGTACGAGTCATGGCTCAAGATGTGTTCAAGCGGGATGTGTCCAGCCTAAGTCAGGCGGCAAACATCGTCGACACGCTCACGAGTTTTTCGAAGACGCTAGGGGCATATATTCCGGTGGCGTCGGTAACTGAGGCGAATGCTATTGCCAGCAAGGCCCCGGCCGGGACTGTGTGGCCGCTACATTTTTGGAACACAGCAACGAACCGGCCCATGGTCAAGCTCTCGTCAACCTCGAGTGTGATTGACGAGGCGGCCACCGTGCCCGACAACAGCGTGTACATTGACGGCGCCTGGTACGCCCTCTCAGGCACCCAGCAAATGCCGTCGGCGTCGTGGAACCATCAGGGCAATAGCTGGTATGCGACGACGTTAAACATTCCGTGGCCATACACCCCACCTCCGGGGTACGGGTTCTCCTACCAGGCGGATGCTACGACGGGGTACACGCTGATCATGAGCGTGAACCGGGGCACCCGCGGCGGGTACACCATGTGCCGCATGCTGAATTACGCAAACGAAAATCCGCACGTGAGCACGGTGGTCTGGCAGCTGGTCAAGGTCGCATGAAAGAGGGCGTCATGTTGAAGCATTCGCAACTCAACACGCCCTCGCCATCGCCGCATACAAACCCATCGCCGACGCGTGGGAGGCAAGCCTGACCGAGCAGCCGTATCATTCCCGGCGCGGCTGGGACGAACAAGTCATCTCCGACCAGCTCATCCGCCGGGCAGTACGCCGAGTCGCCAAACTCGACGCCGAATCCGAACCCGCCTAACCACCGCACACCGAGGAAAGGAGCCCCCCTTTTGGACGGCAACCAAGCGGAAACTATCGGCCAGATCGTCGCCGGAATCGGGCTCGGCCTGCTCCTTTTAGCCCAATTCTTTTGGGCGCAGGCCAAAGAAAAATTCTTAGCGTGGCGTAAGCGGCGGGTGTCGATCGCTAAGAGTGTGCAGCGGATCGAAGAATCCACCGTGAACGCGCACTCAACGAAATTACGGGATGATGTGGATGATCTTGCCAACCGGTTAGGGATTGTAGAGCGGACGGTGGCGGCTAATTCGGAGGGGCTTGGCCGGATCGAAAAAACGCTAGATCAGTTGGTGGCGATCACGCAGGACACGTCCGACCGGCTAGCAAACGAGGAACGCAACCGTTACGCGTTGGGTGAGCAAGCCCGCTTAGATTACGCCCGGTTTGACCGCGAGCTGCAGCATTTGAAATCTCGGGTGGGCAGGTGCCCGGCGAGCAGTGATGACAAAGACTAACCCCGCCCTGGCGGGGTTTTCTCGTACCAACATAGGAAAGGGAGAGCGTGGAGTTCATACAAGCGAAATGCTATACGAAAGGCCGACAAGGCAAGAAAATCAGCCAGATTGTTATTCATTGGTGGGGTGACCCGGCCACCAACCCCACCCATGACGGCGTCGTAGGCTGGTTCCGTTCCGGCGGCGGAAACAACTCCGCTCATTACGTGGTGTCGGCTGGCCGTGTGACGCAGATGGTGGCTGATGAGGATACGGCTTGGCATGCCGGCAACTGGGACACCAACCTAACTTCGATCGGGATTGAAATCGCGCCTTATGCGACCGAAGCCGACAAGGCCGAGGCAGGCAACCTGATCCGCCGCCTGTATGCGAAATACGGCCAGCTACCGCTCAAAGGCCACAAGGAAGTATCCAACCGGCCAACCGCCTGCCCAGGCGTCTACGACGACCCTGAGCGCGTGCTTGGCCCATACGTCAAAGAGAACACAACTCAAGGAGAAAACATCATGGCTACAATGTCTAGCCCCGCCGTGGGACGGGTGTCGAGCGAGTACGGGTGGCGGCCGCGCCTGTCAGCACGGATCGGAGCGATGCTGCACGCCGGCATCGACATCGCCAACCAGACAGGCACCCCCATTCACGCCGCCTATGCTGGCACGGTCGAAAAGGCCGGCTGGAATATCGTGGCTGGTCGCACCGGCCAGGGCATCCTCATCCGCAACCCCGACGGCGAACGCCAGTACTACGGGCACCTGAGCGCTATCCAAGTACGTGTCGGTCAGAGAGTAGCCCTTGGTCAGCAGATCGGGCTGATGGGTGCTACCGGACGCGTCACGGGTCCGCACTTGCATTTTGAGTGTTGGGATCGGCGGGGCAAGACGCGTAATCCGCGTGAGGATTTCCGCGCGCATGGGGTCAGGCCAGGAGCAGAGCCGGTGATCCCAGCAAAAGCGCCTGCCCCGTCACAGGTCGCGCCCGGCGATCTTAACCGCGACGGGAAGGTTTCGTATTACGAGTATGAGATCGACGGGGTCGCGGGTGAAGAGACGATCAAAGGTTTACAGCGGTTTTTGCACGACCGGGGCTGCTACTCGCGTGTGATCGATGGCCAGGCTGGCTACTATACGTGGCTTGGCTGGCAGCATTGGCTGCGCTCCCGCGGCTTCTACCCCGCCTCCCGGTTCGTCTTGGACGGCGAGCTCGGCTACTGGACGGTCTATGAGACCCAAAGATATTTCCAGTCATTGGGGCAATACCAAGGTTTCGTGATCGACGGCCAGGCAGGCAAGGAAACAATCAAAGCACTTCAGAGGGTTTTGGCAACGACGAAAAGGAGCAATTAAATGAGTACTATTCTCACGCCGAAAGTACGCTCGTGGATCTACGGCGTCTCAGTCGCACTCATCGCACTACTGGTCGCGCTTGGCGTGATCGCCGACGGACTCGACACGCAGATCCTCAACCTCATCGCCGCCGTGCTCGGGCTCAACTCGGCCGCACTAGCGTCCGTGTACCGGCCGACGAAGGTGCCGCAGGACGCGCCGGACGAGCCGGTAGGCTATTCCGGGCTGGAGTTTTAGGCAGCTGTCATCCTGATATGATTTGCGCCCCACCTACTACCTTTTCTGGGTAGCGGGTGGGGCGCTTTTCTTGTGTGGGCTAGTTTCCGTAGACTTCCCGGAAAGCCGCTTCGGCGGCACGCTGATCGTGTATAGGCCACTGGATAGCGCCGCGGGAAAAGGGAATGGCTACACTAATGGCTACACCTAGCGTACGCACACCTACGTGGTGATTGTCGGGTTTCGTTGCTAGTCCGCGTTTTCACGTGGTGCCCCGAACAGGATTCGAACCTGCGGCCTTCTGCTCCGGAGGCAGACGCTCTATCCCCTGAGCTATCGGGGCCCGGCGATTCGTCAGTCTAACACCGCCAAGCGCGCAGAATCGAATCGTGCGGTGATACCAAATTGG
>JALEWQ010000079.1 GCA_022783305.1 Trueperella sp. | reverse complement strand
ACGGCCGCCACAACGTAGGACAGGATCCCCACGTACTGCTCCACCAGGTGCCAGTTCTCACCCAACACGTAGCCCGCGCCTACCAGGGCCGTGTTCCAGATCGCGGCGCCCGCCGTCGTGAGCAGCGTAAACCACGCCAGGTTCATCTTGATGACGCCGGCCGGCAACGAAATGAGGGAGCGGAAAATCGGCAGCATGCGTCCGAAGAACACGGTGGACTGGTCGTGCTTGTGGAACCACTCCTCGGTCTTATCCACGTCCGACATCTTCACCAGGGGCAGCCAGTTGAAGATTGCGCGGGTGCGCTCGCGGCCGATGAGGCGGGCGATGGCGTACAGCGCCCACGCGCCCACGAGCGAGCCCGCCGTGGCCCAGACGATCGCGGAAACCAGGCCGAACGACGTCCCCTGCGAGGCCGTGAAACCGGCCAGCGGCAAGATGATCTCGGAGGGCAGCGGCGGGAAGAGGTTCTCCAGCGCGATGAGGAAGGCCACCCCGAGCCCGCCCAGAGACTCCATGATCGTGACGGCCCACGCGGCGATGCCCGTGAGTTGGTCCGCGGCGGGTGCCGTGGCGGCGACGGTCAGTTCAATCATGTGCTCAGCGTACGAGTTCGGCCGCCAGACCCACGTAGGAGCCAGGGGTGAGATTCGCCAAACGCGTAGCGACGTCGTCGGGAAGGCCGAGCGAGCCGATGAAAGCACGCATCTCCTGCGCGCCCACGCGGTGGCCGCGGGTGAGCTCCTTGAGACGCTCGTATGGGTCTTGCATCCCGGTGGCC
This sequence comes from Trueperella sp., assembly GCA_022783305.1. Classification (GTDB taxonomy): domain Bacteria; phylum Actinomycetota; class Actinomycetes; order Actinomycetales; family Actinomycetaceae; genus Trueperella; species Trueperella abortisuis. The sequence continues at coordinate 1,241 of JALEWQ010000079.1, read as the reverse complement.
CCCGCAATCGCGGCGGCGCGCATCGCCTGCTGGATCGGCTCGCCAAGGACCTCCCAGTGAGCGTCGAGGTCGGCGGCGAGCGCGGCGCGGTTGGCCTCCACGCCTGCCACGCCGCGGCGCAGGTTCGTGATCGCCAGCAGCGAGTGGCCGAAAGCCACCCCGACGTTGCGCAGGGTGGAGGAATCGGTCAGATCGCGCTGGAGGCGCGACGTGACGAGAGTGGCGCCGAGGGTATCCAACAGGGCGCAAGAGATCTCGAGGTTCGCCTCCGCGTTCTCGAAACGGATCGGGTTGACCTTGTGCGGCATCGTGGAGGACCCCGTAGAGCCCTGCGCCGCGAGGTTCTGTGCGAGGTAGCCCAGCGAGATGTACGTCCAAAAATCGGTGGCGAGATTGTGGGCAATCCGGTTGAAGCGGGCGACGTCGGCGAAGAGTTCGCTCATCCAGTCATGGGACTCGATCTGGGTGGTGAGCGGGTTGAAGGTCAGCCCCAGCCCCTCGACGAACCGGCGGGCGAGGGCTGGCCAGTCCACGCCCGGCACGGAGACCGAGTGCGCGCCATAGGTGCCGGTGGCGCCGTTGAACTTGCCGAGGAATTCGGCCGCCTCGATGCGGCGGATCTGGCGGGAGAGGCGGTGGGCGAGGACGGCCACCTCCTTGCCAAGCGTGGTCGGGGAAGCCGGCTGGCCGTGCGTATGGGAAAGCATGGGGGTCTCGGCGTTCGCGCGGGCCATCTGGGAAAGGTCGGCCACGAGGGCACGGGCGGCCGGCAGCCAGACGTCCGTGAGGGCCGCCTTGATGTTGAGCGCGTAGGCCAGGTTGTTAATGTCCTCCGAGGTGGCGAAGATGTGGACGATCTCGTGCATCTGGGGGAGGTTGGTGGCGGGCTCGGCAAGCGCCGCTGGCGCGGCGTTCATCTTTTCCTTGAGGAAGTACTCGACCGCCTTGACGTCGTGGCGCGTCTCGGCCTCAATCTGCGCGAGCCGGGCGATATCGGCGTCGTCCATGTTGGTGGGGATCGCGCGCAGGTAGGCGATCTCGGCGTCGGTGAGGACGGGCGCGCCGGGGAGAACCATGTTCGTGGAGAGGAAGATCAGCCACTCGACCTCCACGTGGGCGCGGGCGCGGTTGAGGGCCTGCTCGGAGAGGTGGTCGATCAGCGGGGCGACCTCCGGCCGGTAGCGACCGTCGAGCGGACCCAGGGCGTACATGTCAGAAAAGTTCATGGTTCCATGGTGGCA